>DBAZ01000025.1:19639-22539 GCA_002291945.1 Tepidimonas sp. UBA997
CGTCACCAGCATGGCACCGGCTATGCCGACGATGGCCGAACCGATCACGAACACCTGCAGGTGGCGGCCGGTCACGTGCTTGCCCATGGCTTCGGCCGCGGTTTCGTTGTCGCGGATGGCACGCATCATGCGGCCCCAGGGCGACTTGATGGCCGTCTGGGCCAGCCAGAACAGCAGCAGCAGCACACCCACCGACAAGGCCAGATAGCTCAGCCGCACCAGGATGGAGGCGAAGTCCATCACCTGCACGCCGAAACGCGCCGCCCAGTCCTGCACCCAGAGGGTCTGCACCAGATCGATTTCGAACGGCACCGGCCTTGGCAAGCCATTGACGTTGTTGACGCCCCGGGTCAGCCAGGCCTCGTTGCGCATCACGGCCAGGATGATCTCTGAAATACCCAAGGTGGCAATCGCCAGGTAGTCCGAACGCAGGCCGAGCGTGATTTTCCCGATCAGCCAGGCAGCACAGGCGGCCAGCAGCCCCCCCACGATCCAGGACAGCAAAATCGGCAGACCGGCACCGCCCAGGTAGCCGGTCTGCGATGGGTTGATGGACTCGATGATCGAGACCGCCGACCCGTAGTAGTAGCGCGACACCACGTAGCCCAGCACCAGAATGGCCGTCATGGTGAGCCGACGGGCCCGGCCTGGCGGCAGCTTGTTGTGCGCCACGATGGCCAGCACCACGGTGATGAGGGCCATCAGCAGGGCGGTCAGGATGCCGGCACCGCCGGCGTCCCAGGCTTCTTGGGTGGGTGGCATGGCCACCAGCACGGCGGCAATGCCACCGAGGGCGGCAAAACCCATCAAACCGACGTTGAACAGGCCGGCATAGCCCCACTGCACGTTCAGGCCGAGCGCCATGATGGCGGCGATCACGGCATAGTTCAGAACGGTCAGCGATAGCGACCAGCTTTGCATGGTGCCAACCAGCACAAAGGCCAGCCCCATGAGGGCGAACAAGAGCGGCGGCTGAACTTTATGGCTCAAGAGTTGATTCATGACGACTTACCTCCAAACAGGCCGGTCGGCTTGATCAGCAGCACCAGCACCAGAATGACGAAAGACACCGCGAATTTGTAGTCGGTCGATAGCAACTGCATCAGTCCATCGGATTCCCAGCCTTGCGGCATCAGGTAGGTGAAGAAGCGGCGGTAGGCGTACGTCAGGATGACTTCGGAAAACGCGACGATGAAGCCTCCGGCAATCGCACCCAGCGGGCTGCCTAGGCCACCCACAATGGCGGCGGCAAAAATCGGCAGCAGCAACTGGAAGTAGGTGAAGGGGCGAAAGCCCTTGTCCAGCCCGTACAGCACACCGGCCAGCGTGGCCAGGGTGGCGGCGATGATCCAGGTGATCATCACCACCCGGTCGGGGTTGATGCCCGAGAGCAGCGCCAGGTTCTCGTTGTCGGAATAGGCCCGCATCGACTTGCCGGTGCGGGTGCGCTCCAGGAACCAGAACAGCACTGCCACCACCAGGATGGCCGTCACGATGGTCAGGCCTTGGCTGGTGCGAAAAGCCAGCCCTTCCGTCAGGCCGGTGAACTCGCGGAACTGCTGCACGCTGATGATGAAGCGCTCACCATCTTCGAAACGCTGGTCACCCGGCCCGATGACGAAGCGCACGATACCGTTCATGAGGAACATGACGCCGACCGAGGCAATCAGGAACACCACTGCCGGTGCCTTTTTGACGCGGTGGTAGCGATAGACCCAGCGATCGGTCAGCAGCACGAACACCACGGTGGCCGCCACGGCCAACGGGATGCCCAGCAAGGCGGTGGGCAAAAAGCCCAGGCCTATGCCCTGCCCCTGCAGCCACCAAGTCAGCAAAATGGTGATCATGGTGCCGAAGGCCATGGTGTCGCCGTGGGCAAAGTTGGAAAAACGCAGAATGCCAAACACCAGAGTCACGCCCAGCGCACCCAGCGCCAGTTGACTGCCGTAGGTGGCGGCGGGAATGATGACGAAATTGCTCAGAAGTACGAAAGCGTTGAGAAAGTCGGCCATGCTCAGCCTCCCAGGAAGGTTCGGCGGACTTCGGGGTTGGCCATCAGAGCCGCCCCGGTGTCGGTGTAGCGATTGGCACCTTGCACCAGCACGTACCCCTTGTCCGCGATGTTCAATGCCTGCCGGGCATTCTGCTCCACCATCAGGATGGCAATGCCGGTGCGTGCGATTTCGATGATGCGGTCAAACAATTCGTCCATCACGATGGGCGACACGCCTGCCGTGGGTTCGTCGAGCATCAGCACCTTGGGCTGGGTCATGAGCGCACGGCCCACCGCCACCTGCTGCCGCTGACCGCCCGAGAGTTCGCCGGCCGGCTGGCGACGCTTTTGCTTGAGGATGGGAAACAGTTCGAACACCTGTTCCATGGTCTGGCGGAAGTCGTCCCGGCGGATGAAGGCACCCATTTCGAGGTTTTCCTCCACCGACAGGGAGGTGAACACGTTGTGCGTCTGCGGCACAAAGCCCATGCCCTTGAGCACCCGCTGCTGTGGACCCAATGCCGTGATGTCTTCGCCATCGAACAGCACCTGCCCATGACGCAACTTGAGCATGCCGAAAATCGCCTTCATGGCGGTGGATTTACCGGCCCCGTTGGGCCCGACGATGACGGCGATTTCGCCCTTTTCGACTGCTATCGTGCAATTGTGGAGGATGTCGGCACCGCCGTAGCCGCCGGTCATCGCTGCACCGATCAGGAAACTCATGCCGCCACCCCCGCTTTGTTCTTCAGGCCACGGCCCAGATAGGCCTCGATCACCTGCTCGTTGGCAATCACTTCGGCAGCAGCACCCTGGGCCAGCACGCGCCCCTCGGCCATCACGATCACCGGATCGCACAGTCGGCCGATGAAGTCCATGTCGTGCTCGATCATGCAGAAGGTGTAGC
>DBAZ01000054.1 GCA_002291945.1 Tepidimonas sp. UBA997
TGGGGTACTCGTTCCAGCGTGCGGGCTGAAGCTCCATGGGTGCATCCTTTCAGATGCCCCATTTTTCAGCCGTTTACGGGTGGAGCCGGATTTTTGTCAGTTTTCCTCGTTGACGGCTCGACCCATGACCTCAGTCCGGCGCTCTCGCAATGCGCGTAGCTGTTCAGCTCGATCCTCGCCGCTGGCCTGGCGCTCCATCTCGGCTTTGATTTGGGCATTCAGTCGGCGCACCGTGGTGTTGGTGCTGCTGAACTCCCGCATCTTTCTCAGGCCCGCACCATAGTCGCCGTCGCCCAGCTCCTCCGCCACCTCGCGGGCAAGGTCTCGGCGGCCTTCCTTGGTGTAGTAGTCAAACGATGCTTTGGCTTCGGCCACCCGTTTGCGTTCGTCGTAGAACACCCGCTCACGCTGGCGGTCGTCGTTTTCGCCATAGAACCGGCTGGCAAACGGCATCCGGTTTACGCTCGTTTCCTGCCCTCGTGCCTCGGACTGAAACACATCGACCGTCCTGTCCAGTGCGCGGCCTGGGCCGCCAGTAAGGGAGTAGAAGGTGTGCCGGAAGATGTCCGGCTCCACATTG
This sequence comes from Tepidimonas sp. UBA997, assembly GCA_002291945.1. Classification (GTDB taxonomy): domain Bacteria; phylum Pseudomonadota; class Gammaproteobacteria; order Burkholderiales; family Burkholderiaceae_C; genus UBA997. The sequence goes on from DBAZ01000054.1 coordinate 581, forward strand.
ATGGCCCCCGGCTTCACATCATCGCCACCGCTCAAGTCGTTGAGCATCCTCGATAGGGCTTTCCACACATCGGGCGTGCTCTCAAAGTAGCGTGTATGTGCTGGCGCGGGGTCAGGCGAACCAAACCCACGGTCGGCAGGTTTGTACACCTGGCCGCCCATGAAGTTTTTGTTTTCGGACACCTGCACCAAGGGATCGGCCAGTGTCGGCAACAGAAACTGTGAAATCGACGGGCCTGTTCCAAATGGGCTAAACGTGTTTAACACCATACCTGCCATGGCCCAGCCGTACTCACTCGCGTTGCGCGGGTCTTTCCTGTACAAGGCATCCGACACTAGACGGCCCACGTTCGGGAACAGGTGGAACCCAATCGGCAGCGGGATTTTCACGTACTCGCCTGGGCGCATCGGGTTCATGATGATCCAGTTGCGCGTCTTGTCGAACTCTGGGATTAGGTCGTACTGGTTTCGCCCGGTTTCTTCGTCCTCATCCGCCGCCATGCGGTTAAACATGTCCAGCAAAAAGCCGATGCCCACCAAAGCCCCCGCAACCACTTGTGTGCGGCGGCTCTTGGCTAGCGCCTGAGCCATGCGGGCCGTGCCCTGCACACTGGCATTGAAGAACATGTACAAAGCATTAATGGACGGTGTGGCATTGCCCTTGCGGTTAAAGTTAATGGTGATGTTCTTGGCGATGCTGGCGGCCTTGGGTGTCGATACACCTGCATCACGCGCAGCTTGGAACACCGACAGGCGCACCGCGTTTTCAATGATGTTGTTGTAGTCATCAATGAACTGCAGCGTCAGCCTTCCCAAACGTCGCGGGTCTGCCTTGCCTTGCTGCATCCGGTCAACCTCTTTGCGCAGATCGTCCATCCGCGCATCGTCATCGTCAAACGACTGCATGTACCCCGTGGTTCCGCCCGCCTCCTCCATGTCGCGGGCGTAGCGTGCCCACTCGCCATCGCCCTCGCCGCGCACCATGGAGCGCATGCCTTTGAACGCGCTAGGCATGTTGCGGATGGCTTTGGCCTGCATGCCTTCCGCCTCGGTGCTGTCCATGTTGATAAGTGCGCCCTGAATGTCTCGGGCTAGGTTGGTCACCCAGAATTCGGGATTGCGTGCGGTCAGCAGGGACGCTATGAAACGGGTGCCCTTGTTGGCAATCTGCAGCCAGCGCGGCATCTTGTCGAAGTCCAGATTCTTCATAGACCGCGCCACCATCATGGCGCGTTCATTGTCTGGATTGAACACAACGAAATGCACCTCCCCAAAGTCCTTGACCATCACCACGTTGTCTGCCGACTGGTACAACGGGTCCACAGCATTGCGCATCACCAGGCCGGTTTTTGGGTTAACCCTGGGTTTGGTCGGCGGTACATCCACCTTCCAGAAATCAGGGTTCGGGTACTGCCGCGCCATAGCAAGTAAAGCCCGGCCCACCTTGGCCTTTTCGGCGCGAATGGCCGTGGTCTCGGCCTGCGCCACAATGTTGCCCAGAATGTTCACCACCGCCCGGTTGGAACCCACGGCGCGTTTGGACTCGGGGCCTTTGACGCTAAAGCCCATGCCTTTAGGGGTGCTGGTTCCTTGCACGTCGCGTTGCAGTGGCACATAGTGCCGGTATGCCGCCTCCCACGCCTGAATCACCCCGGCGTCTTCTAACCCATCGGCCACCATGATCGCGCGGTTGTCGGCCAGCAGTTGATCCACGGCTTGGGTAATCTGCTCCAGCGCTTTGGATTTGGGGCTGGCTTTGAAGTCAGCCATGATCTTAGTGGCCTCTGCATCACTCATCCCCGACAATGCCTCATTGTTGTCCATGTCGGGGTTGATGGCTTTCATAGCCGCGTTACGCTCGGGCGCATGGCGGGCGTGCAGGTACTGGTTCACATCGTCCAGTGTCAGGCCCACGTTCTTGCCAGCCACGGCAATCTTGGCCAAAACGGGTTCCACGTAATCCTTGTGCAAGGTCTTTACCCGTGCGGCTACCTTGCCGTGGTACAGCTCCTCGGCCAGGTAGGCATCGTCCTGCACGGCAGGTTCACCGTACTGCTTGGCAATGGCTTCGCGCAAGCGCTTTAGATCGACCTTGTTGTTCTGGATAGCGCGGATAAACGCGTCCCCCGCGCCCGGCTCAGGCACCGTCCACGGGGCGGCTGCGCTTTGCAGGCTTCTCGGGTTGTACTCTGGCCCGCCTTCACGCACGATGCTAGGGTTGGTCTGGTCCATTACCGGCTCTGCCACGCGCTGCGCGGCTGCAGGCTGCGATTGTCGGCGCAGGTAGGCAAACTCGGGACTGGTGTCAGGGCTCACGCGGGCGCGGCGGGCCCCAGGGAATGGCGAGCCGCCGGGAATATCGCCGGTGCGTCGCAAGCTGCTGACGCTCCCGCTTCCGTCTTCCACATGGATGGCATCCACCACCACGCTCCCGATGCGGCGCAGCGCCTGGCTATCGCGGCCAACCGCAAACACCTGCGCACCTTGCGTCTGCAGCGAAGCCTTCACCACCAGTTTCTTCAGTTCCTGCTTGTCCATCGTGCTGGCAGAGGCCGGAATGGTGGTGATGGCCTTGACCCTGTTTTTGCTGTCGGTGTGAATCAGGGTAACGGCACCATCGTCAACCTGTAGGCGCTTAGCCATAGACATCAGATCGGACGGGCCGGTGATCATCACATTGGCCCACTCTTGCATGAGGAATGGCGCCGGCTGGCCAAAGTCTTTTTTCAGGGTTTCGGCGCGTCCATCGCGGTCGATCACCGAATACTCGTTCGTGTCGATCACCACATGCGACTTGAACTGCAGCGACGGCATAATCAAGGCAAACTTCCGCGTCAGCGACAGGTCAGCCATGCTTGGATTGGAGATGCCACTGGGGTGGTTGTGCAGCATGTAAAACCCGGTGGCTCCACGGTTGCGCGCGGCGGCCGACAACTCGCGTAGGTAGCCTTCCACATCATTACCCATGATGACTTGAGCCGATGCGGGCAGGCGGCTGGTAAGGCCCACCTGCGACACCACCTTGCCCGAGTCGTTGACGAACACGACACGGAAGGTCTCAAACCGGGGATCGCGGTACACCTGAGCCAGAACAGCCAGGTCTTCGGCGCTGCTTACTTGTTGTCCGACGAGGCTGGCCCTTTGACGGGCAGCGTAATCACGCGACAGGGCGAGACCAAGTAAGGTTTCGGTGGATCGTAGGTCATCCACGGCGGACACGGCTGACCGTTGGGCAGCCTCTCCACGCGACCCCGCCTGGCTTGCGTCAGGTCCATTATCGAGGAAGAGTTGTAGTTGTCGTTCATCGGTGTAGGTGCGCCGTGGTGCCTCTGCATTGTAGTCGGCTGCGCCTTTTCGCGCCGCAGTCAACCCGGGCCGGCGGGCGTCACGTTCCGTCCGCGCCTGTGCGGGCACGCTGAAAATGTCCTGCTGGCCGGTCAGGCTGTCGAGCGGGTCTTGTCCCAGTTTAAACGTGTCGGCTGCGGCCCGACTGGCCTGCTCAATTTTCCTGTGCTCTTGGCGCTGACGCTCGGCGGCTTCGGCTTTTCGGTCGGTGCGCTCTTGCTCGCGCTGGGCTTGCTCCAGGCGCTCCAGGCGTTGCTCGATGTCTGCCTGGCTGTAGCTGGTCAGCCCTTCGGCTTGACCGGCTCGGTCTGCTTGATCTTCTGCAGGTGTTGCTGCTCTTGCGGGTTCAGGGGCTGGCCCTTCATCCACTTGTTCAACACGCTGGCCCCCTGCGGGGTTTTCCAGAGCTTGCGGGCTTGTTCGTTCATTCTCGGGTCTCAGTTGGTTGATGACATCAGTGCGGCTGGCGCGAGGCACGGCACCGAACATATCTTCGGCGGGCTTGTTCGCTTCAGTGTATGCCATGTCCGCCATGCGCCCCAGCGCTTCCACCACTGGGCGAACCGTCCGCGCGTTGCGGGCAAACAAATCCAGCACCACGCCGACATCGGGATCGGCGGCCATGTCTATCTGCTGCGCGGCCAGCGACAGGGCCTTGCCTTCTCGGCGTGCGTTCACCGCAATCTCGGCGGCCTGCGTCACCACGTCGCGGACGTCCAGCGCACCAGCGCCTTCCAGGCGGGCCATCTTCGGTGCCGCCTGCGCCAGGGCCGACAGCACGTTACGCGCCTCGGGGTCTTGGGCTTGGGCAAACAGGCGGATCAGCTCGTTGTTGCCGTAAGCCTTGGCAAACACGGCGGCATTGATGCGATCCACCGCCTGCTTGGTGGGCTGGCCGTTTGTGTCAATCAGCCCGCCTTGCTCGGCCTGGGGCATGGCTCGTACAAACTGACGCACCGCCTCATGGGTGATGCTGCCGTCCTCGGCAAAGCTCAGGGTTCCCAAGTCCACCCGATGGGCGTCGTTGCTGGCCTGCTCCACCGCCGACAGGTCCAGGTTGCCCACGGTATTGGACACGTCCCCAATGTCGGGCGTCACTTGGTCGGTCGGCATCACGCGCACCAGCACGGGCGCATGCATGGCGCGAATCACATCAGGGTTTACCCCATGCAGGGGGTCGCTGGCCAGCTCGCTCAGGTAGCCCGGCGCTGTGCCCTTGTGGTAGGCTAGCTGCAGTCCGGCAATTCGACCGTTCCCGGCAATCGCGCGGATGCGCTGCACCGACTGGTTGCCATAGTCCGGGTTGGGCGTCCCGTCTGCCTGGTTGGAAGGCAGCACATCAGAGACCTCGACCACCGCATACTGCACGGGGATGCGGCGGCCATCGCTGGCAACGGCCATATCGGCGCGGCCCATCTGCTCGGGCGCAATCTGGCCCCCGGCCACCACGGGCGCACCATTGGCGAAGTCGCGCGAAAAGCCCAGTCGGCCATAGTCGGGCTGGTTAGCAATGCTCTGCATTTGCGCAATGCTCGACGGCGTGGCGCGATTGCGGTTCTGCAGGATGGGGGCAGCCTGGGCCGGACGGGATGCCGCCGCCCATTCGCCCGTAGTACCGGGTTGTGTAGGCTGCGTGACGGGCTGTCGATCTTGCGCCTCGCCTTCAGGCGGCACAAGATCGTCAAACATCATCCCATCGGCTTCCAGATCGGGGTCGGCAGGTTCTGCGGGTACTCCAACGGGGGCTGCTGCATTGCCTGCTGCTGGCGCTGGCGCTTGAGTTGGCGGGGTTTGGGTTTTGGCTCGCTGGGCTGATGGTACGTTTTGGACATTCTGCTGTGCACTTTCACGCCGGGCTTGCGGCAAATCGGCAAACAGGTTGCGGATGGCGCTGGCGTCTGGCCGGGCATCGGCAATCTCTTGTGCGCCCTGCTCAATGGCGCGGGCTAACTGGCGCTCGGGGCTGCCTATGGCGGCGTCATACACTTCGCCTGCGCCCTGTGTCGTGCCGCCCAATGCACCACCCACCAATGCACCGGCCATCGCGCGGTCGAACGCCTCGGGGCTTTGAAAACCTGCGCGGGTGCCCGCCGTCTCCCCGGTATAGGCGGCTGTTTCTTCCACCGCCTCGGTGCCAGCCTGTAGGCCAACCTGTTTGGCGATTCGCACACCAGCATTTCCGCCCGTGACTGTGCTGAGAGGCAATGCCTTGGTGGCCAGCCTCTCCAGCGTGGCCTCGACCAATGCGCCCGGCGCGGCCTTAGCCATGTCACCCAGGGTCACGGCATCGGTGCGGCCTTCATTGGTGGCCCGTTCGCCTGCAATGTCGTTGGTGCGGGACAGAACATAGCCCGGCAAGTTCAACACCGCAGCGGCCATGTCCGGGATGCTGGTAACGCCCTGCTCCAGAACGAATGTGCCCGTCTGCGGCAGGTTAATCGGGGACTCCTTGACCTGATCCCAGCTTACGCTAGGCTGGTAGTTGATGGCCTGCTGCTGGCGCTGCAACCATTCTGCCGCCCTGAAAAGCGGCTCTAGTTGGCGCTGCTGTAGCTGCTCGGGCGTCAGACCTGCGAGTGGTGCACGGGATTCCAGCCAGTCCCCGCCCTGCTCACCAATACGGGCCGCGCCTTCGACAAAGTCCCCTGTCAGACCCAATACCCTAGAGAGAACCCCTGCGGCCAAACTGTGTGTTGGCGCTGCCTGCGGTCTTACCGTTGGCAAGTCAGCAAATACATTGCCCACGGGAAAACGCCTTTTGTCGTCGGGCAGATCATCAAACAAGCCAGCCATTACAACCCTTTCGGATCAACTCCCATTTCACGCAGCCGTTGAATTACGGCTTCGCGGTCTTTACCCTGCGCAATAGCGGCTCGCGCTTGATCCAGCACCATTTGCGTCGTCATGCCTTCGGGTTTGGGATTTTTTGGGGCCGACGTACCGGGTGCCGGATTTTTGTTGACGGGTGGCACATCAATTCCGCGACGGCTCAGGCGCACCGCCAGCTCTGCGGCAAACTCTTGGTCAGAAAGGCCTGGCATCTCGCGCTCAATGGCCGCAATCACTGCGTTGCGGGTTTTGGCGTTGGTGGCATCTTCCCCGCCCCCAATGGTTCCCGGCAGTCGGCCAGTCGTGCGCAAAACGCTCAGGCGCTCACGGGTCAGGTCTGCATCTGCCGTGCTGCGCCCAGCCGATGCGTTGGACGCATTGGCGGCCCCTCGATCCTTCGCCGCCCTGGCTCTGGACTCTTGGTCAAACAGCTTGTGCAGAACCTGATCAAACACCGCCCCTTCGCCTGTAGCCTGATTGATGGCACCACCCGTGTTGCCCACTGCGTTAAACGGCATGTAGGTCTCGCCCGGCTTAGCCAGTGTGTTCAAGCGGTTCATCAGGTCAACGTCACCCACGTTGTCCGCCGCCTGATCGCGGATGCCTTGGGTCTGGAGCGCTGTGCCTGCATTGGCGAAGCGCTCCATGTTGGTGTCGCCCGTCATCTGAAACAGGCGCTGTGCGGTCTGCAGGAATGCCGGTAGGTTGGTGTCGATCGGCGCAACCCGCGCGTCGTTGGTCAGACGCAGCCCGGTCGCCTCCTGCTCGTGCCTCTTGGCGCTGGCACCAGCCTGGTTGCCCATCATGTTGCGATAGTAGATGTCAGCGAGCTGGCCCTCGGCGTCCATCCGGGCCTTCTGCCGCACGGCCTCCCCGCTCAACAAGGCCCCCAGGCCCCCGGCAATACCCCGTCCGGCTGCGGCCCACCCTTCGGCGGGGTCTCGCATCAGCGTCGTCATCATTGGAAGCCCCTCACAAAACTGTTGAAGCGGTCTGCCACCGACGGGGGTTGACCAATCGCCCACCCTCTGGAGGCGTTCAGCGCACCAATCGGGTCTGCACTGGCGTTGGCCAGTGCCAAGTCGCGCGAAGTCACCGCGCGGCCACCGCCCGCCGACAGGCCCGCCGTGCCACCGGCCTGCAGCAACGAACCAAGGAACATCTGGCCGGGGTCAACCCGCCCGGCGGCGTTGATGGCAACCTGATCGGCACCGGCCTGCCCGCGTGAAAAGTTGTTCAGTCGTCCGATGTCCATACCAGCGTCCGTCAAGCGGATTCCTTCGTTCATCCGCAAACGGGATGCGCTGGTGGTCTTGCCCAGCAACCGGGCCAACTGCTGCGCCTGTTTGATGGTGTTCAGATCGCTAGCGGCCTTGGCGGTCACGTAGTCTTCCGACACATTGCCTTGCGTGGCTTGCTGGCCTTGTCGAATGGCCTGGCTCTCGCTCACCGGGGCAATCAGTTCTTGCGTCAGCCGCTCGGCAATCTGCCCCTGCTCAGCCTTCCGTATCGGGACCTCGTAGTTCGCGGCGGTGTCCAGGGCCTTTTTCTCGGCCTGCATCTGCAAACGCCGCTGGTTTTCTAGGCTGCGCCGGGTCTCATCCTCCATCCGCTGCTGTGCCTGGCGGCTTGCGTTGTATTGCATGCCAGCACCAGCTACCGCAGCAACTAGAGAGGCAATGGTAAACAAGTCCATTTCGCAACTCTCCTTTAACGTATCACGGTGCCGCTGTTCCCCGCACGCGGATTCGACACGCCATACCACTGCTGGTTCGCAGGATTGTTCATGCCAGCCATGCGACCGGCATTTGCTTGGTGCATCAGGTAGGCCGAACTCAAGTCATTAAACAGCCCGCCCACCGTGGCCCCGGCTCTGGCGCTGGCCGCGTTGGCGCTGTTCACTTGCAGACTGTTGAGCGCCTGGGATGCGGCGGTGCCGGTGTCAATGCCCGACTGCGCAAGGCTGATGAGGTTGGCCCTAGCCTGCTCGTCGGCGGCGCGAAGGTCTGCGGCTGCCTGGTCGGCAATGCCCCCGGCTCGCATCAGGCCCTCGTTGGTGCGCCGGTTGATGTCGGCCACACTGTCAATCTGCGCCGATCCGCCCATCAGGCCGGAACGTGCCAGCCCAAAACGGCTGAAGCGCTCGGCATCCGTGGCCTGCCGATCCACCTCCATCCGGTTCAGGTCAAATACCGCACCGCGCTGCGCGGCGTACAACGCTTCGCGCGGGTTGCCGCCTGGAGGATCAACCCATCTCTCGTAGGCTTCGGTTCTTTCGGGTGTGCCTGGCACCCAAACGCTTTCTACCCACGGGGCACTGTCTTCGCCCATATGGGTAGCCCGCTGTTGATACCCGCCCGGTGTGCCGGGTATCACGCGCGTTCCAGTGACTCTCTGCGTGCCGCTGAAAATCCGGTTGATAGCGTCCGTGGCGGCCTTGATACGCGCCTGCCGATCCGCCTCTTGTCGCTGCGCCGCACCCGCGCCGCCATCTCCGCCGCCGCCGCCCATATCACGCTCCTTCCATCACATATGTGGCCCCGCATCGGCGGAAGCCCAATCGGTCGTACAACAACTCGGCCACTTCGCAGCCCGTAATCACGCCGGGCCTGATCTGCTTGGCCCCTGCCAGCTTCGCCCAGGCCACAAAGGCCTTGATCAGCTTCACCGCCAGCATGCCGCCTCGATGGTCAGGGTGGATGAACAGTGCCAGATCGTTGGCCACCATGTCCTTACCAAACCAGCTTTGCGTCACCTTGCCCAGCATCCCGCCAATCACTTCCCCGTTTGTATCCTCGGCCACCAGCACCAACTGACTTTTTTCCATCAGTTCGGCGATCGTTTCCTTCACGCAGTCGATGTCGTAATCCATCGGCGCGAAGGTCGATTCCTCGTGCATCAATCGGCCCAGCACACACAGCGCAGGCAAGTCATGGGGGGTGGCCAGTCGAAGTTTCATCAGATCGGCCCCAAATCGTTCCAATGCAAGCCGATTGCATCGACTCTGAACGGCTTGTTGTCGAAATTCCTCAGTCGGATGCTGAACTCGGTGCCGGTGCATTCCACCGGAATCAACCCGCTGGGTCGGGTGTTGCCCTTTACCTTCACTTCGGGGGTGAATGCGTCTGGGTCTCGCACATCAAACCCGATGGACATGAAGCACGACCCGTCCACCACCACATCGGCACCCCACACCTGCTTGAGAATGCCGGGCTTCTTCAGGTCCATGTACGGCAGTTGAATCAACACCTCGTACTGGGTGCCGTCGTCCGTGCTGACTTCCTCGTTCAGCTTGTACACCGTGTCACCTGATCGGATGTACAGTTCTTGGCCTAACTCGGCAAACGCATCCACGGGTGCGCCTAGGAAATACTGGCTCCAGGCGGCAATCCTAGCCGTTCGGCTGATCGAGTACACAAACAGTCGGTTGCCAATCGCACACACGTACTGGCCGGTGCCGTAGAAGTAGAAGCTCTTGGGGCTGATGCCCGCCGCCTTCAGCTCTGGGCGCACCAAGGCATCAATTGGCGAACCCACGTCCACATCGGCCAGGTTGCTGGTGTGCTGCAGGGTGGTAATCGAGCGGAAACCGTAGTCGCTCAGGAAATACAGGTCACCCCCAACGTTGGCAACCGTGCGCGGGAAGCTTGTCCCCACGTTCTCCACGATGTCCTCCAGCCGCATGGCCGTGGGGTCTGGATCAACCGCCCACACCTGTGCGCCGTCGCGCGTAAGCACCACCATCTTGCTCTGGTACACGCCCAGCGCGTTGGCGGCGCGGTCGCCGCGACTGTTTAATCCGGTGGGCAGAAACCCCGCATCGTTGGCCGCGCTCCAGTCGCGCGGGTTGCCAGTCCTAGAAAACCGCACCACATCGGCATTGCCGGCCCCCACAGCAAAAATCTTGCTGGCGATCTTCAAACAAGCCCGCGTGTTGGGGCAGTTGGCATCTGCAATGTGCGTCGCCGGGCTGCCGTCCAGGTAGTGGTGGCGAACTTGCCCGTCGGCGTACTGCACCGCGCAGTAAATAAAGGCGTTGAATACATCGGCAAATGGCACATCGGCCACCACCGATGAGCCAGAAGGCGGCGCCACCCGGTTGGCCTGAAACAGCGGGTTGGCATGGGTGATGGTGCCGCCGCCGTAGAACGTGTGCAGCTTGCCGAAGGCGGCAAACAGGCCCCTGGTACCGGGCTCCAGGTTCGCCACACGGGTCAGCCCTGGGCGCTTCTGCGTGGCCAGGCCAGTGGTCACATGCGCGTTCTTCATCTCCAGCAGTCGGTTGGCGTCCGACACGCTGGCCCCCTTCCGCATATCAATGCCCAGGTCGAATTTATCGAAACGTAATTTGTGGCATAACAGTCACACCCCCCTTCTTGAAGGAACTACATGGGAAAATCGACAGGCCTGAATGGCCAAAGTTCTGGCAAGCGGGCCGTAACTGGGAAAGCAGTATCGCCCATGGGATACGAGTGCCAGAACTTTTGGCATTGCCGCCGCGACCTCGCGGGCGGCCAGATCGGCCTCAATG
>DBAZ01000085.1 GCA_002291945.1 Tepidimonas sp. UBA997
GCCTGATAGACCTGTGCCTCGATGTAGCGCACCAGCAGTTCGTCGATCACCGCTTGGGCGCTGGGCTCGTAGAGGTAGTCCCAATCGTAGCCCGCCTCGCCCTGATCGAGGTTTTCGGTGTTCAGCGGCAAAAGCTGCTGCACCACCGCCTCCTGCTTCATGGTGTTGATGAAGCGGGTGTAGCACAGGTTGACCGAATTGATGCGACCTTCGGCGTAGGCGTCGAGCATGACCTTGACCGCACCGACCATTTTGTCGAGGTGCGGGGTGTCCCCCAAGCCCGTCACATGCGACACCACCTTGGCACCGATGCGGTTGAGAAAACCCAGCCCCTTGTTGCCGATGGCCACCGCTTCGGCGCTTTGGCCTGCAGCTTGCAAATCCTTGAGCTGGTTCGTCACCAGACGCAGAATGTTGGTGTTCATGCCGCCGCACAACCCTTTGTCGGTGGTCACGACGATGATGCCGGCCACCTTGGCCGCCGTGTTGGACACCATGAAGGGATGCACGTATTCGGGGTTGGCCCGACTCAGGTTGGCGGCGATCTGACGCACTTTTTCGCTGTAGGGGCGGGCCGTGCGCATGCGATCCTGCGCCTTGCGCATCTTGGAGGCGGCCACCATCTCCATGGCTTTGGTGATCTTTTTGGTGTTTTCCACCGACTTGATCTTGCCGCGTATTTCCTTGCCTGCTGCCATTGCTGCTCCTTAATCGGTCGCTGTCGCGCCGGATCAGTAGGTTCCGTTCTTCTTGAACCCGGCAATGGCCGTGCCCAGCTCGGCTTCGGCTTCCTTGTCCATGGCTTTGGCGCTTTCGAGCTTGGCCAGCAGAGCGGCGTGCTTGTCCTTCAGGTAGGCGTGCAGGCCGGACTCGAAGGACAGAATTTTCTTCACATCGACGTCGTCCATGTGGCCTTTGTTGACGGCGTACAGGGTGGCCGCCATCAGGCTGATCGACAGCGGCGAGTACTGGGCCTGCTTGAGCAGTTCGGTCACGCGGGCACCGCGGTCGAGCTGTTTGCGGGTGGCTTCGTCGAGATCGGAGGCAAACTGGGCGAACGCGGCGAGCTCACGGTACTGCGCGAGGTCGGTCCGGATGCCACCGGACAGGCTCTTGATCAGCTTGGTCTGGGCCGCACCCCCGACGCGCGACACCGAGATACCAGCGTTGATGGCGGGGCGGATACCGGCGTTGAACAGGTTGGTTTCGAGGAAGATCTGGCCGTCGGTGATCGAGATCACGTTGGTCGGCACGAAAGCCGACACGTCACCGGCCTGCGTTTCGATGATGGGCAAGGCCGTCAGCGAACCCGTCTGACCCTTGACTGCGCCTTTGGTGTAGTCCTCCACGTAATCGGCATTCACGCGTGCGGCACGCTCGAGCAGGCGGCTGTGCAGGTAGAACACGTCGCCGGGGTAGGCTTCGCGGCCCGGTGGGCGGCGCAGCAGCAGCGACACCTGTCGGTAGGCCACTGCCTGCTTGGACAGGTCGTCATAGACGATCAGGGCGTCCTGGCCGCGGTCACGGAAGTACTCGCCCATGGTGCAGCCGGAGTAGGCCGACAGGTACTGCATGGCGGCCGATTCGGAAGCCGACGCCGCCACCACGATGGTGTAGTCCATGGCACCGGCTTGTTCGAGTGCGCGCACCACGTTCTTGATCGACGAAGCCTTCTGACCGATGGCGACGTAGATACAGGTCATGTTCTGACCCTTCTGGTTGATGATGGCATCGATCGCCACGGCGGTCTTGCCGGTCTGGCGGTCGCCGATGATCAGTTCGCGCTGGCCGCGGCCGATCGGCACCATCGAGTCCACCGACTTCAGGCCGGTCTGCATCGGCTGATCCACCGACTGACGGGCAATCACGCCGGGGGCGACTTTCTCGATCACGTCGGTCATCTGGGCGTTGATGGGGCCTTTGCCGTCGATCGGCTGACCCAAGGCGTTGACCACGCGGCCAATCAGCTCAGGGCCTACCGGCACTTCCAGAATGCGGCTCGTACACTTGACCGTGTCGCCCTCGGAAATGTGCTCGTATTCGCCCAGAATCACGGCACCCACGGAGTCACGCTCCAGGTTCAGCGCCAAGCCGAAAGTCGGCTGACCGTCCCGGGTGGCGGGGAATTCCAGCATTTCGCCCTGCATCACGTCGCTCAGGCCGTGAATGCGCACGATACCGTCGGTCACAGACACCACGGTACCCTGGTTGCGCACGTCGGCAGAGGCGGCCAAGCCTTCAATGCGGGACTTGATCAGTTCAGAAATTTCTGCGGGATTGAGTTGCATGACTCTTTCCTTCTTTCGTTAATTGTGACGCTAGGGGACGCACCGCGGCTCACGCCGTCAGGGCCACTCTCATTTGTTCCAGACGGGCTTTGATCGAGGCGTCCATCACCTCGTCGCCCACCACCACACGCACGCCGCCGATCAGTTCGGGCTGCAGCACCACCTGAAGGTTGAGCTTGCGACCGAAACGCTTTTCAAGGACGCCGGACAATTCGGCCAAGCCTGCGGCATCGATGCCAAAGGCACTGTAAACCACCGCATCGGAGCTGCCTTGCTGCGCATTCACGAGCTGGCGAAACTGCTGCGCCACTTCGGGGAGGGCAGCCAGACGCCCGTTTTCGATCACGGTGCGCAGGAAATTCCGGCCTGCTTCTGGCAAGGGCTGCTGCACCACGCCGCTGATGACTTGGAAAATCTGCTCGCCAGTGACCTTGGGGTGATCGGCAAACTGCAGCATCTGGTCGTCGGCAGCGATGGCGGCCAGTTCATCCAGCCATCGAGTTGCCTGTGGGGCATCTGCACGGACAGCCTTGAACAGCGCTTCGGCGTAGGGTCGGGCTATGGTGGCAATTTCGGCCATGGGACTACCTTTGGTTGCGCAATCAGACTTCGGTCTTCAGACGTGCCAGCAATTCGGCATGCACGTCGGCATTGACCTCGCGCTGAAGAATCTGTTGGGCACCTTTGACGGCCAGCCCGGCCACCTGCTCACGCAGTTGCTCGCGTGCCTTGAAGACCTGCTGCTCGGCATCGGCTTTGGCAGCGGCTACGATCTTGGCTGCCTCTTCGTTGCCACGGGCCTTGGCGTCTTCGATGATCTGCTGGGCACGGCGCTCGGCGTCGGCCAAGCGGGTGGCAGAATCGTTGCGCGATTTGCTCAATTCTTCTTCGACGCGCTTGTTAGCCACCGCCAGCTCAGTTTTGGCTTTTTCGGCAGCAGCGAGGCCTTCGGCGATCTTCATGGCACGCTCATCGAGAGACTTGGCCAGTGGCGGCCAAACGTACTTCATCGTGAACCAGACCAGAATCGCGAAGACGATCATCTGCGCGAAGATGGTTGCATTAAGATTCATCGCAACGCCTTTCTGAGTTTAGAGATATCTTTGAGTTTCGACATAGGGTTTCGCGCCCCACCCCGACAGAGGCAGGGCACCACCTTCCACAAGTCGACAATATCAGTTCACGAACGGGTTTGCGAACGCAAACAGCAGGGCAACCGCCACGCCGATCAGGAAGGCCGCGTCGATCAGACCAGCCAGCACGAACATCTTGGTCTGCAGGGGCTCCATCATCTCAGGCTGACGAGCGGCAGATTCCAGGTATTTACCGCCCATCAGTGCGATGCCGATCGAGGCACCGACAGCGCCCAGGGCGACAATCAGACCGCATGCCAGTGCAACGAGACCGAGAGTGAGTTCCATTGTGATTCCTTTGTGAAGTTTGGAGGAAGGTTGAGAGAAAAAACAAACACGTCTGCATAGCGGCCTACGGGCCGCCACACTCAGTGCGCATCATGGGCCTGGCCGAGGTAAATCAGCGCGAGCATCATGAAGATGAAGGCCTGCAGGGTAATGACCAGGATGTGGAAAATGGCCCAAACCGTACCGGCAATGAGGTGCGCGACAAACATGAGGCCACCGCCCAGCGACAGGACAGCAAAACCACCCAGTAACGCAATCAGCATGAACACCAGCTCGCCCGCAAACAGGTTGCCAAACAGCCGCATGCCATGCGAAACCGTTTTGGCGATGTATTCGATGATCTGCATCGTGATGTTGATGATGCCCAGCGGAATGGCAAACAACGGATTCTTGCTGGTGCCAAAGGGGGCCGACACCAGTTCGTGCGCCCAGCCACCCAGACCTTTGATCTTGATACTGTAAAAAATGCACAGGATCAGCACCGCCCCAGACAGGCCCAGCGTGGTGGACAAGTCAGCGGTGGGCACTAGGCGGAAATTATTGGGCAGGCCAAGCACCGCATACAGGCCACTGTCGTGGTAGTCATGGACAAACGGAATACCGTGCTTCCAGAGGAACGGAACCAGATCAACCGGGATCAGGTCCATGAAGTTGAGCATGAAGATCCAGCAGAACACCACCAGCGCCATCGGGGCCACCAGCTTGCGACTGGCTGCATTGTGGATCACCCCCCTGGCCTGGGTGTCCACCATCTCGACGAGCATCTCGATGAAGCCTTGAAAGCGATTAGGCACCCCGGAGGTCGTCCGGCGTGAGGCATAAAATAAAAACCAGCAAACCGCAAAGCCAAGCACCGAACTGACGAGAACGGAGTCAATGTTGACGATGCTAAAGTCAACGATTTGCGTCTGTTCTGCGGTCGCTAGGTGATCGAGGTGGTTAACGATGTACTCGCTCGGTGAGGGGCCAGCGCCTTCAGTTGCCATGTTTGAATCAGTCCGTCAAAAAGTCAAAATGCAGTCACGCTGGTTTGCGTCGGCCCAGCCAAAAAGCCAGCCAGTACGCTTTCAGCACCACCACCAACCCGGCCAACAAGCCCAGCCAGTTCAAGTCTGCGATCAAGAAAGGCGCCAGCCCCATCAAGGTCACGGCGAATAGGATCTTGATCCCTTCCCAAAAAAACACCCCTGCCAGCGCCGCGCCGGGCCGCGCCGGGTCCGACCCGCGCAACCAACGCGACAGCGCCCGCGAGGACAAGCCATACACCATCAGCACCGTTGGCAGCAGGATGCACAGCGCCCCGTAAGCCACCGACCAGACCACCGCAGCCTGCCGGGTGAGCACGGCAGCCACCAGAGTGACTGCCAGCGCCAGCATCATTTGCCACCCAACCACACGCCATGCTGATTGCTCAGGCTGGCGCGCCCGCCACTGCAGCGCTTCTTCGCGCGTCATGGGCTTGAAATCGTCTGGCTCGACCCCATCCTCCTGAAACTCGGGCGGCTGTGTGGAGCCTTGTGGCACCCGAGGCGATGATGACTGTTCTGACATTGTCCAAGCCTCGAATGACACCGACGTTACACCCGGGTTACACACCCGCTGCGGCCCGATGAGTCCAGAAAATCCCTCGATTATACGTAGAAACCCCCATACGCCGTCAAGCCTTGCTTGCACCTCGTGTTTGTGCAGCGCTGCAGGGGGATAATCCCGCCATGACCACCGCCTTGCCCGAGCAGTCCCTGATCGAGTACCCGTGCCACTTCCCCATCAAGGTGATGGGTGCCCATGTGGAGGGTTTTGCCGAAGCCATCGTCCACGTGGCACGCCAGTTCGACCCCGGCTTTGACAGCGCCACGCTGGAGCGCCGCCCGAGCAAGGGCGGCAACTACCTCGGCCTGACGCTGCTGGTGTGGGTGAGCAGCCGCGCACAGCTCGACGAGCTGTACCGCGCCCTCAGCACCCACCCGATGGTGAAAATCGTGCTGTGAGGCTGCCGCCATGACACCGCCGCTGCTGGTCCGGCATTTGGGCCGGGTGGACTACTTGCCCACTTACGAGGCCATGACACGCTTTTCCACCGAGCGCACCCCCGACACGCCCGATGAACTCTGGCTGTGCGAGCACCCCCCGGTGTTTACCCAAGGGCTGGCCGGCAAGGTCGAGCACATTTTGCTGCCGGGCGACATCCCGGTGGTGCCAAGCAACCGGGGCGGCCAGGTGACTTACCACGGGCCGGGGCAGGTGGTGGCCTACCCCCTCATCAACCTGCAGCGGGCAGGCTACTTCGTCAAGGCATACGTCTATCGGCTGGAAGAGGCGGTGTTGCGCACCCTGATCCGCTACGGCATCACCGGGCACCGGGTGGCCGGTGCGCCCGGCATCTATGTGCGTCTGGACGACCCTTGCAGCCACGCCGCCCTGACCGGCCCGGCACCCGGCCAGGACCGTTTTGCCGGCTTGGGCAAGATCGGCGCATTGGGCATCAAGGTACACCGCCATTGCGCTTACCACGGCTTGTCGCTGAACGTGGCCATGGATCTGGAACCTTACGCCCGCATCAACCCCTGTGGCTATGCGGGCCTGAAAACGGTGGATTTTTCTACAATCGGTGTCTCGGCCACAGTGACCGATGTGGCTGCAACACTCAGCCAGCAACTCGATGCCTTGCTGGCTCCCTGATGGATGAACCCATGACGACCCCTCCAGCCGCTCATGCAGCGGCCCCGACCGAAGCCTACGACCCCAGCGCCAAACAGAAAAGTCAGGCCAAAACCGCCCGCATTCCGATCAAGGTGGTGCCTGCCGAGGTGCTGAAGAAACCCGAGTGGATCCGCGTCAAGGCCGGCTCGCCGAGTACGCGCTTTTACGAAATCAAGGACGTGCTGCGGCAGAACAAGCTGGTCACGGTCTGCGAGGAGGCTTCGTGCCCGAACATCGGCGAATGCTTTGGTAAGGGCACGGCCACCTTCATGATCATGGGCGACAAATGCACCCGCCGCTGCCCGTTTTGCGACGTGGGCCACGGCCGCCCCGACCCGCTCGACCCGCATGAACCCGACAACCTGGCCCAAACCATTGCGGCCCTGAAGCTGAAGTACGTGGTGATCACCAGCGTGGACCGCGACGACCTGCGTGATGGCGGTGCCAGCCATTTCGTGGCCTGCATCCAGCGCACACGCTCGCTGTCCCCGCAGACCCAGATCGAGGTGCTGGTGCCCGACTTCCGGGGCCGCGACGATCGGGCGCTGGAGATTCTGCAAGCCGCACCGCCGGACGTGATGAACCACAATCTGGAGACGGTGCCGCGCCTCTACAAGCAAGCCCGCCCCGGGTCGGACTATGCCTTCAGCCTGAACCTGCTGAAAAAATTCAAGGCGCTGTTCCCGCACCTCCCGACCAAGAGCGGGCTGATGGTGGGCCTGGGTGAAACCGACGAAGAAATCCTGCAAGTGATGCAGGACATGCGTGCCCACCAGATCGACATGCTGACCATCGGCCAGTACCTGGCCCCCAGCAGCCACCACCTGCCGGTGCGCCGCTACGTCCACCCCGACACGTTCAAGATGTTCGAAGAAAAAGCCCACGAAATGGGCTTTAGTCACGCTGCCGTGGGTGCCATGGTGCGCAGCTCCTACCACGCAGACCAGCAGGCCCACGCGGCAGGCGTGGTTTGAAGCGCAGTTAGCGGCGGGGTGCCGCCTGCTGCTGCACCACCGTCACCTCGACGCGACGGTTCTGTGCACGACCTTGCGGCGTGGCATTGCTGGCCACCGGCTCGGTCAGTCCGCGGCCTTCGGTACGAATGCGCTCCGCTGGAATGCCGTTGCTGACCAGATAGGCCTTCACCGCTTCGGCACGGCGCTCGGACAAGCGCTGGTTGTAGGCCGCAGTGCCAACGCCATCGGTATGACCCACCGCAATCACCACATCCAGCTCGATGGCGCGGATGCGGGCAATCAGGTCATCCAGACCAGCGCGGCCTTCGGGCTTGATGGTGGCGCTGTCGAAATCGAACAAGGCATCCGACGAGAAGGTGACCCGCTCAGGCGCTGGGGCAGGCGCGGCCGCAGGCAATGGGGCTGGAGCCGCTGCCGTCGCCGCAGGTGTCGGCGTCACGCGAGTCCGGGGCGCGGGCTCGGCGGCTGCACGAACGGCGTCGAGGTCCATCGCGGTGGGAGCCTCAAAGGGGCACAGCTCTTCAGGTGGCAGCAACCCTCGGTCCTGACCCAATTCTTCCAGGGTAGGCTGATTCGGACGCGTCACGCCCACGGAGGTGGTCAATTGGCCCATAGCCGAAAGAGTGCGGGCCTGCGCCTGAAACTCGTTGTACTGGGCATTGATGAAGGCGCGGCTGGCTTCAAAAAACTCGTTCTGGGAATCCAGTAGATCCAGCAGGGTACGTTGGCCAATGTCAAACTGCTGGCGGTAGGCGTCGCGGGCGACTTCGGTGGACAGGCGATGCTGATTCAGGAAGTTGAGCTGCTCGTTGAGGCGGGTGATGTCATTGAACGCAATCGCCAGCGTCTGGCGGACGTTGCGACAAGCGACTTCCTGCAGTTGACGGGCCTGTGATTTCTGCTCCACGGCCTGGCGTTCACGCGCCTGGTCGCCACCCCCGCGGTACAGGTTGTAGTTCATGACCACCTCGGCCACGGTGTCGCGGGTGCGGCCAGAAATGTTGTTGATGTCGTTGCCCCAGGTCTGGCGGACACGGAAGTCCACACGGGGAAGGAAGGCCGCCTGGCGGGTTTCGATTTCAGCACGCGCCGCACGCACATTCTCAAACGCGGCATTGATGGTCGGGCTGTTGGGCAGGCCCTTCTGCATGGCTTCGAGCATGCTGCTCGGAACGCCCTGGAGCTTGAGCCCCTCACGCAGCGGGGGCAGCGTCATGGGAGGGATGACGCCCATGATGCGCTGGTAGCGGGCGCTCACGTCGTGCAGGTTGGAAATTTCCGTCAGCAGATTGGACTCGGCCAGCGCCAGACGACCGACGGCCTGGTCGTTGTCCACACGGCGACCGACGCCAGCGCGTGTACGCTCATTGATCTGGTCCGCCAGAATTTTGTGTTCGACGAAGTTCTGCCTGGCCTGCTCGACCAGCGCGGAAAAACGTGCCACATCGGCATACGCACGGGCGGCCTCCAGAGCCACCGTTTCGGCCGCTTCCAGCAGTTCGTAGTAGCGCACCAGTCGGGCGTAATCGAGGCGCTGGACTTCGTTGCGCGTGAACATGCCGTCGAACAGGACCTGGTTCAAGGTCAGGGAGCCGCCATGGCGGCTGTACCAGCCGGTACTGCCCCCTGTCGGTCTGCGGTTGGTTTCCCGACCGATGCCGTAGGTCAGATCCACTTGTGGGCGCCAGCCAGCCGTGGCCGCATCACGCTCAGCCGACGATGCGGTGAAGTTGTACCAACGCGCCTGCACTTCAGGGTTCGTCGTGATGGCGTGGCGAATCGCATCGACCATGGGTTGGGGCAGGGCTTGCGCCTGCACACTCGTCACACTCACGAGGCAGGCGAGAGCGACCGTGGAAAGAACTTGCTTTTTCATAGATACACCTTGATGTTGCGGCACCAGGCCCCCCGGCACCAGAGACTTACTCGACAAGTGTCAGCCACCCTTGCATTGGGTTATGCTAGGACACACTGTACGCTACGGATGGGCCCGTGTGAAGCACTTTCCCCGATTTCAGTTCCATCAGTTCATTTTTTGTTGGATTTTCACCCATTGAACCCACAGGTTTTGCCGTGCAATACCCTGGCTTCTCCCCACACATCTGCCGTTGGCTCGTGAGCGGGTTGGCCTGGCTGTTGCTGGGTGGGGTGCTGATGATCGGGGTGCTCGCCGCCCCCCAACTGGATCTGATGCAACGGCTGGCCCAGGAGCGGTACGGTGCCCAGGCCGCCGAGTCGGTGGTGGCCTGGCGCCAGATGATGCACGATGCCCGCAGCCAGACGGTGGAGCAGCAGCTCGATCGGGTGAACCAGTTTTTCAACCGCCGCATCCATTACGCGCTGGACCCGTCCATCTGGCAACTGCCCGATTACTGGGCCACCCCCCTGGAAGCCATGGGGCGCGGCAAGGGCGACTGCGAAGACTACGCGATTGCCAAGTACATCACGCTCAAGTTGCTGGGCGTACCCAACGAGCGGCTGCGCCTGATTTATGTGCGGGCCCGCACCGCCGGGGCCCTGACCGAAGCGCACATGGTGCTGGGCTACTTTGAAGACCCCGTCGGCGAACCGCTGATTCTGGACAACCTGATCACCAGCGTGCGGCCCGCCTCGCGCCGCCCCGACCTCACGCCGGTCTTCAGCTTCAACAGCCAGGGCCTGTGGGTGGCAGGCCAGCAACAGTCCAACAACCCCACCGCACGCCTGTCACGCTGGCGTGAGGTGCTCGAACGCATGTCCATGGAGGGGCTGTGAGGCACATCCCGTCCGTTTTACCCAAGGGGATTTGAAATGTCACTTGTCAAACAGTTGTGGTTGGCCATCGTCATGGTCATGGCGCTGGCTTTCGGCATCAGTCTGGTGGTCAGCGTGTTGTCGGCGCGACACTACATGGAACAGCAGTTGCAGGTCAAGAACATCGACAACGCCACCGCCCTGGCGCTGGCGCTCACCCAACTGGACAAAGACCCGATCACCGTCGAGCTGCAGGTCTCCGCCCAGTTCGATGCCGGCCACTACCGTTTCATCCGCATCGTCTCGCCCGGCGGTGCAACCATCGTGGAACGGGTCAGTGACACCGAATTGCAAGGGGCACCACAGTGGTTTGCCGACCTCATTCCGATCAAGGCCCAGCCGGGCCAGGCCTTCATCCAGGACGGCTGGCGGCAGTTTGGCACCGTGAGCCTGGCCAGCCACGAGCAGTTTGTCTATCAAAGCCTCTGGGAGGGCACGCTCAACCTGTTGTTCTGGTTCGTGGTCGGCGGTGCCCTCACGGGGGTGCTGGGCACCTTTGCCATCCGTGTGATCACCCGCCCGCTGGGCGCTGTGGTCGGCCAGGCGCAGGCGATTGCCGAGCGCCGCTTCCTGACCGTGGAAGAACCCCGGACACCGGAACTGCGGGCTGTCACGCAAGCCATGAACGCCATGGTCGGAAGACTCAAAACCATGTTTGCCGAAGAGTCGGCCCGACTGGAAAAACTGCGCCGCAAAGTCAATCGCGACCCGGTGACAGGCCTTGCGAACCGGGACTATTTCATGTCCCAGCTCCGTGAAGTGCTCAGCGGTGAATTGCACGGTTCGGTGGGCAGTCTGGTGATCGTGCGGCTGGCCTACCTGAATGACTTGAATGCCGCCTTCGGCCACCAACGCGCCGACCAATTGCTACGCGAACTCGCTGATGTGCTGTTCCACAGCGGGGACCAACACCCAGGGCAACGTGCTGGCCGAGTGAAGGGGGGTGAATTTGCCGTGATCTGCCCCACCTACCCCTCACCCAGCGAGGCTGCCAGAGACATTTACGCGCGCATCTGCCAGCACTGGCTGCCCCACTGGGAGAAAGAATTTCCCGACCTGTTCCATCTGGCCGCCGTGGGCTATGAGCGCAACCAGAGTGTGGGCGATCTGATGAGCCGCGCCGACGTGACACTGGCCACGGCACAAGCCAAAGGCCCGAACGCCTGGCACGCCGAAGAGATCCCCGCCAACAAACTCAGCATGCCGGCCGAACAGTGGCGCACCCTGCTGACGGGAGCCGTGACGGGGGGGCAACTGAGCCTGGCCTTCTACCCCGTGGTGCGCGAAAACGGCGTCAAGCCCCTGCACCAGGAAGGCATGATTCGGCTGCAGATGGATGCGGCCGGTGAGTTGCTCACGGCGGGCGACTTCATGCCCATGGCGGCCAACCTGAACCTGACCGCCCCGATCGACTTGGGCGTGGTCAAGCTGGCCGTGGAGCATTTGCGACAGGGCGCAGGCGACGTGGCGGTCAACCTGTCGGCCGAGACCATCAGCGATTTTCGCTTCCGCAACCAGTTGCTCCAACTGCTTCAGGCTTACCCTGGCCTGTGCCAGCGCCTGCTGTTCGAGGTGCCGGAATACGGGGTATTCCGCCAGTTCGACGCCTTCCGCGACCTCACCCGCTCACTCAAGACGCTGGGCTGCCGGGTGGGCATCGAGTATTTTGGCCAGCGTTTTGCCGAAAGCGACAAGCTCGCCAGCCTGGGGCTGGATTACATCAAGGTTCACCCCGCCTACGTGCGCGGCATCAGCCAGAACCCGGGCAACCAAGAATTCCTCAAGGGCCTGTGTGCGATGGCCCATGCCCTGGGCATCACCGTCATCGCGCTCGGCGTGGAAAGCCCGGACGACCTGCCGCTGCTGGCGCAACTCGGGTTTGATGGGGCGACTGGGCCTGGGGTGAGATAAAAAACTCCCCTGCCGGAACGGCAGGGGAGTCGCAGCCCCTCTTAGGCTGAAATCAGGCGTTGTAGTTGCCGTTGTTTTTCAGGGAGTCGATGATGTTGTTCACACCCGCCGGGTCGGTGTAGCCTTCCAGAACGATGGTCTGAACGACTTGATTGGTGGCGCTATTGGTAAATGTCAGTGTGGTGTCGCTACCGCTCACAGCAGTCAGTACAGTGCTGCCCGACCCAGTCAGCAGATCACCAATATCCAGCACATCACCAGGCCCAAAGTCGGTGATGCGATCCACAAAACCCCCAGCAGGGGCTGCGGTGGTGTCGGCCAGCGTCCACTGGAACACATCAGCGCCTGCGCCGCCGGTCAGGATGTCGTTGCCACGGCCACCCGTCAGGGTGTCGTTGCCTGCGCCGCCCGTCAGGGTGTCGTGGCCAGCGCCGCCCCTCAGGATGTCGTTGCCAGCGCCGCCCGTCAGGATGTCGTTGCCACCGCCGCCGGTCAGGATGTCGTTGCCAGTCCCGCCTTGAATGATGTCATTCCCGGCCCCACCGACCAGACGATCGTCACCCGCGTTGCCGCTGATGAGCAGATTGTCGTCGGCATCGGCCACACTCGCGGAAACCACAGACACGGTGGGTGTCTGGGCTGCCGGAAGGCCCGGCATACTCAGATTCAGACCCGACACAGTGAACGTGCCATCCGCATTGAGCGCAACCTGATAGCCGGTGTCTGTGGCTGGCTCGAGCGTCCAAGTACCGTCCCCATTATTCTGGCCGCCTGACAGGGTGTACCCGGCAGGGACTTCCAGAACCACTTCAGCGAGCGTAGCCGCCGCAAAGTTCGTCGAGGGGCTGACCGTGACGGTCACCGGGTACTGCGTGGCACGCACAAATTCGATGCGGTGTACGAGGTAGTCGTCTCCCTGATACTTGTTGCCTGTGGGCACAGTGAACACCATCTTGTCAAACGCAGCACCGTCTTTGGCCTTTAACGCACCGAAATCATCGATGGTGTCGGTCCGTCCGGTCAGGGTGATGGTATCGACCAACTTGGGGCCTGCATACAGTTGGATGAGCGCCGTTTCAAAATTGTCACCGCCGCGCAGCCAGGCGAGCTTTACGTTGGCGCTGGTGACTGGATCGTCGAACTCCACTTCCAGGCGCTCGGCTCGGCTTTGGTTGTCGTCACCCTTCTTGTCGCCGCCCTTCTTGCTTTCGCCGATTTCAACCTGGTCACCAGAAGCCTTGCCATCCACCCCAAAACCGCTGTTGGCCTCGTGAGTCCGGGTGCTGATGGTTCCCGGTTCACCATCCAACCCGAACGCACGGACGGTGTAGCCATTGTTTGTGTTACCAACGTTGGTTCTATCGATCATCTCAGTCTGCAGCACGGGATCACCGACTTTCGCATCGAAGTCCAGACTGGGGGCTACAGGCTCAGGCGACAAAGCCATCACATTGACCGAGAAGCGGGCACTGTCTGAGTCCCCGTCAGCGTCGGTGGCCGTGACCTCGAAGTTCAATGCCAGGTCAGTCGGCAGCAGCGAATCGATGATCTTGAAGTTCTGCACCCGGACGCCGTCGTTCGAATCGGGCAAGTCGAAGCGGATTTCGATTCGGTGGAATTCGACCGAGGCGTTGACGGCGACTGGCAACCCACTGTTGCCCGCTGCGCGAAGCCCCTCGACGGACATGTTGCCGCTGTCCACCTCCGCGCCAGCCTCGTTGAAAGCCCGCCAGAAAACGACCGCTGCATCGACGTTGCCAGCTTTACCTACCAGATCAAAGACCATGCCATTCACCGCTGTGGTGAATGATGCTTGGAAGCCGGCGTGGTCCTCGATATTGCCGTTACCCAGACCGAAACCAATGTTGTTCGGGTTCAGGTTGTCATGACGATTGTCGCCAAGAGCCCCCGGAAGATCGATCGGTGCGTGGGTGGTTGGGTTGAAAAGCAGGCCATTGAACGTCACCGACGGCTTGTCTTGGCCTAGCCCAATGGTGATGGTCTCCACAGGCTGACCAGCACCAAAGCGGCGACCAATTTCCAGCACTTCGGTTGGCTGCGGCGTCACCAGATTGAAAGTGTAGTCGCCGTCGTTTTGCAGGGTCAGGGTGTAGAACACCTTGCCGGTTGCATCGAAGGTTGCCGTCAAGGTCTTGCCATCGTTTGAGAGGGTTTCCGTGACACCTTGAATGTTCGTCCAGTCAGTGATCGTCAACGCTTCCCGTGCTGCAGGGCCATCGCCGCCGAAGTCAAGGTCGATGGTGCCCGTCGCAGACGACAACGCCTGGTTCGGGACCATCAGATTGTCTTCCATGCCGACAGACACCTGCGGCACGTCGTCATCGAA
>DBAZ01000003.1 GCA_002291945.1 Tepidimonas sp. UBA997
AAGGCCTGCGCTTTGCCATCCGAGAAGGCGGCCGTACCGTGGGCGCTGGCGTCGTGGCCAAGATTATCGATTAAGCATTGCGTAGGGGTATAGCTCAATTGGCAGAGCGTCGGTCTCCAAAACCGAAGGTTGGGGGTTCGATTCCCTCTGCCCCTGCCACCTGATCCTGAGAGTCAGTGTGGTTTGAAAGCCCGCCGAAGTCGTAAGACCTCTGGTGGGCTTGCGTTTCTCAAGAGCGCTCATTTATAGGACTCCATTTAATGGCCTCCACTGAAGTTGAAACGGTTGCCTCGGGCGCAGACAAGGCCAAACTGGCTGGAGCTGTGCTCCTGGCTTTGGCTGGCTTTGCGGCCTATTTCTGGCTGGATTCGCATGGCGCACTCATTCGGTGGCTTGCGCTGTTGGCGGGGCTGATTGCGGGTGCCGGTGTGTTTCTCGTTTCGGAGTCGGGGCGTCGATTGGTGGGATTTTCCAAAGATGCTTGGCATGAAGTGCACAAAGTGGTGTGGCCGACACGCCGCGAAGCCATTCAAATGACGGTGTATGTGTTTGCTTTCGTCTTTGTGATGGCTCTCTTCCTGTGGCTGGTGGACAAGTTGCTGAGCTGGTCTTTGTACAGCCTGATTCTCGGCTGGAGATAACGATGACTGAAACCGTGACCCCCGCGACGCCCATGAGTGCCGCGCCCGCCGAGGGCATGCGCTGGTACGTGGTGCATGCCTATTCCGGCATGGAAAAGGCCGCCGAGCGCAACATACTGGAGCGCGTGCATCGTACCGGTATGGAGGCCAAGTTCGGGCGCATTCTCGTCCCGACTGAAGAGGTGGTCGAGATCAAGAACGGCGTCAAGCGCACCACGGAACGCAAATTTTTTCCGGGCTATGTGCTGGTTGAAATGGTGCTCGACGACGATACTTGGCATTTGGTCAAGAACACCAGCAAGGTGACGGGTTTTGTCGGTGGCGCACGCAACCGCCCCAGCCCGATTTCCGAAGCCGAGGTGCAGAAAATCATCGGGCAGATGCAGGAAGGCGCTGACAAGCCGCGGCACAAAATCGAATTCGTGACGGGTGAATACATACGCGTCAAAGAGGGTCCCTTCACCGACTTCAACGGCACGGTGGAGGAGGTCAACTACGAAAAGAGCAAGCTGCGCGTTTCCGTCACCATTTTTGGTCGCGCCACGCCGGTCGAGCTGGAGTTCAATCAGGTCGAGAAGACCTAAACAGTGCTCGAGCGGCAAGCAGCAAGCAGCCTTGCAACTAGACGGTGTGCGTCACTTGTACTAACATTGCGGCAATTGATTCATCAAAACAGGTGCTGCCATGACTGCCCTTGCATCGTCGCCATCCGCACGATCCGCCCGCCTCGGGCTGCGCGCCACCCCAGAACAGGAGGTGGTGTTGCGTCGCGCCGCCGAGGTCGCGCACAAGTCGCTGACCGACTTCATCCTCGACAGCGCCTGCTTGGCTGCCGAGCAAACCCTGTTGGATCAGCGCCTGTTCATGGTCTCGGGCAGTCAGTACCAGGCCCTGATGGATTTGCTGGATCGTCCCGAACAGGCCAACGACGGTTTGCGTGATCTGTTTGCTCGCACGGCACCCTGGGACACCAAGTGACTTTGCACGCACCGGAGCCACTGGCTGCGCACCATCGGCCAGAAGGCTTTGATTGCGGCAAGCCAGCGCTCAACGACTGGCTACTGCGCCACGCTCGGCAAGCCCAAGGTGGCGGCTCGGCCAAGACCTTCGTCGTTGCCGAGGACGTTGGTCGTGTGGCGGCTTATTTCAGTTTGACCGTCGGCCAAGTCGATACCCTGGAAGCGCCAGCTCGCATCCGCAAAGGGATGGGTCAATATCCGGTGCCGGTGGTGATCTTGGCAAGGCTGGCCGTGTCGCAGCAGGATCAGGGGCGCGGTATGGGCTTCGGTCTGTTGCAGGATGCCATCCGGCGCACGATGCTGATTGCCGAGCAGGCGGGCATCCGGGCGCTGCTGACTCACCCCATCGATGAAGAGGCGGCGCGGTTCTATACCCGGTTCGGATTCATCGGCTCGCCACTGCGTGAGCAGCAACTGCTGCTGCTTTTGAAGGATGCCCGTCGCTGGGTGCGTTGAACCATGAGCATCGAATCATTGCCTAGGCCCGCACCCCCCATTTTGACTTTGCCGATGCCTTGAACAATGACCTCGAATAAGCCCGCCAGCAGTAGGCGGGCTTGCCTTGGGCGTGCCATTACACCAAGGCCTTTCTCAAAGACTGCGAGCGCCTCACACAAACTCAACTAGACAGTACAGGCAGAAGCAGGCTATAATTGCCAATTCGCCGATGCGACTCGTCGCCTTGGCGTTTTTCGCTGGCGCTTTCGATCCGACGCTGGCCAACGCAAGTTGAGCAGGATCTTGTCGCGAGGAGGCTGCCTTTGTGTGAGGTGGCCGTTAGCACTCGCAGGAGTCACACATGGCGAAGAAAATCGTCGGCTTTGTCAAGCTGCAGGTGCCAGCGGGTAAGGCCAACCCCTCCCCCCCGATCGGTCCGGCGCTGGGTCAGCGCGGGCTCAACATCATGGAGTTCTGCAAGGCGTTCAACGCCCAGACGCAGGGTGTCGAGCCGGGTCTGCCCTTGCCCGTGGTGATCACGGCCTACGCCGACAAGAGCTTCACGTTCATCATCAAGACGCCTCCGGCCACCACGCTGATCAAGAAGGCGATCAAGTTGACCAAGGGCTCGCCGGTTCCTAACAAGAACAAGGTCGGCAAGATCACGCGCGCTCAGCTCGAAGAGATTGCCAAGTCCAAGATGAAAGACATGACGGCTGCCGACCTGGACGCAGCGGTCAAGACCATTGCGGGCTCGGCTCGCTCCATGGGCGTGATTGTGGAGGGCGTGTGAAATGGCCAAGCTGACCAAGAAACAACAAGCCCAGCAGGGCAAAGTGGATTCGACCAAGCTGTATGCGCTCAACGATGCGCTGGCTTTGGTCAAGACATTCGCCAGTGCCAAATTCGATGAATCCATCGACGTGGCGGTTCAGCTCGGTGTCGATGCCAAGAAGTCCGACCAGGTGGTGCGCGGTGCCGTGGTGCTGCCCAACGGCACCGGCAAGACCAAGCGCGTGGCCGTGTTTGCTCAGGGTGCCAAGGCCGAAGAGGCCAAGGCAGCAGGTGCCGATGTGGTGGGGTTTGACGATCTGGCCGCCGAGATCAAGGCCGGCAAGATGGATTTCGATGTCGTCATCGCTTCGCCCGATGCCATGCGCGTGGTCGGCACGCTGGGTCAGATTCTGGGCCCCCGTGGCCTGATGCCCAACCCCAAAGTGGGCACCGTGACGCCCGATGTGGCCACGGCAGTCAAGAACGCCAAGGCCGGTCAGGTCCAGTTCCGGGTGGACAAGGCCGGGATCGTGCATGGCACCATTGGTCGCCGCTCGTTTGACAGCGACAAGCTGCAAGGCAACCTGTTGGCGCTGATCGATGCCTTGAACAAGGCCAAGCCGGCTGCCTCCAAAGGGCAGTACCTGCGCAAGCTGGCCGTGTCATCCACCATGGGGGTGGGTGTGCGTGTGGATGTGCAGTCCATCGCAGCCTGACGAGTATGTCTGCGCCCAGCCCCGCCGGTTGGGTGCAGGTTGGTGGGTCTGATGCGCTCGGGCGTGTCGGAGTCATCCAAGACCGCTGGTGCGGCCGCTCGACGGTCGCTTAATGACGGAAGTGCCAGCGCAGATGGCGATCCCGCCGAAGATGGATATTTCCAGCAACGGTTGGTCGCTGCAATGAGGTGCATGGAGAGTTTGCGCGATCCATGTTTTTTTGAAGGAGTAGAACTTGAGTCTGAATCGCAGTGAGAAGCAAGCCGTCATCGACGAGGTGTCGGCGCTCGCCGCAAAAGCTCAAACGCTCGTGATGGCGGAATACCGCGGCATCACGGTCGCTGCCCTGACCCAGTTGCGTGTCGATGCGCGCAGCAAGGGCGTGAGCCTGAGTGTGTTGAAAAACACCTTGGCCCGCCGTGCTGTGGCAGGGACTGGCTTCGAGGCAGGCACCGACCAGATGTCCGGCCCGCTGATCTATGGCTTCTCGGAAGACGCGGTTGCCGCTGCCAAGGTGGTGGCTGACTTCGCGAAAACCAACGACAAGTTGGTGATACGCGGTGGCGTGTATGCCGGCAAAGCCCTGGACGCAAACGGCGTGAAGCAACTGGCCAACATTCCCACCAAGGAGGTGTTGCTGGCGCAGTTGCTGGGCTTGATGCAATCCCCCATCTCTCGCACCGCCCGTGTGTTGGCCGCTTTGGCCGAGAAAAAGGGCGAGGCACAGGCCGCCTGAACGGCACCTGTGGATACCAACAGTTACTAGGAAATCAACATGGCATTCGATAAAGACGCATTTTTGACCGCGCTCGACAGCATGACGGTCATGGAACTCAACGATCTGGTGAAAGCCATCGAAGAGAAATTTGGTGTGAGCGCTGCCGCCATGGCCGCTCCTGCTGCGGGTGGTGGCGGTGCCTCTGCACCGGCAGTGGAAGAGAAGACCGACTTCGACGTGGTTCTGAAAGAAACCGGTGCCAACAAGGTGTCGGTCATCAAGGCCGTGCGCGAAATCACCGGTCTGGGCCTGAAGGAAGCCAAGGATCTGGTCGATGGCGCACCCAAGACCGTCAAGGAAGCCATGCCCAAGGCCGACGCCGAAGCCGCCAAGAAAAAACTGGAAGAAGCAGGCGCGAAAGCCGAGCTCAAGTAAGCGGCGCTTGCATCGAGGCTGGAATGTCCATCGTGGCCTTCCAGCCTTTTGTGTTTGTTACGATTTCTCGTCCAGAGCGCACCGTCAAGCGGTCGGTTCCGACTGTTTGACCGTGTCTTCTGACCCCGACTGCAGAAGACGGCTTGGTTCGGGCCTGCGTGCAAGGCGCAGGTCGTCAGCCACTGACTGGTAGAGGCCAGTCACCAAGAAGCGGGGTGCCCCCCTGCCGAACAGTCGCCGCAGACCTCAAGCCCGGAGATCTCATGGCTCAATATTCATACACCGAACGCAAACGCATCCGCAAGAGCTTTGGCAGCCGCGAAAACGTGCTGGAAATTCCTTACCTGCTGCAGATGCAAAAAGACGCCTACACGGCTTTCTTGCAAGCAGACCAAGCCCCGCGCAAACGGACCGCCGAAGGCCTGCAGGCGGCGTTCGAGTCGGCGTTCCCCATCGTCTCGCACAACGGTTTTGTCGAGATGAAGTTTGTCGAGTACAACCTGGCCAAGCCGGCCTTCGATGTGCGCGAGTGCCAGACCCGTGGTCTGACCTTTGCTTCGGCGGTGCGCGCCCGCGTCCAGCTCATCATCTATGACCGTGAATCCTCCACCACCCAGTCCAAGGTGGTCAAGGAAGTCAAGGAGCAGGAAGTCTATATGGGCGAAGTGCCCCTGATGACCGATAAAGGCTCCTTCATCATCAACGGCACGGAACGGGTGATCGTGTCGCAGTTGCACCGTTCGCCAGGGGTGTTTTTCGAGCACGACAAGGGCAAAACGCACAGCTCGGGCAAGCTGCTGTTCAGCGCCCGCATCATTCCTTACCGCGGTTCCTGGCTCGATTTCGAGTTCGACCCCAAGGATCTGCTGTATTTCCGCGTGGACCGGCGGCGCAAGATGCCAGTCACCATCCTGCTCAAGGCCATTGGCCTGAATCCGGAGCAGATTCTGGCCAATTTCTTCGTCAACGACCATTTCCGTCTGATGGACAGCGGCGCACAGATGGCCTATGTGGCCGAGCGCCTGCGGGGGGAGGTGGCGCGGTTTGACATCACCGACAAGTCGGGCAAGGTGGTGGTGGCCAAGGACAAGCGCATCACCGCGCGCCACACCCGCGAACTCGAACAGTCGGGTACCACGCACATCAGTGTGCCCGAGGACTTCCTGCTGGGCCGCGTGGTGGCTCGCAACATCGTCGATCCGGACACCGGCGAGATCCTTGCCAAAGCCAACGACGAGCTGACCGAAACCCTGCTGAAAAAACTGCGCAGTGCGGGCGTGCAGGAGTTGCCCTGCATCTACACCAACGAACTCGACCAAGGTGCCTACATCAGCCAGACGCTGCGCACCGACGAGACGACCGACGAGTTTGCCGCCCGCGTGGCCATCTACCGCATGATGCGACCGGGCGAGCCGCCGACTGAAGACGCGGTGCAGGCCTTGTTCCACCGCCTGTTCTACAACCCCGACACCTACGATCTGTCGCGTGTCGGTCGCATGAAATTCAACGCCCGCGTGGGGCGTGAATCGTCCGTGGGCGCGATGGTGCTGTCGAATGAAGACATCCTCGACGTGGTGAAGATACTGGTCGATCTGCGCAACGGCAAGGGCGAGGTCGATGACATCGACCACCTCGGCAACCGCCGCGTGCGCTGCGTCGGCGAACTGGCCGAGAACCAGTACCGCACCGGCTTGGCGCGGATCGAAAAGGCGGTGAAAGAGCGCCTCGGTCAGGCCGAGCAAGAGCCGTTGATGCCGCACGACCTGATCAACTCCAAGCCGATTTCGGCCGCGCTCAAGGAGTTTTTCGGTGCCTCACAACTGTCGCAGTTCATGGACCAGACCAACCCGCTGGCCGAGATCACCCACAAGCGCCGCGTGTCGGCCCTGGGCCCGGGCGGTCTGACGCGCGAGCGCGCCGGCTTCGAGGTGCGCGACGTGCACGTGACCCACTATGGTCGCGTGTGCCCGATCGAAACGCCGGAAG
>DBAZ01000058.1:0-318 GCA_002291945.1 Tepidimonas sp. UBA997
CGGGTGGGTGGTCATGTCGGCATCTTACCCATACGCCTGTCCACCGGGGGTGCGGGCTGAGACAATCTCAGATAATCGCACCCATGCCCACCCCACACCGAGTCGTCGTCGGCCTGTCCGGCGGCGTGGATTCCGCCGTCAGCGCCTACCTGCTCCAACAGCAGGGGTACGAGGTCATCGGCATCTTCATGAAAAACTGGGAAGATGACGACGACAGCGCCTACTGCTCCAGCCGGCAGGACTGGCTGGATGCGGCCAGCGTGGCCGATGTGGTCGGCATCGACATCGAGCACGTCAACTTCGCCGCCGAGTACAAGG
>DBAZ01000058.1:631-6621 GCA_002291945.1 Tepidimonas sp. UBA997
AACTTCGCCGCCGAGTACAAGGACCGGGTGTTTGCCGAATTCCTGCGCGAATACGAAGCCGGCCGCACGCCCAACCCCGACATCCTGTGCAACGCCGAAATCAAGTTCAAGGCCTTTCTCGACCACGCCATGCGCCTGGGTGCTGAAAAGATCGCCACCGGTCATTACGCCCGCGTGCGTCACAACCCGGGGACCGGGCAGCACGAACTGCTCAAAGGCCTGGATCCACTCAAGGATCAGAGCTATTTCCTGCATCGTCTGACGCAGTCGCAACTGGCCAAAACGATGTTCCCGGTCGGCGAGCTGCCCAAGACCGAGGTGCGCCGCATCGCGGCCGAGATCGGGCTGCCGAATGCCCAAAAGAAGGACTCCACCGGCATCTGCTTCA
Source organism: Tepidimonas sp. UBA997 (assembly GCA_002291945.1). Taxonomy (GTDB): domain Bacteria; phylum Pseudomonadota; class Gammaproteobacteria; order Burkholderiales; family Burkholderiaceae_C; genus UBA997. Next base: position 1,020 of record DBAZ01000058.1, read on the forward strand.
TCGGCGAGCGGCCCTTTCGTGAGTTCCTCGAGCGCTACATCCAGAAGGCACCCGGCCCGATCCGCGACGACCAGGGCCGCGAGATCGGGCAGCATGTGGGCCTGAGTTTCTACACCCTGGGCCAGCGTCAGGGCCTAGGCATCGGTGGGGTGAAGGAGCAGGGCAGCGCCAGAGGCGGGGGTGAACACGCCCCTTGGTTCGTCGCCCGCAAGGACGTGGCCCACAACACGCTGTGGGTGGTTCAGGGCCACGACCACCCGTGGCTGCTGTCGCCAGAACTGGGGGCGCAGGATGCGAGCTGGGTCGCGGGCGTGGCACCCCCACCCGGCCGCTACGCCGCCAAAACCCGCTACCGCCAGACCGATGCAGCCTGCCTACTGGAAGTGCCGGGCGAGGCTGGATTTGCGCTGGCCTTTGCGCAAGCGCAATGGGCCGTCACGCCCGGCCAAAGCGCCGTGCTCTACGACGGCGAGGTTTGCCTGGGTGGCGGGGTGATCCACAGCGCCAGCGCGACCCAGACCGCGCTACCCGTGCCAGCCCCAGCCCCAGCCCCGCACGCCGCACGCCGCACGCCGCACGCCTAGGCGCGGCACCCCGACGCTTGCACCCCGACGCTGTCAGCCCTAGTAAAATCGGGGTCATTGCTGATCGTGCCCCGACCACTCGGGGTGCCTACCCCGAGGTTTCGATGACCGCTCCCACCCCCACCCCCACCCCCACTCCTGTCACGGCCCAGACGCTGGCCCATGCCATCCGCGCCCTCGCCATGGACGCGGTGCAACAAGCCAACTCCGGCCACCCCGGTGCCCCGATGGGTATGGCCGACATGGCCGTCGCCCTGTGGATGCGCCACCTCAAGCACAACCCGGCCAACCCGCAATGGGTCAACCGCGACCGCTTCGTGCTGTCGAACGGGCACGGCTCCATGCTGATCTATGCGCTGCTGCACCTCAGTGGCTACCAACTGCCGCTGCAGGAGCTGAAAAACTTCCGCCAACTGCACAGCAAAACCGCCGGGCACCCCGAAGTGGGCATCACCCCCGGCGTGGAAACCACCACCGGCCCGCTGGGCCAGGGCCTCACCAACGCAGTCGGCATGGCGCTGGCCGAGAAGCTGCTGGCGTCTGAGTTCAACCGCAGCGCAGGCGACGTGCATCACACCATCGTTGACCACCACACCTACGTGTTTCTGGGCGACGGCTGCCTGATGGAAGGCATCAGCCACGAGGCCGTGGCGCTGGCCGGTGCCTGGAAGCTGCACAAGCTGATTGCCCTGTACGACGACAACGGCATTTCCATCGACGGCCAGGTCGCGCCCTGGTTCATCGACGACACGCCCCAGCGCTTCGAGGCCTGCGGCTGGAACGTGATCCGGGCCGTCGATGGCCACGACGCCGACGCCGTGGATGCCGCCATAGCCCGAGCCAAGCAAAGCGCCGACCGGCCCACGCTGATCTGCTGCAAGACGCACATCGGCAAGGGCAGCCCGAACCGCGCCAACACCGCCAAGGCCCACGGCGAGCCGCTGGGTGCCGAAGAAATCCAGCTCACCCGCGCAGCCTTGGGCTGGCCGCATGCGCCGTTCGTGATCCCGCAAGACATTTATGCCGCCTGGGACGCCAAGGCCGCAGGCCACGCCGCCGAACAGGCTTGGAACGACAGGTTCGCGGCCTACCAAGCAGCCTTCCCGGCCGAGGCGCAAGCGTTCGTGCGCCGGATGCAGGGCGAACTGCCCAAGGGCTTCGACCAACTGGTGGTGGACACCGCCGTGGCCGCCCACACCAAAGCCGAAACCGTAGCCAGCCGCAAGGCCAGCCAACTGGCGCTGGAAGCCTACACCGCTGCCCTGCCCGAACTGCTGGGCGGCAGCGCCGACCTGACCGGCTCCAACCTCACCCACACCCAGAGCACGCCCAGCCTGCGCTTCGACGCCACGGGCGCGGTGCTGAAGAACGAGCAGGGCCAAGGGGGCCGTCACATTAACTACGGCGTGCGTGAATTCGGCATGGCCGCCATCATGAACGGGGTGGCGCTGCATGGCGGTTTCATTCCCTACGGCGGCACCTTCCTCACGTTCTCCGACTACTCGCGCAACGCCATCCGCATGGCCGCGCTGATGAAGCAGCGCGTGGTACACGTGTTCACCCACGACTCGATCGGCCTGGGCGAAGACGGCCCCACCCACCAGTCGATCGAACACGCTGCCAGCCTGCGCCTGATCCCCAACCTCGACGTGTGGCGCCCCGCCGACACGGCCGAAACCGCGATTGCCTGGGCGGTGGCGCTGCGCAACGAGCGCCAACCCACTGCCCTGCTGCTGAGCCGCCAGAACCTGGCCTATGCGCCCAAGAAGGACCTGAGCGACATCAGCAAGGGGGCCTATGTGCTGAGCGAGCCACAAGACGTGGGCTTCAAGGTCGGCAAGAAGGCCAAGGCCGTGCTCATCGCCACCGGCTCCGAAGTGCAATTGGCGCTCAGGGCCCAGCAACTGCTGGCCGAACAGAAGGTGCCGGTGCGCGTGGTGTCCATGCCCAGCACCACCACCTTCGACCGCCAGAGCACCGACTACAAAACCACCGTGCTACCCCAGCGCCTGCCGCGCATTGCGGTGGAAATGGGCTGCACCGACGGCTGGTGGAAATACGGCTGCGCAGCCGTGGTGGGCATCGACAGCTACGGCGAGTCGGCCCCGGCCCCGGTGCTGTTGCAGCACTTCGGCTTCACGCCCGAAAACGTGGCGGCCACCGTGCAGGCCGTGCTCGGCCAGTGACCTTTTGATTTCTTCGCACTCACAGGACGCATCATGACCATCAAACTGGGCATCAACGGTTTTGGCCGCATAGGCCGCTTGGCGCTACGCGCCGCCATGCGCGACTTCGCCGACCTCGAAGTGGTCGGCATCAACGACCCCAAATCCGCCGACTACCTCGCCTACATGCTCCAGTACGACAGCGTGCATGGCCGCTTTCAGGGCAGCGTGAGCCACGAGGGCAACGAGGCGCTGATCGTCAACGGCAAGCGCATCGCGCTGAGCCACGAGCGCGACAACCCCCAACTCCAGTGGGGCCAGATGGGGGTGGACATCGTGCTCGAATGCACCGGTGCCTTCCTGACTGCCGACGCCTGTCAGGTACACCTCGACGCGGGCGCGAAAAAAGTGGTGATTTCATCGCCCTCCAAGGACGACGTGCCGATGTTCGTCTATGGCGTCAATCACACCGCCTACGCCGGGCAGGCCATCGTCAGCAACGCCAGTTGCACCACCAACGCGCTGGCCCCGGTGGCCAAGGTGCTCAACGATCGCTGGGGCATCAAGCGCGGCCTCATGACCACGGTGCACGCCGCCACCGCCAGCCAGAAAACCGTGGACGGCACCTCCAAAAAGGACTGGCGCGGCGGTCGCGGCATTCTGGAAAACATCATCCCCAGCAGCACCGGCGCGGCCAAGGCGGTGGGTAAAGTGATTCCCGAGCTGAACAAAAAACTCACCGGCATGAGCCTGCGCGTGCCCACGTCTGACGTGTCGGTGGTTGACCTGACCGTCGAGCTTGCCAGCGCAGCCAGCTACGGCGAGATCTGCGCCCACATGAAAGCCATGAGCGAGACGCCGGTGAGCGCGGGTGGCCTGCAGGGCGTGCTGGGCTACACCAGCGACAAGGTGGTATCGACCGACTTCCGCGGCGAGAACTGCACCAGCGTGTTCGACGCCGAGGCCGGCATTGCGCTCGACGGCACCTTCGTCAAAGTGGTGGCCTGGTACGACAACGAGTGGGGCTACGCCGCCAAATGCCTGGAAATGGTGCGCGTGGTGGCCCGGTCAATCGCGCCGGGTCTCCATCGCGCCCGCTAAGCCGCCTCAGTGCTGGTGGCCGTGTGCGCCGTGCGCATGGCCGTGTGCCATTTCTTCGGGAGTGGCGGGTCGCACCTCCAGCACCCTCAGGGCAAATTGCAACGTTTTGCCTGCATGGGGCTGGTTGCCGTCCAGCGTCACCTGCTGGCCTTTGATTTTCACCACGGTGAAGATGCGCTCATGCCCGTCGTCGGCCACGCCACGCAGCGTTCCACCGACTTTCACACCCGGCGGAAAATCGGTCTTGCTGATGATCTGCACCAGTGCCTCGTCGCGCTCCCCGAACGCGTCGGCGGGAGCCAGCGTCACCGTGCTGCTGTAGCCCACCGTCTGCCCCTCCAGCGCTGCCTCGATCTTCTCGAAGGTATTGCCGTAGCCGCCATGCAAATAGGCCATGGGCTGTTCGCTGGCTTCCAGCAGTTTGCCTTGGGTGTCGCGCACCTGGTAGCTGAGGGTGACGACGGTGTCTTGGGTGATGGGCAGTAGTGGTTTCATCGGTTGCAACGTTGGGTCTGTGCGGGTTCAGGGACAGCGCTGCAAGGGTCGGTCGCGCAGAATCCCCGTGGCCTCGATGCGGCGGCGCTGGGCGTCGGTCACGCCTTCGAGCGTGAGGGTGTAGAGCGGGGTGTCTGGGCGCTCCTGCATCACGCGGGCCCCGCTCACCCCCTGCCGGGTGACCGTCGCCAGCGTACGCTCGGCTGCTTGCTGGGTGGAAAAGGTGCCCAGAGCCAGGCCTGGCGTGAGGCTGGGCGTGGTGATCGCCCGGTGTTCCACATTGGCCTGACGCAGTTCGGCGCGGCGCTGCTGCATGGCCGCCTCGTTGGGGAACGGACCCAGATAGACGATCCAGCGGGCCGGCAGCACCCCTTCGGTCAGGCGCCACAGTCCGGCCATGCCGTCCATGTGGTCGAGCGCGGCACGTACCAGGATTTCCTGCGGCTTGGTCAGACCCGTCGCTTGCCAGCAGGTCGGTGGCACGGGACGCGCCGGGAGCGCAGCAGCGGCTGAGGTGGCTGGTGCCGGCGCAGCCACTTTCGGTGCCGCCACGACCGGCGCAGGCACTTCCACGGGAGCCGATTCGGGTGCAGCGGCTGGCGCGGTTGGCATGGCTGGCGCGGGTGGTGCCAAGGCCTCTGCGGGCGCGGAAGCTGGCATCGGCGTGGCTTCGGGGGCTGGTTCCGGTACTGGTTCCGTTACTGACTCCGTTACTGGCTCAGGCACTGGAGCCGGCACCGGGCCAGAAACGGGCCGCGCCGGATTGAGCACCACCAGTGCCTCGGGTGCCACCTGCGCGGCCAGCCGATGCGGCTCACGCGGATCGAACGGCACCAGACCCACTGCCTCCAAATGGCCGCGCGTGTAGGCCCAATAGGCCAGATTGGCCAGCACCAGCAACAGCACCAGCGCCCTCAACACGGGCGCACACTCACTTCCTGCTGCACCACCGGGATGCGCCCCGCCAGCCCCTTGAGCCAGAGCGCGCCATCGGTTCGAACACCATCGGCCACCCCCTGCTGACCGTCCGACAGCCGCACAGGCCGCCCCAGCAAGGCGTCGCGCAAGGCAAAACGGGGCTGGAACGCAGCAAAGCCTTGGCGCTCGAATAGCAGCACGTCCTGCACCAGGGCGGGCAGAACCCGCGCCAGCCACTGGCCCGCATGGGTGCTCGACTGGCCGGGCAGCGCCTGCAAGCCCAGCGCTGGTGTCGGCTCCATGCCTGGTGCAACGGAAGCGGGGTGGGGGTGGGGGTGG
>DBAZ01000051.1 GCA_002291945.1 Tepidimonas sp. UBA997
ACGATTAGGTGACAGAGCCTTTGAATAAATGGTCGGCGTGGCGGGATTCGAACTCGCGACCCCTTGCACCCCATGCAAGTGCGCTACCAGGCTGCGCTACACGCCGAAGCCGTGCATTGTAGCGTGAATTCAGGGTGCGCCGACTGGGTCGCTCAACAAATTGCGTAGGGCCTGAAGCTCCTGGCGCACGCTTGACCAGTTCAGCGGCGGTGCTGCATGATCGGTCGGGACGGGTTCCGGTATCGGTGTGCTGGCGTGTAGGTCGGCAGTGGCGCTGGTGACGGCAGCCGCGCCGGTTCTGCGCTGCTCGCGCTCTTGTTGCACCAGTTCCTGCAACCGGTTGCGTGCCCCATGAATGGTGAAGCCCTGTTCGTACAGCAGATCGCGAATCCGGCGAATCATCAGCACTTCGTGGTGCTGGTAGTAGCGCCGGTTGCCGCGCCGCTTCATGGGTCGCAACTGGGTGAATTCTTGCTCCCAGTAGCGCAGTACATGGGGTTTGACGCCACACAACTCCCCGACCTCACCAATGGTGAAGTAGCGTTTGGCTGGGATAGGCGGGAGTGGGTTGTCCATTCAATCAAGACACTACATGAAAGAGCTTTGAATCTACTCCAAGTCTACGCCAATGCAAAGCCGATACACTTATCGATCTGTTCTTTTTTCAGAGTCTGCAGATGAGCATGCAAACGGTTGAGTTGGGTGGCAGTGGCCTGCGCGTCACGCCGGTGTGTCTGGGCACGATGACGTTCGGTGAACAGGTGTCGCAGGTGTCCGCACACGCCATCCTCGACCGCGCCATCGAGCGCGGCATCAACTTTCTGGACACGGCCGAGATGTACGCGGTGCCGGCCCGCGCACAAACCTACGGAGCCACGGAGTCCATCATCGGGGAGTGGCTGGCCAGCCGCCCGGGTCTGCGGCACAAGATTGTTCTGGCGACGAAAGTAGCAGGCCCGTCGCGGGGCATGCCCTGGATTCGGGGTGAGCAGTCCGGCCTGACCCGTGCCGAGATTCTGTCGGCCTGTGAAGGCAGCCTGCGTCGCCTCCAGACGGAGGTGATCGACCTCTACCAGATTCACTGGCCAGCTCGCCATGTGCCCATGTTCGGCGCGATGTATTTTGAGCCGACCAAAGACCTCCCCTGTGCGTCGATCCACGAGCAACTGGATGCGCTCGACACCCTGGTGCGCCAAGGCAAGGTTCGGGCTATCGGGTTGTCCAACGAGACGCCTTATGGCGTACACGCATTCGTGCGCCTGGCCGAGCAGCATGGCCTGCCGCGGGTCGCCACCGTTCAGAACCCGTACTGCCTAGTGAACCGGTCGCTGGAAAACGGGCTCGACGAGACGATGCACCGCCTGGGGGTTTCCTTGCTCGCGTACTCGCCCCTGGCGTTTGGTCTGCTCACGGGCAAGTACGATGTGTCCGGACTGGACGGCCCCGGTGCGCCTGCCGGTCGCTTGGCTATTTTCGATTCCATGAAGAAGCAGCGCTGGGGACGCCCCGAGGCCTTGGCCGCTGCCCGTCGCTACAACCAACTGGCGCGCGATCATGGTCTGACACCGACGCAACTGGCGCTGGCTTTTTGCTACACCAAATGGCAGGTGGCCAGCACCATCATCGGGGTGACATCCCTGCAGCAACTCGATGAATGCCTGGATGCCTGGAGCCTGACCTTGTCCGAACCCGTGTTGCAAGCCATCGATGGGATTCGCCTCGAGATGCGTGACCCCGCGATGTAACGGAGCAACTCATGTGGATGGAATGGATATGGCTGCCTGCGGTTGTCGCCGCTTATCTGATTGGCTCGCTCTCGTTTGCGGTGGTGGTCAGCCGGGTCATGGGCTTGAATGACCCGCGTACCTATGGCAGCAAGAATCCGGGTGCCACGAATGTGTTGCGCTCGGGCAACAAGAAGGCCGCAGCAATCACCTTGTTGCTGGATGCCGTCAAAGGCTGGCTTCCGGTGTGGTGGGTCGCCAACTATGGTCATGACTGGGGGCTGGGGGCGGGCAGCGTGGCGCTGGTGGGCCTGGCGGCGTTTCTGGGGCACCTATTTCCGGTGTTTTTCCGCTTCAAGGGTGGCAAGGGGGTGGCGACTGCAGCCGGTGTGCTGCTGGCCTACGACCCGTGGCTGGGTCTTGCCGTGCTGCTGACCTGGGTCGGGGTGGCGCTGGTCTTCCGGTATTCTTCTCTGGCGGCCCTGGTGGCGGCGTTGGCGGCGCCCTTTTTCTATCTGATCGGTGACGGGTTGCTGTGGTCCTCCGAGGGGGTCATCGGGGTGTCCATGGGCATCATGAGTGTCTTGCTGTTGTGGCGTCATGCCGAGAACATCCAGCGCCTGCTTGCTGGTCAGGAAAGCCGGATCGGATCGAAGAAAAAGAAGGCCTGACGCTATGCAGGCGCTCTTGCTTGATCGGGTCAGTTGGTCAGTGCCATGCGGGAAAGCTGTAATAAGCGGGCATGGTTCAGGCGGGCCCGAACCGTTCGTGTCACCAAGGCGGCCGCAATCCCTTCGCCATCGTGGCCGGTGTCGATCAGGGCAGGCTCAACGACCGGAAAGCCCCGTCCGTCCTGGATAGTGGCTACCCAGGGCTCACCGGGCCGACTGGACCTGCGCAGGACAATCGCGACCCGGTCGTCTTCGAGTCGGACAAACGTGCCCGGCGGGCAAACGCCGACGGTCTTGACCAGGGCGTGCCCCAGGTCATCCGGTCCGACCCCCTGTTTGAGCAAGGCATAGCGGCCGGAGTCGGTGACGCATTGGCCCGGACGTGTCTCGCGCGGGCTGATCATGGCGCTATAACGGTCCACCGCCTGGAGCAGTTGGGTCACCCGCCTGACCGCTGCCGGGTCGTGGTGCTGCGCCACGATGTCCAGCCACAGGGCGTTCTGGACGCCCAGCCCGGCCAGCAACGCCACCCCCTTGCGAGGGTGATCGTCGATCACCTGAAGCTGGGCCGGGGTCGGGGGAGTGGATTGTTCGGCCAGTTCATCTTGCAGCCGGGTCATGCCGATGTTCATGGTCAGCGCCGCGAGAGCCAGCCCCTGCTGCTCAACTGAGGGGCAGTCCACCGCGCGACCGACCAGCCGACAAATCGCCCAGCAGACCAGCGCATGCGAGGTGCTGTAGCCCATGGTGGAACTGGAAGCCAGCTGGAGCAGCCAGTACAGCGTGGCATCTTCGTCCAGCGCCAGCAGTTCATGGGCCTGCGACTCGACCCCGTTGAGCTGGTTGACGAAGGCGGGCGCTTCGTTGGGGGCCAGCAGCAGGCGCGAGAGCTGGGTCTCGATGTCCGACCAGCGCTCGATCCAGTCGCGCATGGCCCCGTAAGCGGGATCGGGTTGGGCAGAGTAAGCCATGTGGTTCAGTCACGGTAGTTGTTGAACGACAGCGGCAGTTCCGACAATGCCTTGCGGATGAGCGCCTGAGCGGCTTGCAGGTCGTCGCGCTTGGCGCCCGTGATGCGAACGGCGTCGCCCTGGATGGCGGCCTGCACCTTCATCTTGCTGTTCTTGATGGCTTGCTGGATTTTCTTGCCGTCCTCGGTCGCAATGCCGTTGCGTACCTTCAGGACCTGCTTGACCTTGTCGCCGCCGATTTTTTCGATCTTGCCCGGCTCCAGGAAGCGCACATCGACGCTGCGCTTGGTCAGTTTGTTGCGCAAAATGTCATCGACCTGACCGACTTGGAAGTCGCTGTCGCCAAACAAGGTGATGTCCTTGTCGTTGAGCTCGACCGCAGCCGAACTGCCTTTGAAGTCGAAGCGGGTGCCAATTTCCTTGGCGGTCTGGTCAACGGCGTTTTTGACTTCCACCAGATTGGGTTCGAGGACGGTATCAAATGAGGGCATGAGGCGATCGCTGGCTTGCGTGAATGAGACAATCCCTGCATGTTAGTCGAGAACAATGTGGCGCTCCAGCCCTACAACACCTTCGGGATTGCCGCCAAGGCTTTGCGGCTGATCCGTGTGCGCTCGCAAACCGAGTTGCAGAGCCTGATTCGCCACCCCCAATGGCGTGCCGACGAGGTGTTTGTGCTGGGCGGCGGCAGCAATATCGTCATCACCGGCGATGTGCGCCCACTGGTGCTCAAGGTCGAGCTGCAGGGGCGACGACTGCTTCAAGCCAGCGACCGCGGCTGGCTGGTCGAGGCTGAAGCCGGGGAGAGCTGGCATGCGCTGGTCTGCTGGACGCTGGCGCAAGGCTGGCCGGGGTTGGAGAATCTGGCGCTGATTCCCGGTACCGTGGGGGCCGCGCCGGTGCAGAACATTGGCGCTTACGGCGTCGAGCTGCAAGACCGTTTCGATTCCCTCGACGCGGTCGATCTGGAAACCGGCCGCCAGTTCAGCCTGAACGCGGCGCAATGCGGTTTTGGCTACCGTGACTCGGTGTTCAAGCATGGGCGCTCGGGCGCACGCGGTTTCGGCCTGGCCGGGCGGGCGCTCATCACCCGGGTCCGTTTCTGGCTGCCCAAGCCTTGGCAGCCGGTGCTGGCTTATGTGGACTTGGCCAAGAAAATGGCCGACACTGGGGTGCATGCACCCGATGCGCACCAGATTTTTGACTGGGTCTGCGCAATCCGCCGCGCCAAACTGCCCGACCCGGCGGTGCTGGGCAATGCGGGTAGTTTTTTCAAGAACCCGACGGTGTCGCCCGAGCAATGTGCCGATATCATAGGCCGTGACCCCAAGGTGGTGCACTATCCCATGCCCGATGGCACCATCAAGCTGGCGGCGGGCTGGCTGATCGACGCGTGCGGCTGGAGGGGCAAAACGGTGGGGCATGCCGGCGTTTATGACAAGCAGGCGCTGGTGCTGGTCAACCGCGGTAACGCTGCCCACCCCTGCACCGGTGGCGAAGTCATCACCTTGGCCCAAGCCATTCAGACCAGTGTCTATGAGCGTTTTGGCATACGTCTGGAAGCCGAACCCACATTCATCTGATCCGCGATCGAGGAACTCCCATGCAAACTCGCCATGCGCAACGAGGGCAAGCACGCTCCCCCACCTTTCGGGCCGTTTTTTTTGGCCTGGTGCTGGCCTTGGCGGTGTTTTTTCTGGGGCCTGTCAACCAGTTTGGCCCGGATGCGCCAGCCCCTCGCGCAGCCCCGCCAGCCATCGAACAACTCGATCGCTGGCTGGCCGAGCAGGAAGCGGCATACCCCGACATCCGTCCCGACTTGCAGCGGCAGGTGGTCTGGCACGACCGGCCCGGTGTGCGCACGCCTTGGTCGGTGGTGTATGTCCACGGGTTTGTGTCTTCCTGGCAGGATACGGCACCACTGGCGCAACGGGTGGCCGAGCAACTCGGTGCCAACCTCTACTTCGCTCGCCTGAGCGGGCACGGCCGCACCAGCGACGCATTGGCCGAAGCCAGCGCGCAAGACTGGCTGGCCGACACGCTGGAGGCCCAGGCCATCGGCCAGCGCATCGGGGAGCGTGTGCTGTTCATCGGCTTCTCGACCGGTGCCACGCTGGGCACCTGGCTGGGCCAACGGCCCGAGGGGCAGGCGGTCGATGCCTTTGTGTTCCTCTCGCCCAACTACGGCCCCCGAGACCGGCGATCCGAACTCATCAACCAGCCCTGGGGCATGCAGTTGGCCCTGTTGCTGGAGGGTGAGATTTTCTCGCTGGTGGACCCCACCGGACTGGAAAACAACGCCTGGTCGCTGGTCTATCCTACGCGCACCCTGTTTCCCATGATGGCGCTGGTCGAGCATGTACGCCACAGCGACCTCAGCACCTTCACGGCACCCGTGCTGGTGCTGTATTCGGAGCGCGACCTGTTGGTCGATGCCCAGCAAATCGTGGCTCTGTTTCCGCGCCTGGGCAGCGAACGCAAAACCTTGCTGGCGGTGGACTACAGCGAAGCCCCCGACCAGCATGTGCTGGCTGGCGATCTGCGGGCACCACGGGCCACCCAGCGCATGGCCGACGACATCGTCCGCTGGGTGCGGGCAAGCCCCTGAAGCCCTGATTACTGGCCCAGCTTCAGGAAGTCGTCGCCCTGACCGAGGGCCAGCAGCCCTGCGTTGGCATAAATGCCCAGCTTGTTGCGGGTGTCGGTGATGTCGAGGTTGCGCATCGTCAACTGGCCGATGCGGTCGGCCGGGGTGAAGGGTGCGTCCTCCACCTTCTCCATGCTCAGGCGCTCGGGCGCGTAGGTCAGGTGGGCGGACTCGGTGTTCAGGATCGAATAGTCGTTGCCACGGCGCAGTTCCAGCGTCACTTCGCCCGTGATGGCGCGTGCCACCCAGCGCTGGGCGGTCTCGCGCAGCATGATGGCCTGCGGGTCGAACCAGCGGCCCTGGTACAGCAGGCGGCCCAGTTTCAGCCCGTTGATGCGGTACTGCTCGATCGTGTCCTCGTTGTGGATGCCGGTGAGCAGCCGCTCGTAGGCGATGTGCAGCAGCGCCATGCCGGGGGCCTCATAGATGCCACGGCTCTTGGCTTCGATGATGCGGTTTTCGATCTGGTCGCTCATGCCCAGCCCGTGGCGGCCACCGATCGCGTTGGCCTGCTGGATCATCTCTACCAAGTTGCCGAAGGTCTGGCCATTGAGGGCCACCGGCACCCCTTCTTCAAAGCGCACGCTCACTTCTTCGGCTTGCACCTCCACCTCCGGCTTCCAGAACGCTACGCCCATGATGGGGTTGACGATGCGGATGCCGCTGTCGAGGTGCTCGAGGTCTTTCGCCTCGTGTGTGGCACCCAGCATGTTGCTGTCGGTGCTGTAGGCCTTTTCCACGCTCATCTTGTAGTCGAAGCCGTGGGCGATGAGGAATTCGCTCATCTCCTTGCGGCCACCCAGCTCGTCGATGAAGGTCTGATCCAGCCAGGGCTTGTAGATTTTCAGCGCCGGGTTGGTCAGCAGGCCGTAGCGGTAGAAGCGCTCGATGTCGTTACCCTTGAAGGTCGAGCCGTCGCCCCAGATGTGGACGTCGTCTTCCTTCATGGCGGCGACCAGCATGGTGCCAGTCACGGCCCGGCCCAGCGGGGTGGTGTTGAAGTAGGTGATGCCTGCCGTGCTGATGTGGAAGGCACCCGCCTGCAAGGCGGCCAGGCCTTCGGCGGCCAGTTGGGGGCGGCAGTCCACCAGCCGGGCCTGCATGGCACCGTAGGCCTTGGCCTTGCGGGGGATTTCGTCGTAGTCCGATTCGTCGGGCTGGCCGAGGTTGGCAGTGTAAGCGTAGGGCAGGGCACCCTTTTGCTTCATCCACAGCAGGGCAGCCGAGGTGTCGAGGCCGCCAGAAAAGGCGATACCGACCTTCTGGCCGATGGGCAGGTTTTGCAGGATGGTGGCCACGGTGTGCTCCGGGTTCAGCCAAAATGGCAGATGTAGTGGAAAGCGTCTTGTACGCGGATGTCGAAGCTGGAATTCGCATCGACCTTGAAGGCATCACCCGGGCCGACGTTGACCCACTGCTCGGAACCAGCGAGCCGGTAGGCGCAGCCACCCGCCACACATTCCATGATTTCGGCCGCTTGGGTGCCGAAAGTGAGTTCCGCAGCCAGCACCACGCCCACCGATTTGCGCGAGCCGTCCGCGCAGGTCAGGCTGTGGCTGACGCATTTGCCGCCGAAATAGACATTGGCTTGGGTCTGGACGGTCACGCCGTCGATCTGGGTGCTGCTCATGATGGATTCGGGTTAGACAAAGCAAAAGCCGCCCCCAACGGACGACCAAACCCCGCATTTTAGTGGACGGGCTCGGGTTCGGCTCTGCGGCCATCAGCCGCGCTCGGCGCGTTTGCTCCATTTTTTCCATTCGTCCCATTCGTCCGGGTCGAAGCCGACCGTGATCCGGCCATTATCCTGCAGGCCGTGCAGACCATGAGGCACTGTCACAATTCGGGTTTGACACGCAACGCCCACAAGACATGACCGTTCTGCCCACCACACTCCCCGACTGGCTGGCCCATTGCGAACGACTCCACCCCAAAACGATAGACATGGGGCTGGATCGGGTGCGCGAGGTGCTCGGGCGGCTCAACGGCGGGCAGGGGCTGGCGCTGCCATGCCCGCTCATCACGGTGGGGGGTACCAACGGCAAAGGCTCCACCTGCGCCATGCTGGAGGCCATTTACCAGCAGGCTGGCTATCGCACGGCGGTGTATGGGTCGCCGCATCTGGTGCATTTTGAGGAGCGCGCCCGCTGGCTCGGCGCAACCATCGACGCGGCGGCCTTGTTGCCGGCGTTCCAGGCGGTGGAGGCGGCCCGTCGAGGCGGCGAGGGCCAGCCCGATGTGGCCCTCACTTACTTTGAATTCACCACGCTTGCCATCGTGCTGGCGCTGGTCGAGCTGCGCCCCGACGTGCTGGTACTCGAAGTCGGCATGGGCGGGCGGCTCGATGCCGTGAATGCGTTCGAGCCAGACTGCTCGGTCATCACCAGCATAGACTTGGATCACATGGCGTACCTCGGGCCAGACCGTGAAGCCATCGGCTACGAAAAGGCTGGCATCATGCGAACCGGCCGCCCGGTGGTGGTGAGCGACCCCGTGCTGCCGCAGAGCGTGCTCGATCGTGCGCTGGAAATCGGGGCCGACTTGTGGCGGCTCGGGCGGGACTTCCACTTTGCCGGCGACAAGCAGCAATGGGGCTGGACGGGCCGACAACGCCGGTACAGTGGCTTGGCGTATCCGGCGCTGCGCGGGGCCAACCAGTTGCTCAATGCATCGGGCGTGCTGGCGGCGCTGGAAGCCATGCATCCTCGTTTGCCCGTGAGCGCCCAAGCGGTGCGTACCGGCTTGGCGCTGGTGGAACTGCCGGGGCGCTTTCAGATCGTCCCCGGCCAGCCCACCCTGGTGCTGGATGTGGCGCACAACCCGCATTCGGTGGCTGCCCTGGCTGAAAATCTGGATGCCATGGGTTTCTATCCCACCACCCACGCCGTGTTCGGTGCCATGGCCGACAAAGACTTGCGGCCCATGTTCGAGCGCATCAACCCGCTGGTCGATCGCTGGTATTTCACCGACCTGCCCAACCCGCGTGCGGCCAGCGCCCAGTCCTTGCAGGCGATCTGGCAGGGAACATGCACCCGCACGGACGTGCAATCCACCCCTTGGGGCGACCCCATGCAGGCCTTACGGGCCGCTGTCGATGCAGCCAGTGCGGCTGATAGAATCGTGGTTTTCGGATCATTTTTCACCGTGGGCGGCGTTCTGCAACACGGGGTGCCCAAGCTGTCGTCCAAGCACCTCCGGGCCTGATTCAGGCCGGTATGCGCGGCGGCGGCGGGCCTCACAGCAACACTGACGAATGTTCAAATTGCGTTCTGGCGGCCAAGGCGGGTCTGGTCCTGCCCAGACCCCATCCATCGAATCCATCCGGCGTCAGGCGCGGCATCGCCTGATCGGTGCCAGCGTGCTGGTGCTGGCGGGCATCGTCGGCCTGCCCCTGCTGTTCGACTCGCAGCCGCGGCCGGTGCCGGTGGACATACGCATCGAGATTCCCGACCGGCAAACCGCGCCCCCACTGCCGCTGGCGGATGCGCCGCCGCCGTCGGCGGTCGCGGTCGCGCCGCAGCCCGTCGAGGAAGTCCGGCAGCCGTCCTCTACAACCGTGGGTGGCGTGGTGTCTGCCTCGCCTGCACTTGGGGCTTCTGCGACGGTGGTGCCAGCGCCAGCCCAAGTTCCAGCCCCGCCCCCGGCCACCCCAGCTTCTGCGCCTGCAGCGGCCAGCGGGTCCAAGGTGGCCGTCACGCCTACACCTGCGGCTCCTGCCACGCCAACCGCCCCAGCGCCTGTGGCCCCCCCTGCCACGGCAGCCGCCCCGGCGACAGTCCGGCTGGTGGTGCAGGTGGGCGCATTTGCCGAGCAGGCTCGGGCGCAGGAAGTTCGTCAGCGCCTGGAACGCGCCGGTTTGCGCACCTACACCCAAGTTGCCAATACCCCCGATGGCTCTCGCATTCGCGTCCGGCTGGGCCCGTTTGGCACCCGCGCAGAAGCCGAGCGGGCCGCCGAGCAGGTTCGGCAGATGGGCCTGCCTGCCACCATCCTGACGCTCTGACGGCATGTCCTCCATCGACGTTTTGCTGCTTGTGGTGTTGCTGGCTTCGCTGCTGCTGGGTGTCTGGCGCGGGCTGGTGTTCGAGGTGTTGTCGGTGGCGGGCTGGGTGACGGCCTTTTTTGCTGCGCAGTGGTATGCCGCGCCGGTGGCCAACGGGCTGCCACTCGGTGAGACGCCAGAGCCTTTGCGCCATGCGGTCGGCTTCGTGCTGGTTTTCGTGGCGGTGGCTTTTGTGGCGGGTTTTCTGGCGTGGCTGATCAAAAAAGGTGTCCAGAAAATCGGCCTGCGCCCGGTGGACCGGACGCTGGGCGGGGCCTTCGGCTTGCTGCGCGGCGTGGTGCTGTTGCTGGCCGCAGCGCTGGTGGTCAACATGACGCCCTTCAAAGACAACATCGTCTGGCAGCAATCCCAGGGGGTGCCATGGTTGAATGCGGGCCTGCAGGGCATCAAGGGCCTGGTTCCCGCTTCGTTGGCTCAGTATTTCCCTTGATGACAGGAACCAATCCATGTGCGGAATCGTCGGTGTCGTTGCGCAGTCCCCGGTCAATCAGTTGATCTACGACGCGCTGCTCTTGTTGCAACACCGGGGGCAGGACGCCGCTGGCATTG
>DBAZ01000057.1:0-37056 GCA_002291945.1 Tepidimonas sp. UBA997
ATAGCGGGCGGATGGTGGAAA
The DNA here is from genome assembly GCA_002291945.1 of Tepidimonas sp. UBA997. GTDB lineage: Bacteria > Pseudomonadota > Gammaproteobacteria > Burkholderiales > Burkholderiaceae_C > UBA997. Next base: position 22 of record DBAZ01000057.1, read on the forward strand.
GAGGTCGGGCAGCTGGATGCGCGCCTGGCCGGTGCACTTGAGAAAATCCGCTACCGCGGGCCGGATGACAGGGGCTATGAGCTCTATCCCATGGGCAATTCGGTGGCCGCCCTGGGGCATACGCGTCTGTCAATTCTGGACCTGTCTTCTGCCGGGCATCAGCCGATGTTGTCGGCGGACAAGCGTTTTTCGATCGTCTTCAATGGCGAGATCTACAACTATCGGGAACTGCGTACAGAGCTGCAGGGCCTGGGCCACCGCTTCGTTTCCGATTCTGATACCGAAGTGCTCCTGGCTGCTTGGATCCAATGGGGCCAAGCCTGCCTGATGCGGCTGATCGGTATGTTCGCCTTTGTCGTGCTGGATCGGCAGGCAGGTACCCTGACCTGCGTGCGAGACGCCTTTGGCATAAAACCCTTCTTCTACGCGGCGGAAGGCGGAGAGTTTTGCTTCGCCTCGGAGATGCCCGCGCTCAAGGAGCTGCTGCCCGGCAAGCCGACCTTGGACTGGCAACGTGCCTACGATTATCTGGTACACGGGGACTACGACAGCGGGACCGGCACCTTCTTCGAAGGTATCCATCATCTGCTGCCCGGCCACCTGTTTATCGTCGATCTGCAGAGTGGGCGGGTTGCAGAACCCGAACGCTGGTGGGCCCCGAGCATCGTCGAGCGTACCGATCTTTCGTTCGATAGCGCGACTGAACTGGTCCGTGAGCAGTTCCTTCAGAATATACGGCTGCACCTGCGCAGCGATGTTGCCTTGGGCGCTGCACTGTCAGGCGGTATTGATTCCTCTGCAGTGGTCTGTGCGATGCGTCACGTCGAGCCGGACCTGCCTATCCATACCTTCAGCTACATCGCCGCAGGTAGTGAGATGAGCGAAGAAGTCTGGGTCGATCGCATCAACGCTCATGTCGGCGCGGTGCCGCACAAGATTTCGGTGGGCTCCGATGAGCTGGCTCGCGACTTGGATTCGATGATCCTGGCCCAGGGCGAGCCATTCGGCAGCACTAGTATTTATGCGCAGTATCGGGTCTTCCAGTTGGCTCGCGAGTCGGGGGTTACCGTCACCCTCGACGGGCAGGGCGCCGACGAGATGCTGGCGGGTTACAACGGCTACCCGGGCCAGCGTTTGCGCAGCCTGATTGAAAAGGGGCGGCTGGCCGAAGCAATTAGCTTCTTGAATGAGTGGTCAAAATGGCCCGGCAGAAGCCGTATTGGCGGAGCCAAGCGCCTGGCGGCTGAAATGACCGAAGGCTCGCTCTATGCGTTGCTGCGCCGGGTCAACGGATCGGATGCGCTGCCTGCCTGGCTGAACGCCGAACCACTGGTGGAACGCGGCGTGATCAGCCATTTTCCCCGCATGCGCTCGCCGCACAGCGAGGCCGGGCGACGTGTGGTGGCCGAGCTTGCCTTGTCGCTGACCCGGCGCGGCCTGCCGGCATTGTTGCGCCACGGCGATCGCAACTCGATGCGCTTCTCGGTGGAAAGCCGGGTGCCGTTCCTGACGCTGGACATGGTCAATCTTCTGCTGTCCCTGCCGGAAAGCTACCTAGTTTCGCCTAAGGGTGAGACCAAGCACGTATTTCGTGCTGCAATGCGCGGCATTGTGCCGGATGATGTTCTTGATCGGCGCGACAAGATCGGATTTGCCACCCCGGAGCAGGCCTGGCTTGTGTCCATGGCGGATACCGTGCGCGGCTGGTTGCGTGAGGACCTAGGGCTGGTATTTTTCAACCAGGCAGAGGTGCTGCGCGAGTTCGAGCTGATCATTGCCGGCAAGAAACACTTTTCCTGGCAGGTATGGCGTTGGATCAATTTCTGCCGCTGGCACAGCCATCTTATCGCTTGATAGTGGACTTATATATCTTGAAGTCTGTCTTGATCATTTCGTTTTCGACCATTCACAGCGACCCGCGAGTGATGCGCCAGGTGTGCCTGCTGGAGTCGGTGCAGCAGGTCACGGTGGCAGGCTACGGCCGTGCGCCTGAGGCGAACATCGAGTTCGTGACTCTCGACAAGCCGCCGGCCGGGATGCTGCAGAAGGGGATCTGGGCCGGCAAACTGCTGCTAGGTGCTTTCGAAAGCTATTACTGGAGCTTGCCTCAGGTCCGCGATGCGCAGCGCTTGCTGGGCGAGTGTCGTTTCGACCTGATTGTCGCCAATGACATCTCGGCGCTGCCGCTGGCGTTGGCGCTGGCCAAGGGCAGCCCGGTGCTGATGGACGCCCACGAGTATTCGCCGCGGGAGTTCGATGACAAGCTCCTGTGGAAGCTGCTGTTCGGCCGCTACCACCATGACCTGTGCAAGCGTTACCTGCCAAGGGCCGCTGCCATGACCACGGTTTGCCAGGGCATCGCGGATGAGTACAAACGTGAATACGGCGTGCCCTGCAAGGTGATCCACAACGCGCCGCTGGACCAGAAACTGTTGCCTTCTTCGGTGGATGCCGGATGTATCCGCCTGATCCACCACGGTTCGGCGATCCGCTCACGCCACCTAGGCGTGATGATCGAGATGATGGCGCATCTGGATGAGCGCTTTACCTTGGACTTTATGCTGGTCGAAACCGATAAGGTCTACATGGCTGAGTTGCGGGCTGCTGCTAAGGCGGACCCGCGGATCTGCTTCATCGAGCCGGTGGCTATGCAGAATATCTGTCAGCGTCTGAACGAGTTCGATATCGGGGTCTATCTTTTGCCCCCGGTCAACTTCAATCATGAGCACGCTTTGCCGAACAAGTTTTTCGAATTTATACAGGCTCGTCTGGCCGTGGCTATTGGACCATCCCCGGAAATGGCGACATTGCTTCGTCAGTATGGCTGTGGCGTGGTAGCCGAATCCTTCGAGCCCCGTGCGCTGGCGGCTGTGATCCAGCAGCTTGATGCTGCGGCTGTCAGTAGCTTCAAGCAGGCATCGAATGTCGCCGCGCAGGAGCTCAACTACGAGCGCGGCGGTCAGCTTATGCTGGCGGAAGTCGAGAGGTTGGTATGACCTTCGAGCAACACTCGCCTGTTTTGGCAAGGCGGGTTCGTATGCTATTGGGTTGCGGAGTAAGGGGCTAGCACTGTGCGAGTACTCTATCTGCATCCAGCCGGAGCCTTTGGCGGCGCCTCGAAAAGTCTTATCGAGTTTTATCGGCAATTGGCCGGATATGGCGTCAGTGGCACTGTCCTGACTCCGGTCGGCTCAGCTCAGGGTGCGTTTGCTGCGGCCGGGCTGGATGTGCAGACGGTGTACGGGCTGAGTCAGTTCGATAACACGCGCTACGGCTTCTACCGGGGCCTACGTTGGCTGATCCTGTTGCGTGAGATCTATCTGCTGCCGTTTTCGCTCCGGGCACTCTGGCACCTGCGCCATCAGACCTTCAATCTGATCCACGTGAACGAGTTGACCTTGCTGCCACTCGGTATCGTTTCCAAGTGGCTGTTGCGCGTGCCGATGGTGGTGCATGTGCGTTCGCTGCAGCGTACGCCTGGCGAGGGGCGGCGCACGCGCTGGCTTACCGGCCTGCTTCGGCGTCACGCCGATGCAGTGGTGGCGATCGATCAAACGGTGGCGGCGACGCTTGCCGACGATCTGCCGCTGAGCGTGATCCACAACGGGCTGAGTATCGATGCTGGTACTTCCCAGGTCCGTCCGGCAGGCGAAGACGAGCCGGTTAAGGTCGGTTTTCTTGGTGTGCTTGTGCAATTGAAGGGTATCTTCGAGTTACTGGAAGCCATGCGCATTCTCAAGCAGCGAGGGGTTAACATCCGTTGCTTGGTGGCCGGCGAGAACGCTCGCCAGCTGTCGCGCTGGAAGGCTTGGCTATTTGCGAAGTTTGGCTTCGGGCGTGATGTCCGGGCCGAGTTGGAGGCATTGATCGAACGCAACGGGCTGCACCAGCAGGTCGAGTTGGTCGGGTTTGTCAAGGATGTGCGGACGTTGTACCCACAGCTGGATATCCTTTGCTTTCCATCGCACTTGAACGCTGCAGGTCGGCCAGTTTTCGAGGCGGCATTCTACGGTATCCCCAGTGTCGTGGCGGTTCGTGATCCGGTTGCGGATGCGGTGATCCATGAGGTGACCGGCTTGGCGATCGCGGAGCCGCAGCCGCCGCTGATAGCGGATGCCCTGCAGCGGCTGGTCGAAGACTCCGAACTGCGAGGCCGGCTCGGCACCCAGGCCAGGGTCTGGGCGGAACAGACTTTCACCATCGAGTCCAATGCGGCGCGTATGGCAGAACTCTACCAAGCCATTGTTTCCCAAGCGGCGAGGCGCTAAATCATGCGGATCCTGGTGCTCTCGCAGTACTTCTGGCCAGAAAGTTTCATAATTAACGATATCGTACGCAACCTCGATGAGCAAGGCCACGAGGTGGTAGTAGCCACCGGCAAGCCTAACTATCCCGATGGCAAGGTATTTGATGGCTATCGAGCAACAGGTACCCAGCGCGAACGCTACCTGGGTCGTATTGAGGTGCTGCGGCTTCCGCTATGGCCTCGCGGGCAAGGTGGTGCGAAGAATCTGATCCTCAATTACCTGTCTTTTGTATTAAGCGGTTTACTATACCTGCCGTGGATGCTGCGGGGTCGCAAGTTCGATGCAATCTTGATTTTTGCCCCATCTCCGGTTACTCAGGCGATCCCGGCGATTCTGCTCAAGAGGCTGAAAAAGGCTAAGTTGACCCTGTGGGTGCAGGACCTATGGCCGGAAAGTCTGTCGGCAACCGGTTTTGTTCGCAACCCGCAGTTACTGCGTGCGGTCGGTTGGATGGTGCGCGGCATCTACAGCCAGTGCGAAACCCTGCTGGTGCAGTCCCGCGCGTTCGTTGAGCCGGTGTCGCAGTATGCTGACCGTACGAAGATCAAGTACTACCCCAACTCCATAGACATCCGCAGCCCCAAGGTTGTCGTACCGGTGCCTTCCGAGCTTCTTGATCTGCTTGAACAGCATTTTTGCGTGGTGTTCGCCGGTAACCTTGGTACTGGCCAGGCCCTCGATACTCTGGTGCAGGCAGCAGTGCTGCTAAAAGATGAGCCTCGGATTCGACTAGTTCTGGTGGGCAGCGGCAGTCGGCTGGTCTGGCTCCAGGCCCAGCAAAAAACGCTGGGCCTGGACAACTTGGTGCTCCCTGGTCGTTTCCCGATGGAGGCGATGCCGCAGATCTTCGAGCGTGCTTCCGCTTTGTTGGTATCGTTAACTGACGAGCCTGCTTTTGCACTCACCGTACCCAGTAAGGTCCAAGCATACTTGGCCGCCGGTCGGCCAATCATCGCCAGTATGAATGGTGAGGGGGCACAAGTGATTTACGAAGCACGTGCAGGCTTGGTTTCGCCGGCTGAGCAGGTTGTTCCATTGGTCGCAAACATTCGTGCGCTAAAAGCCCTAGACGCGTCTGAGCGGGAAGCAATGGGAGTAGCGGGTAAAAAATATTTTGACGATCACTTCGAAATGCGGCTTCAAGTGACTGTTTTGGTTGACCATCTTGCTGAGCATTCGTCAGCAGTGGAAAGTAAGCAATGAAAATTCTTGTTTTGGGCGTAACCGGCATGCTGGGTAACGCTGTATTTCGTACTTTTAGCGCTGATCCGGGATTTCAGACTTGGGGGACGCTCAGGAATGCGTCAGCACTATGCCATTTCTCAGTTGATAGCCATGAACGTTTGTTGTGTGGTGTGGATGCTCTCGACCAAGACTCTCTGACTTCAGTGATGGTTAGGGTCCGGCCGGACGTGGTGATCAACTGCGTCGGGCTGATCAAGCAGTTGGGGGATGCTAATGATCCGCTAACCGCACTGCCTATCAATGCCATGTTGCCTCACAGGTTGGCGCGTCTGTGTCAGTTGGGCCGTGCTCGGTTAATACATATCAGTACGGACTGCGTGTTCTCTGGGCGCAAGGGGCAGTACAAGGAGAGCGATCCCTCAGATGCCGAGGATCTCTACGGTAAGTCCAAATACATTGGCGAATTGCTTGATTTACCTCACGCGATAACCCTGCGTACCTCGATCATTGGGCACGAGTTGAACACACATCATTCGTTAGTGGATTGGTTTCTGGCACAGGAGGGTAGCATCTGTGGGTTCACGAGAGCGATCTTTTCTGGTCTGCCGACTGTTGAACTGGCCCGGGTAATAAAAGACTATGTAATTCCATACCCTCAACTCAACGGTTTGTATCATGTTTCTGCAGCGCCGATCAACAAGTTCAAGTTACTTGGCTTGGTGGCAGACCAATACGAAAAAAAAATAGAAATCCGTGCAGATGATACTGTCGAGATTGATCGGTCTCTGGATAGTTCACGTTTCCTCGATGCCACCGGTTATGTGGCTCCAAAATGGTCAGATTTGATTGCGCAGATGTATGAGTTCCGGTGAAAGGAAATCCATTGTTCAATAACAAAACCCTGATGATCACAGGCGGCACCGGCTCTTTTGGCCAGACGGTGCTGAAGCGCTTTCTCGATACGGAGGTGAAGGAGATCCGTATTTTCAGCCGGGACGAGAAAAAGCAAGAGGACATGCGCATTGCGCTCAATCATCCCAAGCTGCGGTTTTACATTGGTGACGTCCGTGATGAAGCCAGCCTGCGCCAGGCTATGAAGGGGGTGAACTACGTATTCCATGCGGCCGCGTTGAAGCAGGTGCCATCCTGCGAGTTTTACCCGATGGAAGCCTTACGCACCAATGTGATGGGTACTGAAAACGTTTTGAACGCCGCAACGGAAGCGGGCGTTGAGCGCGTGGTGGTGCTGTCCACCGACAAGGCGGTCTACCCGATCAATGCGATGGGCATTTCCAAGGCGATGGCCGAAAAGGTCATGGTCGCGAAAGCGCGTTTGCAACAGCCGGGCGAGACGGTTTTTTGCGCCACACGCTACGGTAACGTAATGGCCTCCCGTGGGTCTGTCATCCCTTTGTTTGTTTCGCAGCTCAGGGAAGAGCGCCCCTTGACCGTCACCGACCCGAACATGACCCGCTTCTTGATGTCTTTGGCAGATTCCGTAGATTTGGTGCTCTATGCCTTCACGCACGGCCAGCAGGGCGACATTTTTGTGCAGAAGGCACCTGCCTCAACCGTGGGTGATCTTGCACAAGCACTGAAAGAGCTGTTTGGCCAGCCCGGAAAGCAGACGCAGGTGATTGGCACGCGACATGGCGAAAAGCTTTACGAATCGCTGATATCCCGTGAGGAGATGGCGCACGCCATTGACATGGGTGGCTACTACCGCATTCCTGCCGACAACCGCGATCTGAACTACGCCAAGTACTTCAGCGAGGGTGAGACCGATATTTCCACGCTGGACGACTATACCTCACACAACACGAAGCGCCTGAACGTTGAAGAGGTCAAGTCCTTGCTCCTGACCTTGGACTACATCAAGGAAGAGCTCGATGTTTAAGGTCATGACCATTGTTGGTACCCGGCCAGAACTCATCAAGATGAGTCGGGTGATTGCCGAGTTCGACCGCTACACGCAGCATGTGCTGGTACATACCGGGCAAAACTACGACTACGAACTGAATCAGGTTTTTTTCGATGATCTCGAGATTCGCAAACCTGACCACTTTCTAGAGGCGGTGGGCGACAACGCGGCCCAGACCATTGGACGAGTGATCGAGAAAGCCGATGAAGTCTTGGCCACGGAGCAGCCCGATGCAGTGATGTTGTATGGCGATACCAACTCCTGCCTGGCAGTCATTGCAGCTAAGCGGCGCAAAGTGCCGGTATTTCACATGGAGGCAGGTAACCGCTGCTTTGACCAGCGCGTGCCCGAGGAGCTCAACCGCAAGGTGCTGGATCACCTGAGCGATATCAATCTGGTCCTGACCGAGCATGCTAGGCGTTATCTGATCGCGGAAGGCATCCGGCCTGAAACGATCATCAAGACCGGGTCGCATATGCGTGAAGTCTTGGACCACTATATGCCCAAGATTCAGGCCTCGGACGTACTCCAGCGCATGCAGCTTGAGCAGGGAAGGTACTTCATCGTCAGCGCACACCGCGAAGAGAATGTGGACTCGGAGGAGAATCTCAGAGACCTGCTTAATACCCTGAACGCACTGGCTGAAACCTACGATGTTCCTGTGATCGTTTCAACCCACCCGAGAACCCGCAAGCGGCTGGATGCCCTGTCGGGGGTGGAGCCTGCTGCCAGGATTCAACTCATGAAGCCGTTTGGTTTCTGTGACTACATCCGGCTGCAGATGGAATCGTTGTGCGTGATTTCTGACAGCGGAACCATCACCGAAGAAGCATCGCTGCTGAATCTGCCCGCCATCACGATTCGCAATGCCCATGAGCGCCCTGAAGGCATGGATGCAGGAACGCTGATCATGGCTGGGCTGAAGAAGGAACGCGTTCTGGATGCGGTTCGAGTGACCGTCGCCCAACATAGCGCAGCAAAGCACGCGGTTCGACCCGTTCAGGATTACGAAAACCCATCGGTCTCTAAGCAGGTTCTTCGTATCGTGGAAAGTTACACCGATTACGTAAACCGAACGGTCTGGCGAAAAAGTGAGTAAACCTTTGTCAATGCTGGTGACCGGCGCTAACGGTTTTGTAGGCCGGGTTGTGTGTGCATCGTTACGGGAGCAGGGCCACAATGTTTGCCCTGCGGTGCGGTGTGCGACGGAACTTGATCAAGTTGCTGTCGGTGAGATAGATATCCAAACCGATTGGAGTAGCGTGCTGGGAAAAGGAGTGGATACAGTTGTTCACTGCGCCGCCCGCGCCCACATGATGCATGAGAAGCTAGCCAACCCGTTGGCCGAATACCGCCGCGTCAACGTGCAAGGTACCGAAAATCTGGCCCGGCAAGCCGTGCAGGCTGGCGTCAGGCGCTTCGTGTTCATCAGCTCCGTCAAGGTCAATGGCGAGGCCACGTCGCCGGGCCAGCCCTTCACTCCCGCCGATGCCCCGGCCCCCCAGGACGCCTATGGCCAGTCCAAGCACGAAGCCGAGCGGGCGTTGTGGCAGGTGGCCCTTGACACGGGCATGGAGGTGGTGGTCATTCGGCCCCCCTTGGTGTATGGCCCCGGTGTGAAGGGCAACTTTGCCCAGATGGTACAGTGGGTGCGCCGTGGTGTGCCGCTTCCGCTGGGGGCGCTTGACAACCGCCGCTCGCTGGTGGCGCTCGACAACCTGGTCGGTTTCATCGCCCTGTGTGCCGACCCCGCTCGATCGCCGCAAGCGGCCAACCAGACGTTTCTGGTGGCCGACGGCGACGACGTGTCCACCCCCGAGATGCTGCGCCGCGTAGCCCATGCCTACGGCGTGCGTGCGCGTTTGCTGCCGGTACCCGTGGGCCTGATGCGTGGTGCCGCCCGCCTGCTGGGCCAAGCCGCCGTAGCCGACCGTTTATTTGGCTCTTTGCAGGTGGATGCGTCCAAAGCCCGCACCCTGCTGGGCTGGACCCCCGAAGTGACGATGCAAGCGCAGTTGCGCAAGATGGCGTTGCACCGTGTGGAGTAGCCGACACTAGTGCCCAGTTGCGGTATATCAAAGCGGTATATATGAATGAGGATTCGATTGTGGTGATGGTCGCCAAACGCAAAACGTCTCTGACATTGAGCGCGGGCTTGGATTTTGAGCGCGGGAAGCATAAGAAGCGTGAATGAAGCCGTGATACGTGTGCTCGATCTGTTGCTGTCCGCGTTGGGCCTGGTGCTGGGTGCGCCGGTGCTGCTGTGCATAGCCCTGCTGGGCTGGCTGGACACGCGCTCGCCCTTGCTGCGCCAGCAGCGTGTCGGTCGCCATCAAAAGCCATTCACCTTGGTGAAGTTCCGCACCATGCGGCCAGACGCGGCACATGTGGCCTCGCATCTGGCCGATGCAAGCGCCGTTACGCCGCTGGGGCGCTTGCTGCGCCGCACCAAGATCGACGAGTTGCCGCAGTTGTGGAACGTGCTCAAAGGCGAAATGAGCCTAGTGGGGCCACGGCCCTGCCTGCCCAGCCAGACCGAGTTGATCGCCGCCCGCGAGCGCTTGGGCGTGTACAACGTGCGCCCCGGCATCACCGGCTTGGCCCAGGTGAGCGGCATTGATATGTCCACCCCCGAGTTGCTGGCGCAGACCGATGCGCAAATGATCCGCACCCTGACGCTGCGCCATTACCTGTGCTACCTGGTGCAGACCGTGGTGGGCAAGGGCAGTGGCGATGCGGTGAAGCGATAAACCGAGAATGTTCCTACAACCGTCGGGCAGCAAAATGGCTGAAAAAACACCCCGAGATGCGCCAGCAATACCTGAAAACACTTCAGCTGCTGGAACTGAACCCCTTCCACCCCTCTTTGCGCTTGCATGGGCTGGGCCTGCACACATGCCCTTGAGCGCCAAGTCGGCTTTACCGTAGTTCAAGGCAACCGTAGAAGAATGGAGCCCGAGTGTTTGATGCCGCATTGAAAAAGCCGCTGTCTAAGTTGGCCGTTCCGGTGTTGGCTTTGCCACGCCCAACCAAGCGCTTCGTTGCCCTGCTGGTCGATCTGAGTTTGTGCGTGTTGACGGTCTGGCTGGCCTTCTATTTGCGGCTGGGCGAATTCATCAGCTTTGCTGGGGGGGGCCCGTGGGCGCGTGGAGCCATTTGGGCGAGCGTGGTTTCTGTGGGTGTGGCGCTGCCCATTTTTGTGGTGTCGGGCCTGTACCGCGCCATCTTTCGCTACAGCGGCTGGCCGGCCTTGCTGGCAGTGGCGCGAGCCGTGGGCATCTATGGCTTGCTGTATGCGACCGTCTTCACCGCCATAGGTGTGGCCGAGGTGCCGCGCACGGTCGGCATCATCCAGCCCATGCTGTTGCTGCTGTTCGTGGGCGCATCGCGTGCGCTGGCGCGGGTCTGGCTGGGCGACCAGTACCAGAGCATACTCAAGCATGCCTCACGCCCCAAGGTGCTGATTTACGGCGCAGGCAACACCGGCCGCCAACTCGCCGCCGCCATGGCCCACAGCCACAACATGCAGGTGGCTGGCTTCCTGGACGACGACGACCGTCTGCACGGCCACGTGCTCAACGGGCAGCCCATCTACAACCCGCGCGATCTGGACAACCTGGCCGCCACGCTCAACATCGGCGACGTGCTGCTGGCCATGCCCAGCCTGTCGCGCCACCGCCGCAACGAAATCCTGAACCAGATTCGCAGCGCACACGTGGCCGTGCGCACCCTGCCCAACCTGAGCGATCTGGCGCAGGGCAAGGTCAGCATTTCGGACTTGCGCGAGCTCGACATCGACGACTTGCTGGGCCGCGAACCGGTGGCACCCAACCACATTCTGCTGGCCAGAAACATCGTCGGCAAGGTGGTGCTGGTCACAGGGGCGGGCGGCTCCATCGGCAGTGAGCTGTGCCGCCAGATTCTGGCCGTCGCCCCGGCCAAGCTACTGCTGATCGAGCAGAGCGAATTCGCGCTGTACGCCATCCACCAAGAGCTGGAAGACAAGCTGGCGGGTCGGGCCACCGTGCTGGTGCCGCTGCTGGCCTCGGTGCAGGACGCCGACCGCATGCGCGAAATCATGTCCACCTGGCACCCCGACACGGTCTATCACGCTGCGGCCTACAAGCACGTGCCGCTGGTGGAGCACAACCCGGCGGCTGGCATCAAAAACAACCTGCTGGGCACCTTGCGCGCGGCACAGGCGGCGACTGAGAGCGGCGTGAGCGACTTCGTGCTCATCAGCACCGACAAGGCGGTGCGCCCCACCAACGTGATGGGGGCCAGCAAGCGCTTGGCCGAAATGGCGCTGCAGGCGCTGGCGGCCCATCAGGCAGGCTCACCAAGCGGCAGCGCAACCACATTCAGCATGGTGCGCTTTGGCAACGTGCTGGGTTCATCCGGCTCGGTGGTGCCCAAGTTCCGCCAGCAGATTCGCGACGGTGGGCCGATCACGCTCACGCATTCGGACGTGACGCGCTATTTCATGACCATTCCGGAAGCGGCCCAGTTGGTGATTCAGGCCGGTGCCATGGCCAAGGGTGGCGACGTGTTCGTGCTCGACATGGGCCAGCCGGTCAAGATCATCGACCTGGCGCGGCGCATGGTGGAACTCTCGGGCCTGACGGTAAAGGATGAGCACAACCCCGAAGGCGACATCGAGATCGAAGTCACCGGCCTGCGCCCCGGCGAAAAGCTCTACGAAGAACTGCTGATCGGCGACAACCCCAAGCCCACCATGCACCCGCGCATCATGAAAGCCCACGAGGCATGCATACCCTGGGCCGAGTTCGAAGCCAGGCTGATCGACCTGGAAATCGCCCTCAACCTGAACGACGTGGGCGTGATCCGCCTGATGATGCAGCAACTGGTGGCGGGCTACACCCCCAGCGACGGTATTGTGGATTGGGTGTATCTGGAGCAGGAGGCCGAAGCCCAGGCGCTTGCATGAAGGCCGATGTTCGTCGGCCCCGCGTGCCGCTGCGCATCATGATGGCGCTACCTTGTACCAATAGCTACACAGTGGCTGCACGGCCACAGGCAAAAAAAAGGACTCAGGGCATTGCTGCGCCAAGTCCTTGTTTTGATTGGTGGCTCTTCCCTGATTCGAACAGGGGACCTGCGGATTATGATTCCGTCGCTCTAACCGGCTGAGCTAAAGAGCCTGAGCCGCAGATTATAGCCTCAAAATTCAAGCCCGTTCAAGCGTGTTTGAACTGGGCGGGGCGTTTTTCGACAAAAGCGGCCATGCCTTCTTTTTGGTCGGCGGTGGCAAACAGGGCGTGGAACAGGCGGCGCTCAAACATCACGCCGTCGGCCAGCGTGCCTTCGAACGCCTTATTCACCGATTCTTTGGCGGCCATGACGGCGACCTGCGAAAAACCGGCGATGGTCAGTGCAGCGCCGAGGGCTTCGTCCATTAGCTTGTCCAGCGGCACCACGCGGCTGACCAGTCCGGCGCGTTCGGCTTCGGTGGCGTCCATCATGCGGCCAGTCAGGGCCAGGTCCATGGCCTTGCTTTTGCCCACCGCCCGCGGCAGGCGCTGGGTGCCGCCTGCGCCGGGAATGATGCCGAGCTTGATTTCGGGCTGGCCGAACTTGGCGTTGTCGGCAGCGATGATGAAGTCGCACATCATGGCCAGTTCGCAGCCGCCGCCCAGCGCAAAGCCGCTCACGGCGGCGATGATGGGCTTGCGAATGGTGCGGATGCTTTCCCAGTTGCGGGTGATGTAGTCGCCCTTATAGACGTCGGCAAAGGTGTAGCTGGCCATGGCCCCGATGTCGGCCCCCGCTGCAAAGGCCTTTTCGCTGCCGGTGATGATGATGCAGCCGATGCCATCGTCGGCATCGAAGGCCTTGAGGGCGGCCCCCAGCTCGTTCATGAGTTGATCGTTGAGTGCATTGAGCTGCTTGGGGCGGTTGAGGCTGACGATGCCGACGCGCCCTTCGGTGCGCACGAGGATGAGTTCGGGTGAGTGGCTCATGTTGTCTCGCAAGGGTTGGGGTGAAAGCTGCCACTATACCGCCGCTGGCCGACCCGGCAGGCTGTGTTGGGTGCAAAATCGGGTGGTCTGAAACTCTCGGAGATAGGAATGAGCGCAACAACAGCCGATCCCGACAGCAGCCTGCTGTACGAAGAACGCGGCGCAGTGGCCATCGTTACACTGAATCGGCCGCAAACCTTGAACAGTTTCACGCGGGCCATGCATCTTGGGCTGCAGGGGGCTTTGCAGCAGGCGAGTGACAACCCTGTCATCCGGGCGTTGGTGGTGACCGGAGCCGGGCGTGGATTCTGCGCCGGCCTCGATCTGTCGGAGCTCGACTTCTCGCCCGGCGACGGGTTGCTCGAGCGTGCCAGCCCCGGTCCGGTGATCAACGACTACTTCAACCCCACGGCACGCGCTTTCATGAACCTGCGCATGCCCACCATTGCAGCCGTCAATGGTGTGGCCGCCGGAGCGGGGGCTTCGCTGGCCTTGGCCTGCGACATCACGATTGCCGCCCCGGGGGCCAGCTTGGTGCAGGCATTTAGCAAGATCGGCCTGATACCCGATGCCGGGGGCAGTTGGCTGCTGGTGGAGCGCCTGGGGCTGGCGCGGGCGTTGGCCCTGGCCATGCTGGGCGACAAGTTGTCTGCCACGCAAGCCAAAGAGTGGGGTGTCATCTGGGACGTGGCCGATGATCCGCTGGCGGCAGCCGTAGCCATGGCGGAGCGGTTGGCGCTGATGCCGACGCGGGCCTTGGTTGCGACCCGTCGTCTGCTGCGCGATGCGAACACACGCAGTTTCGATGCCCACCTCGATGTTGAACGCGATTTGCAGACCGCGCTGGGCCACACACACGATTACTTTGAAGGCGTGAATGCCTTTCTGGAAAAGCGTGCGCCGGTGTTTAAAGGTGAGTGACGGGGCCGCGCTCAGTTCCTGCGAGTCAGCTTAACCACTGAGCAGGGGCCAGGCCAGGTGATCGGGCAAGTCAGCAGGCGCCCGTCACGGGCCACCAAGGCGCGGATGGTGGTTAGTCCCTTGGCAAACAGGGCCACGTCGTCGAGCTTGCGCACGCGCCACGCGTCCACGGCCAGCCACTCGTCACCGGCGGCGAGTCCAGCGGCTTCGGCGGCGCTGCCCGTCAGCACGTTGTTGATGACCAGCCCGTTGTGCTCGCTCACCCGCAGGCCGAGTTGCTGGGCCAGCGGGGCAGGCTCTTCCTTCCAGGTGATGCCAGCGCCTTCCAGCAAGGGCCGCAGGGGCAGTTCAGCGGTGCTGTGTACCCAGGCCTGCATCTCGGGGCCCAAGCTGCGTCCGCCGAGCTCTTGCAGCACCGCCAGCAGATCGCTTTCGCGCATCGGGCCAGCGGCGCAACGCTGGTAGAGCCGCTGCATGACGGCGTCGAGGCTGGTGCGGCCTTCGGCACGCAGCGTGAGGTCCAGGCAAAGTGCCACCAATGCACCTTTGGTGTAGTAGCTGACCGTGGCATTGGGGGTGTTTTCGTGGACGCGGTAGTACTTCGTCCAGGCCTCGAAGCTGGCTTGCGCGACCGTCTGCAGCCGCCGCCCAGGGGTCTGTAGCACCTGATTGATGGCCTTGCTGAGCAGTTGCAAGTAGGTGGCCAGGTCGATCAGCCCGGCCCGCAACAGCAGCACGTCGTCGTAATAGCTGGTGAAGCCTTCAAAAAACCACAGCAGCTCGGTATGGTTTTCCTGCTCGTAGTCGTAGGCGGCGAACTCGATCGGGCGCAGGCGCTTGACGTTCCAGGCGTGGAAGTACTCGTGGCTGATCAGCCCCAGCAGCGTGGTGTAGCCGTCGCTGGCTTGCAGCGGCTGGCCTGGCGCATCGGTGCCCGAGCCGATCAGGGGGCGCAGCGGCAGGTCGGCGCGCTGGCAGACCAGCGCCGTGGCGTGGCGGTGTTCCAGCCCGCCGTAGCCGTCGGCGCTGGCGTGCAGGATGAACAGGTAGCGGTCGAAGGGCGGTGGGTCGTCGTCGTGCCAAAAGGCCGTGACGGCGCAGCCGATGCGCTGGGTGTCGCGCAGCAGCCGCTCGCCGTCGAAACCGGCCGGTGCCCCGCTGACCACGAACCGGTGCAGCACGCCGCGCACCTGGAACGTGCCGCTCCAGAAGGGGCCGAGTTCGAAGGGGTTGTCCGCCAGTTCGTCGTAGTCGGCAGCCACGTAGGTGCCAAAGCCCCGGCGCGAACGGCCCAAGGCGGGCAGCGCGGTGGCCAGTTGCCAGTCTGTGGCGTCTTTGTGGGGCAGCACCTCGATCTGGTGCGGCGACGACGCCCGCCCAGCCACCCGCAGGCACAGGCTGGTGGGGTTGAAAAAGCCGCGGCTGGCATCCAGAAAGGCGGTGCGCACGGACGCATCAAAGGCATACACGGTGTATCGCACGGCCAGTTGCCGGGTGCCCGGCGGCAGATCGACCCGCCACTGGTTTTTCCGGGTCTGCTGCACGGCGACGACTTGGCCGTCTGACTCGGCCTCGATCTGCAGCAGGTGTTGCGAGAACTCGCGCACCAGGTAGCTGCCCGGTATCCAGACCGGCAGACTGAGTTCGACCCGCAGCTCGGGGGCGGGTACGGTCAAGGTCACTTCAAACAGATGCGCGTGCAGGCTGTGCAGCGCCACCCGGTAATGCACGGCGGCTGGGGGTTTCGTCATCGGTGCCCCGTCAGGCTTTGCTGGATGCGGTTGAAGTCCGCGCCCACGATGCGGGTGCCATCGGCCATGAAAGTGGTCGGGGTGCCGGTGATGCGGTGCCGGGTGGCGAACGCCAGGTTGCGCTCCAGCGCAGCGGTGTCGCAGTTCGCTTCGGCTGGCGTGACGCCTTGCAGCATCCACCGGCTGTAGGCCTGTGCCGGGTTGGCGGCGCACCAGATGTTGCGTGACATGGCCTGCGAGTTGGGGCCCAGCATGGGCACGAGGAAGGTATAGACCGTCACGTGATTGACGCGCACCAACTCGCGGTCCAGGCGCTTGCAAAAGCCGCAGTTCGGGTCCATGAAGACGGCTATCTTGCGTTGGCCGTTGCCCCGGACGGTGGTGATGGCGTCTCGCAGGGGCAGGTCAGCAAACGCCAGGCGGGAGAGCTCTTCGATCCGTTGCTCTGTCAGGTTGGCGCGTGCCCGGGTGTCGAACAGCGTGCCCTGGATCAGAAAATTGCCTTCGGCGTCGGTGTAGAAAATATGGGCCTGCTGGACGCGCACTTCAAACAGCCCGGGCATGGCGCTGGGACGAATTTCTTCAATCGTGGGCAGATTCGCCAGGCGTTCGCTGAGGTTTTTGCGGATCAGCGCCTCGTTAGCGCTGGCTTGAGTCATGCAGACAAGACCCAGCACGACGGCGGGTAGCGTCCGGGCGGCTCCGAGCGTCAAGGGGAACAAGGGCATGGGCAGGAGGACGTCGTGGGATTCGGGTTCAGGCCTGCTGGCCGGTGGCTTGCTGGATGGCCCAGCGCTTGAGGGGGGGTAGTCGGTCGAAGCCGCGCAAGCCCCACCGACGCAATGTCTGGATGCGGCCGTCAGCGTGCCCAAACAGGCCGTACAGGCCCTCTGTGGCCAGCGCCATTTGCGCAAAAGCGGCTTTACGTGCCCGTTCGTAGCGCCGCAGCAGTTTGATATCACCGGGGTCGCGCCAGTATTCCCGGGTTTGCAGGACCCCGGCCAGCGTCGCGACATCGCCCAGTCCCACATTCAGGCCCTGACCGGCCAGGGGATGCATCGCATGGGCGGCATCGCCCGCCAGCGCCAGTCCCGGCTTGACCCATGGCCGAGCTTGTGACAGTTCCAGGGGCCAACCAGCGGGCTGACCCTGCAGGCTCATCTGGCCCAGAGCCTGGTCGCAGGTCTGCATGAGCGACTGTTCGAAGGCGCTGGCATCCGCGGACAGCAGGGCCCTGGCCCGTTGATGGGACAAGGACCAGACCAGGGCCACGGTGTGCCCATCATCTCCGCCGGTGGGCAGCAGGGCCAGCACATCGCCCCCGATGAACCATTGCCGGGCTACCCCCCCGTGGGGGCGCTCACACTGCAACCGGGCGGCAACGGCCGTGTGGTCATAGGGGCGTACGTTCCATTCAAACCCCCGTTCAGCACGCGTGGCGCTGCGTTTGCCCTCGCAAATGACGGTCAGTCTTGCGGCTGGTGCTGTCGTCAGTGTGTCGATGCCCGTCTGGTAGCGCAAAGCCTGACCGACGCTGGCCTCTAGCGCAGGAACGTCCACGATCCAGGCCAGAGGCTGATCAGCGGGGTCGGGGTCGAGGCGCAGTGTGGCTGGGTCGTCCCGGTCGGGCTCGGCCACCCACATGCGCCGAACGGCCGTGACGGCCGCCCCTTCGGGCCAGACTTTCAGCGATTCCAGCAGCGTGCGCGACGCATGATTCAGCGCATAGGCGCGAATGTCCATCGTCTCGGGGCTTGCTGGTCGAGCCGATGATTCGTGAACCAGCGCCACCTTGAGCCGGTCGCGAGCCAGCAGCAGCGCCAGGGTATGGGCCACCAGACCACTGCCCAGAACCGCGACATCGTAAGTCTTAGACATGGTCAAATTGTAGAGGCGTCCCAGCGCCGTCGCAGGGAAGCGGCACAATTCGTTGCAAAGGAAGATGTTCATGACCCCACAGCCCGACTCCGTGGAGGCGACGCCGTTCACCCTCGATCAACTCTGGATTTACCCGATCAAGTCGTGTGCGGGCATCCGCGTCCCTGAAGTGACCCTGACCGATACCGGCCTGGACTGGGATCGTGCCTGGATGGTGGTGGACGAGGCTGGCGAGTTTGTCTCGCAGCGGGAACTGCCGCGCATGGCCCTGATTCAGCCACGATTCCGCATGGGGCATCTGGAAGTGCGAGCGCCCGGCATGCTGTCCCTGCATCTGTCTCTGGAGGGGGTGGAGGCTCCCTGCAAGGTGCGTGTGTGGGACGACGAGGTGGAGGCCTATGACATGGGCGAAGTGGCGGCGCAATGGTTCAGCGATTGTCTGCTGGCCGACCGCTCGGTGGTGGCCCGGCGCCTGCGCCTGGTCCGCTTTGACCCGGCCTGTCACCGCCCTTCGGATGTCCGCTGGACCGGCGGCCGGCAGGCGCCCAACCAGTTCAGTGATGGCTATCCCTTGCTGGTTCTGTCGCAAGCCTCAATCGATGACCTGAACGAACGCTTGCAACTGCTCGGGCGTCCCGTGGCGGGGCCGGAACGGTTTCGTCCCAATCTGGTGCTCGGTGGCTTGGGTGGGCACGACGAAGACCGTTTTTCCTCCCTGCATCTGGCCGACGGGCAGGTCGAGTTGCTGCTGGTCAAGCCGTGTTCGCGGTGCAGCATCCCGGACGTCGATCCGGTCAGCGGAGTGGCCGACGAGGGGGTGTCCCCGGTGCTGCAAGGCTATCGGCAGGATCGGCGCCTGATGGGGGCGATCACCTTCGGCGTCAACGGCATCGTGGCCGTCGGCTCAGGCTCGACTTTGCGGGCGGGCATGCCAGGGCTGGCCCGGTGGGCAGCCTGGTAGATGGTTCCGAGGGGGTTGCTCTCAGACCCGTTTGAGCAGACGGGAGCGGTCCAGCCGGATGCGCATGTCCTCGGGCGACACCGGTGACCGGATCGCATACATCGACATCTGAGTGTCGCGCCGACTGGGGGCCGTCATCAACAGGCCATCCGGGTCGGTGACGGCCAGCACCAGGGGCATGTTGACCCGGGGGCCGCGCCGTACCACCACCCCGATTTCGTCCGTCTTGAGCTTCACGAAACTGCCGGGGGGATACATGCCCAACTGCTTGACGAAGTAAGCCCCCAGCGGACTGGCCCGGGTCTGCGATTCCAGATACAGATTGCCCACGACGACATTCGGCCACAGCCCGCGGCGTGAGGTGCGCGGGCTGATGCGCGCAATGAACAAGTCGCTCATGCGCAGCATCTGCTGGGCCACTGTCAGATCGGTTTTCTGCTTGGGGTAGCCGTTGCCATCCAGCGTTTCGTGATGATCCTGCACCAGGGCCAGCCAGAGCGGATCTTCCACCCCCAGATCGCGCAGGATGCTGGCACCCCGGGTGGGGTGAGCCTCGATGGCCTCGCGCTGGTAGGGCGTGGCCTGTGGGGCCTGGGTGGCCAGCAAGTCTTGCAGTTCCGCCATGGCCACGTTCATCGTCAGGGCGGCGCGTACCAGCGAAGAGGTCTGGACTTCGTCCAGCCCAGCGAGGGGCGCGACCAGCAAACAGGTGGTGGCGGCCATCAGGGCGTGGGTGGCGCAATAGCCGTACTGGCGGTCAGACAGCATCTGAACCAGCATGAACAGGGTGTCGTCTTCCCGGTGGCGCAGGGTCAGCCGCAAACCGGCTTCGACGTAAGCCAGGCGTTTGTGAAAATCTTTGGCTTGTGCGCCTTCCAGCAGGATCGAAGCGAGGCGTCGGCGCAAGGCGGGCAAGGCCTCGGACGGGTCGGCATCGAGCTGGGCCTGCACATCCTTCAGGACGCCTTCAAGCTCCAGAGGCAGGCTGGCGGCAGATTCGTCGGGCGCGAATGGCATGGCTGCAAGTGTAAACCCAAGTGCTGCAGCGGGTGGGCCGGTAAAATGGCCGCTTTCTGAACCCTTCCAAAGGCTTACATGAGTCTCAAGTGCGGCATCGTCGGTCTGCCCAACGTTGGCAAATCCACCCTGTTCAATGCCCTGACCAAGGCGGGCATTGCGGCCGAAAACTACCCCTTCTGCACCATCGAGCCCAATGTGGGCGTGGTGGAAGTGCCCGACGCCCGTTTGCAGCAACTCGCTGCGATCGTCAAGCCCGAGCGCATCGTGCCCGCGATCGTGGAATTCGTGGACATTGCCGGGCTGGTCGCCGGTGCCAGCAAGGGCGAAGGCCTGGGCAACCAGTTCCTGGCCCACATCCGCGAGACGGATGCCATCGTCAACGTGGTGCGCTGTTTTGCCGATGACAACGTGATCCACGTGGCCAACAAGGTGGATCCGATTGCCGACATCGAGGTGATCCAGACCGAACTCTGTCTGGCCGACCTGGCCACGGTGGACAAGGCCCTGCAGCGCTACACCAAAGCGGCCAAGAGCGGCAACGACAAGGAGGCCGCTGCTCTGGTGGCGCTGCTGGGCAAGGTGCAGGCCGTGCTCGACCAAGGCAAGCCGGTGCGTGCGCTGGCGCTCGACGAACAGGAGCGTCTGCTGCTCAAGCCGCTGTGCCTGATCACCGCCAAACCGGCCATGTTCGTGGGCAACGTGAGCGAGGACGGGTTCGAGCACAACCCTTACCTGGACCGCCTGCGCACCTACGCCGCAGCACAAAACGCGCCGGTGGTCGCCATTTGCGCCAAGATCGAAGCCGAACTGGCCGAGATGGACGACGCCGACCGGCTCGAATTCCTGCAAGAGCTGGGTCAGGACGAACCCGGCCTGAACCGCCTGATCCGCGCTGGCTTCAAGCTGCTCGGGCTGCAGACCTACTTTACGGCGGGCGAAAAGGAAGTGCGTGCCTGGACGGTGCGCATCGGTGCCACCGCACCGCAAGCGGCGGGCGTGATTCACGGCGACTTCGAGCGTGGCTTCATCCGTGCGCAAACCATTGCCTTCGACGACTACATCGCGCTCAAGGGCGAGCAGGGTGCCAAGGACGCAGGCAAGATGCGCGCCGAAGGCAAGGAGTACATCGTCAAGGACGGCGACGTGATGAACTTTTTGTTCAACGTGTGATTCGGGTCAGCCAGTTCAGACGTGGTGTTGGCGCATGCTGATACTCTTGCTTGCCAAGAGCGCTGAAAGCCACTAGAATACCCAGTTCGACGGAAATTCGTCTGTCGAAATCACCATTTGAGGTTCATATGTACGCGGTCATAAAAACCGGCGGCAAGCAGTATCGCGTTGCCGTTGGCGAAAAATTGAAAGTAGAACAGATTGCTGCGGACGTGGGTCAAGAGATCGTGATCGACCAGGTGCTGGCCGTGGGTAACGGCGACGGCATCAAGGTCGGCACGCCCTTGGTCTGCGGTGCAACGGTCACAGCCACTGTGGTCAGCCACGGTCGTGGCGACAAGGTTCGCATCTTCAAGATGCGCCGTCGCAAGCACTACCAGAAGCGCCAGGGCCATCGGCAGAATTTCACCGAGCTGCAGATCGGCTCGATCAACGGCTAAGGAGTCAAGCACCATGGCACAAAAAAAAGGCGGCGGCTCAACGCGCAACGGTCGCGATTCCAACCCGAAAATGCTCGGCGTGAAGGTGTTCGGTGGCCAGGAAGTGGCCGCAGGTGCCATCATCGTGCGCCAGCGGGGCACCCGGTTCCACGCCGGTGCAGGCACGGGTCTGGGCAAGGATCACACCATTTTTGCCACGGTTGACGGTACCGTCAGCTTCGCCACCAAAGGCGAACTCAACCGCAAAACGGTATTCGTCACCCCTGCGTGACGAACCGCTGAGGCGGTGCCTGCCGCCCCAGCCAACCAAGGGCCCGCGCTTGCGGGCCTTTTGTGTTTCTTCGTTTCTAGGACAATGCCGTCATGAAGTTTGTGGATGAAGCCTACATCGAGATCGCTGCTGGCGACGGGGGCCACGGCTGCGCGTCGTTCCGGCACGAGAAATACAAGGAATTCGGCGGCCCGGACGGCGGCGATGGCGGCCGGGGTGGCCACGTCTGGGCGTACGCGGACGAGAACCTCAACACCCTGATCGACTTCCGTTACTCGCGCAAATTCGAGGCCCAGCGCGGCGAACACGGCAAGGGCTCGGACATGTTCGGTGCCAAGGGCGAGGACATCATCCTCAAGATGCCGGTGGGCACCATCATCCGCAATGCCGACACCGGCGCAGTGATGCACGAGCTTCTGCAGGCGGGCGAAAAAGTGCTGGTGGCCAAAGGCGGCGATGGCGGCTTTGGCAACTTGCGCTTCAAGAGTGCCATCAACCGCGCCCCGCGCCAGAAAACGCCGGGCTATCCCGGTGAGCGCTACCACCTGCAACTCGAACTCAAGGTGCTGGCCGATGTGGGCCTGCTGGGCATGCCCAACGCGGGCAAGTCCACCTTCATTGCGGCGGTGTCCAACGCCCGCCCCAAAATTGCCGATTACCCCTTCACCACCCTGCACCCGAATCTGGGCGTGGTGCGCGTCGGCCCGGAGAAAAGTTTTGTCATTGCCGATGTTCCGGGCCTGATCGAAGGGGCTGCCGAAGGGGCTGGCCTGGGGCACCAGTTCTTGCGCCACCTGCAGCGCACCCGGCTGCTGCTGCACATCGTGGACATGGCGCCGTTCGATGACGCGGTGGACCCGGTGGCACAGGCCCGCGCCATCGTCAAGGAACTGAAAAAATACGATCCCGCGCTGCATGCCAAGCCGCGCTGGCTGGTGCTCAACAAGCTCGACATGGTGTCGGCCCAAGAGCGCGAGGCCCGCGTGCAGGACTTCGTCAAGCGGTTCCGGTACAAAGGCCCGGTGTTCGAGATTTCCGCCCTCACCCGGGAGGGCTGTGAACGGCTGGTGCAAAAAATCTTCCAGCACATTGCGGCCACCCGTGATGCCGAAAAACCCGCCCTCGAGGTCGATCCGCGCTTTGACGCGCAGCGCGACACGGTGCCGCCGGTGCCATCAGTGTCATCAGTGCCGCCTGCCCATGACGACCCCCGTTTCCGCGAGTGATGCTCCCATGACCGCCGCCGCCCCCATCCCCCCTGCCAGACCCCCTGCCAGCGCCGCTGCCTGCCCCGATGCCACCGTGGCGGCCCCGCAAGTCGCTGCGGCCGAGGTGTTGCGGCAAGCCCGCCGCATCGTCGTCAAAGTCGGCTCCAGCCTGGTCACGAACGAAGGTCGTGGGCTGGACGAGGCCGCCATTGGCCAGTGGAGCCAGCAGCTCAGTGCGCTGGTGCGCGAGGGCCGCGAAGTCATCATGGTCAGCAGCGGGGCGATTGCCGAAGGCATGAAACGGCTGGGCTGGGCCAAGCGCCCGAAAGCCATCAACGAATTGCAGGCCGCTGCCGCCGTCGGCCAGATGGGCCTGGTGCAGATGTACGAAACCAAGCTGCGCGAGTTGGGCCTGCGCAGCGCCCAGGTGCTGCTTACCCACGCCGACCTGGCCGACCGCGAACGCTACCTCAATGCCCGCTCCACGCTGCTGACCTTGCTGGGCCATCAGGTGGTGCCCGTCATCAACGAAAACGACACCGTCGTCAACGACGAGATCAAGTTCGGCGACAACGACACGCTGGGCGCACTGGTGGCCAATCTGGTCGAGGCCGATGTGCTGATCATCCTGACCGACCAGCCGGGCCTGTACAGCGCCGATCCGCGCAAAGACCCGGCCGCGCAGTTCGTGCATGTGGCCCGCGCTGGCGACCCGAAGCTCGAACAGATGGCAGGCGGCGCGGGTTCGCGCATTGGTACCGGCGGCATGATCACCAAAATCCTGGCGGCCAAGCGGGCTGCGGGCTCCGGGGCCTCCACCGTGATCGCCTGGGGCCGCGAGTCGAATGCGCTGCTGCGCCTGATGGCGGGCGAGCCTATCGGCACCTGCCTGATTGCCGACACCCCCAAGAAGCAGGCCCGCAAGCAGTGGATGGCCGACCATTTGCAGTTGCGCGGCGCAGTCTTGGTGGACGACGGCGCAGCAGCCAAGATCGTGCAGGCAGGCAAGAGCCTGCTGCCGATCGGCATGACCGGGGTGGAGGGCGATTTTTCCCGCGGCGACGTGATTGCCATTCGCGACCTGCACGGCACCGAGGTGGCGCGTGGCCTGGCCAACTATGCCGCCAGCGAAGCCCGGCTGCTGTGTCGCAAGTCGTCGGCCGACTTCGAGCGTTTGCTGGGCTATGCCGCAGAACCCGAGATGATCCACCGCGACAACCTGGTGCTCACCCGCTCGCGCTGAGTGCGCCACGGTGGTGACGACAGGCCTTGGCCCAGCGTGGTGTTCAGCCCTTGGGCTGTGATGGACGGCGGCTTGGGGTGCTGTGTGGGTCGGGGTCGTAGCTGGCCCCGGGGGGCAATTCCATGCTCAGACCAGCCCCTAGTTGCATGCCCAAGCCCCGGTGTGCGATGGCCGGTGGGGCATCTTCTTGGGTCAGGCGGTTGCTGCGTGTACGGGCGTAGGGGCGCACAGTGGGGCGGCGACCATCCGGTCGGGGCAGGTAGCGCGACAACTCCGTCAGGGCCATTTCATAGACGCCGCGCTTGAACTCGACCACCACGTCCAGCGGCACCCAGTAGTCGTTCCAACGCCAAGCGTCGAATTCGGGGTGATTGGTCGCCCGCAGATTCAGGTTCCAGTCGCCACCGACCAGTTTGAGCAGGTACCAGATCTGTTTCTGGCCCTTGTAGTGGCCGCGTGCATCGCGGCGGATGTAGCGGTCTGGCACTTCGTAGCGCAACCAGTCCCGCGTGCGGGCAACGATGGCCACGTGTTCCGGCCGCAGGCCGACTTCCTCGTGCAGTTCGCGGTACATCGCCTGCTCGGGGGATTCGCCCCGGTCGATGCCACCTTGCGGAAACTGCCAAGAGTGGGTGCGCACGCGCTTACCCCAGAACACCTGATTCCTCTGGTTGAGCAGAATGATGCCGACATTGGGCCTGAAGCCATCTCTGTCAAGCATAATCAACCCCAAATTTTTAAACTGTTTCGATTATGCATCGTTGGTCTCTGGTTGACTAGCTGGCTCGGGGTTAACCCGAACCGATGTGGCCATTGCCCATGTCGTTGCACACCGATTGCCCTTCATGAAAGCCTCTCAGTTCTTTATTTCCACCCTCAAGGAAGCCCCGGCCGATGCCGAAGTCGTCAGCCACCAGCTCATGACCCGCGCCGGCATGATCAAAAAGCTCGGTGCCGGCATCTACACCTACATGCCGATGGGCTTGCGGGTGATACGCAAGGTCGAAAACATCATCCGCGAAGAAATGAACGCCGCCGGTGCGGTGGAACTCACCATGCCGGTGGTGCAGCCCGCCGAGCTGTGGCAGGAAACCGGGCGTTTCGACAAGATGGGGCCGGAATTGCTGCGCCTGCAAGACCGGCATGAGCGCGACTTTGTGGTGCAACCCACCAGCGAAGAGGTGATCACCGACATCGCGCGTCAGGAACTGCGCAGCTACAAGCAATTGCCCAAGAACTTCTACCAGATCCAGACCAAATTCCGCGACGAGCGCCGTCCGCGGTTCGGTCTCATGCGCGGGCGCGAGTTCATCATGAAGGACGCCTACAGCTTCGACCGCAGCGCCGCAGCCGCGCAGGCCAGCTATCAGGTGATGGCACAGGCCTACCGCCGCATCTTCGACCGCTTTGGCCTGACCTACCGGGCCGTGACGGCGGACAGCGGGGCCATCGGGGGTGACCTGAGCGAAGAGTTTCAGGTGATTGCCGCCACCGGGGAGGACGCGATCGTCTATTGCCCGACCAGCGACTACGCGGCCAATATCGAGAAGGCCGAGGCGCTGGCACCCCAAGGGCCGCGCCCAGCGCCGACGCAGGCGCTGACCCCAACCCCGACCCCCGGCAAGAGCACTTGCGCCGAGGTGGCCGAACTGCTGGGGGTGCCGCTGTCGAGCACCGTCAAGTCGATCGTGCTGGCCACGGACGAGATCAACGAGCGCGACGAAATCGTCAACAGCACGGTCTGGCTGCTGCTGCTGCGCGGCGACCACGACATGAACGAACTCAAGGTGGGCAAGCTGCCCGGTCTGGACTTGGGTTTTCGCTTTGCCACCGAGGCCGAGATCGTGCGCCATTTCGGCTGCAAGCCGGGGTATCTGGGTCCGCTGAACCTCCAAAAGCCACTGCCTGTGATTGCCGACCGGGAAGTGGCCGTGATGGCCGACTGGATCTGCGGCGCGAACGTGGTCGATCGCCACATGACAGGCGTGAACTGGGGCCGCGACCTGCCCGAACCCGATCGGGTGGCCGACATCCGCAACATCGTCGCCGGTGACGCGTCGCCCGACGGCAAGGGCGTGCTGGCGATTGAACGCGGGATCGAACTCGGCCACGTCTTCTATCTGGGCACCAAGTACAGCCGCGCCATGAACGCCACCTTTCTGGATGAGGACGGCAAGCCCAAGCCGTTCGAGATGGGTTGCTACGGCATCGGCGTGACGCGTCTGCCGGCCGCCGCCATCGAACAGAATCACGACGGGCGCGGCATCATCTGGCCCGACGCGATTGCGCCGTTCACGCTCGTGATCTGCCCGATCGGCATGGATCGCAGCCCAGCGGTTCGCGAGGCTGCCGAACGCTTGCACCAGGAGCTTGTGGCGCTCGGGGTGGATGTGCTGCTGGACGACCGGGGCGAGCGGCCCGGTGCCATGTTTGCCGACTGGGAACTGATCGGCGTGCCGCACCGCGTCACCTTGGGCGACAAAGGCCTGAAGGATGGGCTGGTCGAATACCAGCACCGTCGCGAGAGCACAGCCACCCCAGTGGGCTTGGACGCGCTGCTGCCCTTCCTGAAAGGCCGGCTGAAGGTTTGAAGCATGGGCGGCTCGTGCAGCTTGACTCCGGCCGGGCAGCAGCGCCGACAGGCTGTGCTCGCAGCGCTGGCGGGCGCGTCGGTGTGGGTGGCTCCGGCTGGCTTGCAGGCCGGGCAGATCGAAGAACCGTTGGCGGATTCGGTGCGCCACGCCTTGCGCGCGGCAATCGAGTTTGCGGCCCCGCTGCAACCCGAATTTGCCAGCTCGGAAGATCTGCTGGCATACCTGCGCTGGAAGGCCGCGCTCAGCCCCCGGTTGGCGCGGCGCAAGCCCGACCTGCACGAGCGCATCGAATTTCTCCAGACCGTCTGGTACGAGAGCCGCCGCGCCGGGCTGGATGAATCGCTCGTGCTGGGGGTGATTCAAGTCGAAAGCGGTTTCCGCAAGTTCGCCATTTCGTCGGTCGGGGCACGCGGCTACATGCAGATCATGCCCTTTTGGGCGCGGCTGATCGGCGACGGCGATCCGGCGAAACTGTTTCACCTCCAGACCAACATCCGCTTTGGCTGCGTGATTCTGCGGCATTACCTCGACATGGAGCGCGGCGACCTGTTTCTGGCACTCGGCCGCTACAACGGCAGCCGGGGCCGGGCCATCTACCCCGATGCGGTGTTTGCCGCCCAAAGGCAGTGGCGCGTGGATTGAAGCCTACTGATCCTGCCGCAGTGCGCTACCCGGATGGCCGACGCAGCCACGGTGCCAAGTCATGATCTTTCTGGGTGCCTGAGTTATCCATCACGAAGGTGTCCCAGTCCACGGCCATGTATCATGTGGGTACTCACCTCGAGGATGACTGATATTTTACATCTAAGTCATTGATTCATAAGGTTTATTTGCCTGTCTTTTCACGGATTCAGGTGAAATGCAGTAAGGGTGCAAGCACCTTGTCTTCTGGCATTCCGCGCGAGGTGCTTCAAGCCGCAGCAATCTGTTGCTGCAGTTCACTGCTCATAGCGCCAAGAGAGTCGGGCGCGGGGATGGTGTAGATCGTTTTCAACGGTAAACCTCCTTGCGGTTGCCGATGCGCACCACGAGGATGCGCAGAGCGCCGTCCTCGATGCTGGCAATGAGTTGGTAGTCGCCCACGCGGTACTTCCAGAACGCGCCCAGCTTGGAGCCTTTGAGGGCTTCGCCAATGCTGCGCGGGTCGTCGAGGGTCGCAACACGCTCACGCAGAAACGCCGTGATGCGCTTGGCTTGCGTCTTGTCCAGATCGGCCAAGTCCTTCTTGGCTTTGTCGTCGATCTCAATCCGCCAAACCAAGCTTGCGCTCCACTTCTTCCAGCGTATGCGTGCGGCTGCGGCCTGCGCGAATGTCGATCAGGCGTTGCTCGGCAAGGTACAAATCTTCGAGGTCGTCCAAGTGCTCAAGGATGGCTTGGCGGGCATAGAAAGTCTTGGTTCGCCCAGTGGCCTGAGCCAGTGCTTCAAGGCGGGTTTCCACTTCGGCGGGCAGTCGGATGGCAAGCATGTTTCGACCCCTGTTTTAATAGAGCCATACAAGTATAGCGCAGCCAATCAGGAACGCTACAGACTCATCCCCGGCGAGTTGTCGCGCTCGATCTTCTGCGCCTTGGCCTGCTCCTGCTGCCGCTGTGGTTCGCGGCCTTCCAGCTTCTCCCACTGCTGCCGGTACTTGCCAATGTCGGCGGCTTGCCGGTCGCCTGCGGCGCTGTAGGCATAGCGGGCGGTGCGTTGCGCGTAGTCGTCCCAGTTGCGGCCTTCGTCCTTCTGGCGGGTTGCTGGGGCGCACTGGCGAATAGCGCCCTCGATGGCCACTTGATCGTGGCTGGTGACGCACATCCGCACGGCAATCATGGCGTCCACGCGGGACAAGTCCACCTCGCCGCCCCGCTGCCGCTTGAGCACGTCGCAGACTCGTTCAATTGCGAACGGCCACACGAAAACTGCCTCAACACCTCGCCAATCGCCCCACCAAGCCAGGATGCAACAGGGCGGGGTGGGTGGGCTTACGGCCCGGCAAGCACCTGCTGGAGTTCGCCGGATTCGTACATCTCCAGCATGATGTCGGAGCCGCCAATGAATTCGCCGCGCACGTACAACTGCGGAATGGTGGGCCAGTTGCTGTAGTCCTTGATGCCTTGGCGCACGGCGGGGTCTTCCAGCACGTTCACCGTCGTCAGGGAGCGGGGGTCGGCACCGCAGGCTTTCAGGATCTGGATCGCTCGGCCCGAAAAACCGCACATCGGAAAGCTGGCGCTGCCTTTCATGAACAGCACGATGTCGTGGGATTTGACCAATTGGTCGATGCGTTGCTGAACGTCGCTCATGGGAAATACTCGGTTGGAAGCCAGAAAGCCCGATTATCCCACTCGGTCTTGGAGCGTGCCATCGGCATGAGCGCCAGGCGTCAGTCGGCTGGGGTGGTGCCACGCTGGCCGCCGCTGCAGCGCACGTGGCCGGCCAAGTCCTCCCGCTGGCTGATGGCTTGCATACCCTGTGCCCGAAGCAGCGCGGCCACGGCATCGCCTTGATCCCAGCCGTGCTCCAGCAGCAGCCAGCCGGTGGGCTTGAGGCGGTGCGGGGCAGAGGTGATGATCTCGCGCAGATCGTCCAGGCCATCCGGGCCGCCGACCAGGGCGGACCGGGGTTCGTGCCGCAGGGCAGGCAGGTGGGGGTCGTCTGCGCGGAGGTAGGGGGGGTTGCTGACGATCAGGTCGAAGCGTGCGGGCGGTGGCCTGGCCTCGCTGGGCCTATGCGCCCAGGCAGACCCAGCGCGCAGCCAGTGCTGGTGGCGAAATTGCACCGGCAGGCCGAGCCGCTCGGCATTGAGCCGGGCCACGCTGAGCGCCGCCAGGCTGGCATCCACGGCCCAGACCTCGGCCTGTGGGCAGGCCCGTTGAAGGGCCAGCGCAATCGCGCCGCTGCCGGTGCCCAGGTCGAGCACGCTGGGGCGCTGGGTGCCCGGCAATCGGGCCAGTTGCTCCAGCGCCCAGTCCACCAGGGTTTCGGTGTCGGGGCGGGGGTCCAGCACCCGGGCATCGACCTGCAGGGCCAGCCCATGAAAATGCCGCTGGCCGGTCAGGTAGGCCACTGGCTCTCCGGCCTGCCTGCGCTGGCACAGCGCGTCAAACGCCGACCAAGCTGCGGGGGTGATGGGGTCGGTGTCGTGGGCCAGCAGCCAGGCCCGCTCGTGCAGAGGCCGCCCCACGGTGTGCAACAGCAGCATCTGGGCGTCCAGCCGCTCCAGCCCCAGCCGGGTGGCGTGGCGCAAGGCCTGCTGCAACGTCTGGCTCACGCCAGCGCCCCGAGGCTGGCTTGCTCGGCACGCTGCTCCAGGTCGGCCATCAGCTCGGCCCCCCGGGCCAGTTGCAGGGCGTGCACCACTTCGTCCAGATCACCTTCCATGATCAGCCCGAGCTTGTACAAGGTCAGGTTGATGCGGTGGTCGGTCAGGCGGCCCTGCGGGAAGTTGTAGGTGCGGATGCGGTCGCTGCGCTCGCCGCTGCCGATCAGGCTTTTGCGTTCGGCGGCTTCCTTGGCGGCGCGTTCGCTGCGTTCTTTTTCCTGCAAGCGGGCTTGCAAGACTTGCAAGGCCCTAGCCTTGTTGCCGTGCTGGCTGCGACCGTCCTGGCATTCGGCCACGAGGCCGGTCGGCAGGTGTACCACCCGAACCGCCGAATCGGTCTTGTTGATGTGCTGCCCGCCAGCACCGCTGGCGCGGAAGGTGTCGATGCGCAGCTCGGCTGGGTTGAGCGTGATGGCTTCGGTTTCGTCCGGCTCGGGCATCACGGCCACGGTGCAGGCGCTGGTGTGGATGCGACCCTGGCTTTCCGTGCTGGGCACGCGCTGCACCCGGTGGCCGCCCGATTCGAAGCGCAGCCGCCCATAGGCACGCGCCCCTACCACCCGCAGCACCAGTTCCTTGTAGCCGCCCAGCTCGGCGGGGGACTCGCTGATGGTCTCGACCCGCCAGCCCTGGCGCTCGGCATGGCGGATGTACATCCGAGCCAGATCACCGGCAAACAGGGCCGCTTCATCGCCCCCGGTGCCAGCCCGGATTTCCACGAAGGCATGACGATCGTCGTCGGCGTCGCGTGGCAACAGCAGGGTTTGCAGTTCGGCTTCCAGCGCGGCCAAGTCGGCGGTGGCGGCGGCGATTTCGGCTTGTGCCAGCGCGGCCAGGTCGGTATCGCTGTCGGCGGCCAGCGCCTGTGCATCGGCCAGTTCGGCCTCGCGCTGCAAAAAGCGCAGATAGGGTTGCACCAGCGCATCGGCGTCGGCGTGTTCCCGGGTCAGTTGCCGGAAGCGATCCCGGTCTTGCACCGCATCGGGCGCACTGAGCAGCGCGTCGAGTTCATGCAGGCGCAGGCGTTGGCGTTGCAGCGTGTCGCGTATGAAGGGTTTCATGGCAGCAATCAGCGGCTGCGCAGGAACAGCCGCGCTACCGTGTCGGCGGTCTGCTTGCGGGTGTGTTCGTCACCGGCGTGTAGTTCGGCCAGTGTGCCGTGCAGCAATTTTTGCGTCAGTCCGCGCGACAAGGCGTCCAGAACCGTTTCTACATCCTCGCCTTTGGCCAGCAATTTGCGGGCGCGCACCAGCTCTTGGGTGCGCCATGCGTCGGTCTGGGCGTTGAGGTCGCGGATCAGGCCGACCACGCCTGCCTGTGGGTCGCGCTGCTGCAGCCAGTGCATGAAGCTCTGCACCCCGGCGTCGATGATGGCTTCGGCCTGCGCCACCGCTGCCTGCCGGTTTTCTTTGCCGGTCTGCACCACGCTGGCCAGGTCGTCCACGGTGTAGAGATACACGTCGTCCAGATCCTTGACTTCCGCTTCGATGTCGCGCGGCACGGCCAGATCGACCATGAACATGGGGCGGTGACGGCGCTTTTTCAGCGCCCGTTCCACCGCGCCCAAACCGATCAGCGGCAGCGTGCTGGCGGTGCAACTGATGACGGCATCGAACTCGTGCAAGCGCTCGGGCAGGTCGGACAGGCGCAGCGCTTCGGCCCCGAAGCGGGTGGCCAGCTTTTCGCCGCGCTCCAGCGTGCGGTTGGCAATCGCCATCGCTTTCGGGTTTTTGGCAGCGAAGTGGGTGGCCGCCAGTTCGATCATTTCGCCCGCGCCCACGAAGAGCACCTTGATGTCGTGCAGGTCTTCGAACAACTGCCCCGCCAGCCGCACGGCTGCCGCCGTCATGCTGATGGAGTGCGCCCCGATGGCGGTCGAGCTGCGCACCTGCTTGGCCACCGCAAACGAGCGCTGGAACAACTGGTGCAGCGTGGTGCCCAGCGCACCGGCTTCGTTGGCCACCCGCACCGCATCCTTGAGCTGGCCGAGTATTTGCGCTTCGCCCAGCACCATGCTGTCGAGGCCGCTGGCGACACGAAAGGCATGGCGGGCGGCGGCGTCTTGCTGCAGCACGTAGGCATGATCGAGCAAGGCCTGCGGGCTGACGCCGCCCGCATGGGCCAGCCAGTGTACGGTGGGTTCCAGCGCCAGTTCTTCGCCCGCGCAGTAGATTTCGGTGCGGTTGCAGGTGGACAGCAGGGCCGCTTCCGGCTGGCGCGCCAGCGCAGCCCGAAAACGCTGCAAGGTCGGGGGCAACTGGTCGAGGGCAAAGGCAAAGCGGCCCCGCAAATCCAGCGGTGCCGTTTGATGATTGATGCCGAGCGCCCAAACTGCCATAAGCGCCGATTATAAAATTTCAGGCTCACGGGACGTAACCATCATCATGTCGATCCTCGCAGCACTCATGCATGGCTTGCACCTGTTCCTGCCCGCGTGGGGCATGGCGGCCTTGCTGGCACCGGCACTGGTGCGCTGGCGTGGCGTGGGCAAACGCCGCCCGCGTGCGCTCTGGGCCAGCCTGTTGCTGGGCTGGTGCGGGTTGTCGATGCTGGGCATGGCGGTGCTCTTGCTCGGGCTGTGGTGGAGCGGCCGCGACGGACGCATGCTGACCTACACCGCGCTGGTGCTCGTGCAAGGCACGGCGGTGATGCTCTGGCGCTCACGCTGAGTTCGGGCGGCGCTGGAGCCCCTGATGCCAACATGTGCTTATCGGGTTCTGGCCGCCGCCTTGCTGCGCTGCGGTAATATCATCGGCCCAGCGACCCGCTGTCAGTGCCTATTTGTATGAACGCCCCGACCCCGATCCAGCACTTGCTTGACGCCGCCCCGGACGCCCCGCGCCTGCGCGAAATTCCGTACAACTACACCTCGTTTTCCGATCGGGAAATCGTCATCCGGCTGCTCGGCTCCCGCGCCTGGGAGGTGCTGAACCAACTGCGCGAGGAGCGCCACACGGGCCGCTCGGCACGCATGTTGTACGAGGTGCTGGGCGACATCTGGGTGGTGCAACGCAACCCCTATCTGCACGACGACTTGCTGGACAACCCCAAGCGCCGCGCCGCGCTGGTGCAGGCCATGGAGCACCGCCTGGGCGAAATCCAGAAGCGCCGCCGACCCGAAGAAGACGGCGCACGCGATGCCTTGGTGGGCGAATTGCTGGCTGCCGCTGAGCAGGCGGTGCGAGCCTTTGCCCGGCAGTTCGAGGAAATGGCCGCGTTGCGCCAGCGGGTGGCCAAAACCTTGCGCCGCCATACCGCCAGCGACAACATCAAGTTCGATGGCCTGAGCCGCGTCAGCCACGTGACCGACGCCACCGACTGGCGGGTGGAATACCCCTTCGTGGTGCTCTGCCCCGACACCGAAGCCGAGTTGGCGAGGCTGGTCAAGGCCTGTATCGAGCTCGGTCTGACCATCGTGCCGCGCGGGGGTGGCACCGGCTACACCGGCGGCGTCATTCCACTGACCTGGAAGAGCGTGGTCATCAACACCGAAAAGCTCGAGGCCATGACCGAGGTCGAGCTGATCGACCTGCCCGGCCTGGACCACAAAGTCCCGACCATCTGGACCCAAGCCGGTGTGGTGACGCAGCGCGTGGCCGACGCCGCCGAGCGTGCCGGCTTCGTGTTTGCCGTCGATCCAACCAGCGCCGAAGCCTCCTGCGTGGGCGGCAACATCGCCATGAACGCGGGTGGCAAGAAGGCCGTGCTGTGGGGCACGGCGCTCGACAATCTGGCCAGTTGGCGCATGGTCACGCCCGACGCCGAATGGCTGACCGTGACCCGCGTCGGCCACAACCTGGGCAAAATCCACGACGCCGAAGTGGCCAGCTTCGAGCTGCAGTACTTCAAGGCCGACGGCAAAACCCTGCTGCGCACCGCACGGCTCGACATTCCCGGCAAGACCTTCCGCAAAGAGGGTCTGGGCAAGGACGTGACCGACAAGTTCCTGTCCGGCCTGCCGGGCGTGCAGAAAGAAGGTTGCGATGGCCTGATCACCAGCGCACGCTGGGTGGTACACCGCATGCCCGAGCACACCCGCACCGTGTGCCTGGAGTTTTTCGGCAACCCCAAGGACGCGGTGCCCTCGATCGTCGAGATCAAGGACTTCATGTTTGCCGAGCAAAAGCGCAGCGGCACCCTGCTGGCGGGCCTGGAGCACCTGGACGACCGCTACCTGCGTGCCGTGGGCTACTCGACCAAGAGCAAGCGCGGCGGCTTTCCCAAGATGGTGCTGATCGGCGACATCGTGGGCGACGACCCCGACGCCGTGGCTCGCGCCGCCAGCGAAGTGGTGCGCATGGCCAACGTCCGTGCCGGCGAAGGCTTCACCGCCGTCAGCCCCGAGGCGCGCAAGAAGTTCTGGGCCGACCGCAAGAAAACCGCCGCCATCAGCAAGCACACCAATGCCTTCAAGGTCAATGAAGACGTGGTGATTCCGCTGCCCCGCATGGGCGAATACACGCTGGGCATCGAGCGCATCAACATCGAGTTGAGCCTGCGCAACAAGATCCAACTGGCCCACGAACTCGAAGCCTTCTTCCGGCGCGGCAACCTGCCGCTGGGCAAGGTGGAAGAAGCGGGTGAAACCCCCAGCCCCGAGACGGTGCAGGAGCACATCGAGCGTGCGCTGGCGGTGCTTGGCGGCGTGCGCAGCCAGTGGCAGCAGTGGCTCGACGGCCTCGACACCACCCAGCCCGACACCGGCCGCAGCTTCTTCGATCAACTGCAGGACTACACCCTGCGCGCCAGTTGGAAGAGCGCGATCCGCGAGCCTTTGCGCGCCATCTTCACCGGCAGCGTGTTTGCGCCGGTGCTGGAGGCGTGTACGGCCATCCACAAGCGGGTGCTCAAGGGCCGCGTCTGGGTGGCGCTGCACATGCACGCTGGCGACGGCAACGTACACACCAATATCCCCGTCAACAGCGACGACTACGACATGCTGCAAACCGCCCATCAGGCGGTCGATCGCATCATGGTGCTGGCGCGCAGCCTCGACGGCGTGATTTCGGGTGAGCACGGCATCGGCATCACCAAGCTGCAGTACCTGAGCGACGACGAACTGGCCCCGTTCACCGATTACAAGCGCCGCATCGACCCCGAAGGCCGCTTCAATCGCGGCAAGCTGCTGCGCAACCCCGCCTTGCTGGAGCAGGCCGACCTGCGCAGCGCCGACCTGCGCATGGCCTACACCCCCAGCTTCGGCCTGATGGGCTACGAGTCGCTCATCATGCAGCAGAGCGACATCGGCGCCATTGCCGACTCGATGAAGAACTGCCTGCGCTGCGGCAAGTGCAAACCGGTGTGCTCGACCCATGTGCCGCGTGCCAACCTGCTGTACAGCCCGCGCAACAAGATTTTGGCCACCTCGCTGCTGATCGAAGCCTTCCTGTACGAAGAGCAGACGCGGCGCGGCATCAGCGTCAAACACTGGCAGGAGTTCGAGGACGTGGCCGACCACTGCACCGTGTGCCACAAGTGCTACACGCCCTGCCCGGTCAAGATCGACTTTGGCGACGTGTCCATGAACATGCGCAACCTGCTGCGCAAGATGGGGCAAAAGAGCTTTCGGCCCGGCAATGCCGCTGCCATGCTGATGCTCAACGCCACCAACCCCGAAACCATCAAGCTGGCCCGCAGCGCCATGGTGGGGGTGGGCTTCAAGGCCCAGCGCTGGGCGAACAAGCTGCTCAGCGGCCTGGCCCGCAAGCAGACCAGCGCCCCACCGGCCACCGTGGGCACGGCACCCATCAAAGAGCAGGTGATCCACTTCATCAACAAAAAGCTGCCGGGTGGCCTGCCCACGAAGACCGTGCGCGCCTTGCTGGACATCGAGGACAAGAACTACGTCCCCATCATCCGCAACCCCAAGGCCACCACTGCCGACACCGAGGCCGTGTTCTATTTCCCCGGCTGCGGCTCGGAGCGCCTGTTCAGCCAAGTCGGGCTGGCCACCCAGGCCATGCTCTGGCATGCCGGGGTGCAGACGGTGCTGCCGCCGGGCTACCTGTGCTGCGGCTACCCGCAGCGCGGCAGCGGCCAGTTCGACAAGGCCGAGCAGATCATCACCGACAACCGGGTACTGTTCCACCGCGTCGCCAACACGCTCAACTACCTCGACATCAAGACCGTGGTGGTGAGCTGCGGCACCTGCTACGACCAGTTGCAGGGCTACCAGTTCGACAAAATCTTCCCCGGTTGCCGCATCATCGACATCCACGAGTATTTGCTGGAGAAGGGCATCCGGCTGGAGCCCAAGGGTGCCTACCTGTACCACGACCCCTGCCACACCCCCATGAAGCTGCAGGACCCGATGAAAACGGTCAAGGCGCTGGTGGGTGACGCGGTGGTCAAGGCCGAGCGCTGCTGCGGCGAGTCGGGTACGCTGGGCGTGACGCGGCCCGACATTGCGACTCAGGTGCGCTTTCGCAAAGAAGAAGAGCTGCAGAAAAACGCCGAGCAGTTGGCCAAGCTGGCCAAGCAGCACGGTGTGGCGGCCCCGCAGGGCAAGACCAAAATCCTCACCAGTTGCCCGAGCTGCTACCAAGGCCTGAGCCGCTACGGCGACGACCTGAACAATGGCCTGCTCGAAGCCGATTACATCGTGGTCGAAATGGCCAAGCAGTTGCTGGGCGAGAACTGGCTACCGGAGTATGTGGCCAAGGCCAACGCCGGTGGCATCGAGCGGGTGCTGGTGTGACCGGCCCCGCCACGTTCCCGGCGACGTGCCCGCTGTGTGCGGCCGACGGGGGGCAGGTCGTGTGGCGTCAGGCCGAGCTGCGCATCGTGCGCGTGACCGGTGCCGACGCCCAAGCGTTTCCCGGTTTTTACCGGGTGATCTGGAACGCCCATGTGGCCGAGTGGACCGACCTGAGCGACG
>DBAZ01000057.1:37465-41495 GCA_002291945.1 Tepidimonas sp. UBA997
CCCACCTGCAGCCGACCAAGGTCAACCTCGCCGCGCTGGGCAATGTGGTGCCGCACCTGCACTGGCACGTGATCGCCCGCCACGACTGGGACAGCCACTTTCCCGCCCCGGTCTGGGCCCCGGCCCAGCGGGAGGCCCCACCCGGCCCGCTGGCCGCCCTGCAAACGGCGCTCACGGCGTGCGACGCCGCCGTGGCGCGTGCGCTGCTGGGCTGACCGTCTCAGTATCAAACCACGCACGCCAGGAGCCACGCTGATGGCCGGACTCACCCCAAGCACACCCTTGCCGCAGGGCATCACGCTACACGCCCAGTCGCGGGTGCTCGAAATCGTGTTCGCCGACGGGGCCCACTTCAAGCTGCCTTTCGAGCTGCTGCGCGTGTATTCGCCTTCTGCCGAAGTGCAGGGTCATGGCCCCGGTCAGGACGTGTTGCAGACCGGCAAACGCGAGGTCGGCATCGTGGCGTTGGAGCCGGTCGGCAACTACGCCGTGCAACCCACTTTTTCCGATGGCCACGACACCGGCATCTACAGTTGGGATTACCTGTACTTGCTGGGCACCCGGCAAGCCGAGCTGTGGGCCGATTACGAACGCCGACTGGCCGCCGCTGGCGCTGGCCGCGACGACCCGATGCCAGAAAAAACCGGCCCGACCTGCGGTCATGCCCACTGAGCCGCCTTGGCACCCGTTACCATAGCGCCATGAACCCCACCCATTTCGGATTCGAAACCGTCGATGAACGCGACAAAGCCCGCCGGGTGCGGGGCGTGTTCGATTCGGTGGCGTCCAGCTACGACGTCATGAACGATCTGATGTCGGCCGGTTTGCACCGTGTCTGGAAGCGTTACGCCGTCACCGTGGCCCATCCGCGCCCCGGCGACCGGGTGCTCGACATTGCTGGCGGCACGGGCGACCTGAGCTTGGCATTTGCCCCGCTGGTCGCGCCGACGGGCCAAGTGGTGCATACCGACATCAACGAGTCCATGCTGCGGGCAGGGCGTGACCGCCTGCTCGACTGCGGCGTCTTGCTGCCGACCTTGGTCTGCGACGCTGAACAATTACCTTTCCCGGATGACTATTTCGACATCGTCACGGTGGCTTTTGGCTTGCGCAACATGACGCACAAGGAACTTGCGCTCAAGGAAATGAATCGCATCGTCAGACCCGGTGGCAAGCTGCTGGTGCTGGAGTTCTCGAAAGTGGCACCGCCGTTGCGCAAGGCCTATGACTGGTATAGTTTCAACATCCTGCCCCAACTGGGCGCTTGGGTGGCGAAGGACGAAGCCAGTTACCGCTACTTGGCAGAGTCCATCCGCATGCACCCGGATCAGGAGACCCTGCGTGCGATGCTGCGTGATGCCGGATTCGGGCATGTGGATGTCCACAACCTGAGCGCTGGCGTGACCGCCTTGCATGTTGGATTGAAGTGTTGATGGTTCTATTTGAAAGAAGTGAGAGTCGCATGAAATTTTTGTCCGTCATCATGGTCATGGTCATGTTGGCCGCCACATCGTCCGACGCTTGGGCCAAGCGTCTGGGGGGTGGGGGTTCTTTTGGCCAGCAGTCCTCCAATGTCAACCGCAGTGCTCCACCGGCTCAAAACGTGAATCGGCCCGCCACCACGCCCAATCAACCGGTGCCATCCCGTCCGTGGGGTGCCATGCTGGGCGGGCTGGCCGCTGGTCTGGGCTTGGCTTGGCTGGCTTCTTCGCTCGGCTTCGGCGAAGAGTTTGCCCAGATGTTGCTGCTGCTCTTGCTGGGCGCTGCCATCGTCGCGATCGTGCTCATGGTGCGCCGGGCACGCGCCGCTGCGCAGCAGGCTTCCTCGCCCATGGCCTTTCAAGGGGCCGGTGCAGGTGGCCGCACGGCTTTGCGCGACTACAGCCCGTACAACGTCGGCAATGACGCATCGGCCCGCCCGTGGGAGCGCACGTCCAGCCCCTCGGCTCAAAAAACCGAGTTTTCCGGCAACCCAGGCGGCAGCCTGATCGGCTCGGCCTTGAACGGCCCGCAGACTTGGGGCATCCCGGCGGGTTTTGACACCGAGGGCTTTTTGCGTGCCTGCAAAGGCAACTTCGTCAAGCTGCAAGACGCTTGGGATCGCGCCGACCTTGCCGCCCTGCGCGCCATGATGACCGATGACATGCTGACCGAAATCCAGCATCAGTTGCGTGAGCGTGACATGCAGTCCCCCGGTCAGGCCAACAAGACCGAAGTCGTCATGCTCGAAGCCCGCTTGCTCGGCATCGAGGAACTCAACGGGGTTTACATGGCCAGCGTCGAGTTCTCCGGCATGATCCGGGAAGAACCCTTGGCCGGCCCGAACCCCTTCCGCGAGGTCTGGAACATCACCCGGCCGATCGCTGGCAACGGCGGCTGGCTGGTCGCTGGTGTGCAAGCGCTGCAGTGATCTGGCGCTTGGTTGCGTGAACCAAAAGCCTGCCTCTGTGCAGGCTTTTGGTTTCTCTGGGCCCGTGTGTTCAGCGTCGGGGCATCGGCCCGGTGTGGTGCCAACCCAACTTTATCGGTCAAAATCGCGGCTATGACCCAATCCCCTTTTCCCCTGCCCGGCCCTGATGCCCTCAAGGGCTTGCTTGAGTCCTTGCCTCAGCCGCCCGACTGGCTCAAGTCGGACATCCAGAACCGCGTGATCCTGCTGCTGAATCACGTGCTGATGCAGGAACCCCAAGCCATGGATCGATTGCGCCGTCAGCAGGGCAAGGTGGTGGCCTTGCACTGGGGGCCGTTCGTGTTTCCGGTGCAGCCCACGCCCGCCGGTTTGCTGGGCTTGGCCCAAGCCAGTGATGCGCCCGATTTGCGCCTGACCGTCCCGCTGACTTCCCCCCTGACGCTGCTGCAGACCTTGGCGCAGGGCCAGAAGCCCCCGGTCGATATTCAGGGCGATGTCCAGTTGGCCGCCGAGGTGGCTTGGCTGGCCGACAACGTGCGCTGGGACGTCGAAGAAGACCTGTCGCGCATCGTGGGCGATGCGGCGGCATACCAACTGGTGGCTGCCCTCAAAACGCTGCGCGAGCGGCTGCAGACCCTGGTCGGGCGGCTGGTGCGTCGGGAGCCGCAGTGATCCATCGTTTTTTTCGCGGGGCCTTCATCGTCTGGGTGGTGCTGCGTTTCGGGCTGGACGAGCTGGTTTTGTCGGGCTTCCAGAACCCGCTGCTGCGCACCGTTCGGCGCATCATTTCCGTCGGGCGCAACCTGAAGGCACCGCGCGGTGCCCGTTTGCGCGAGGCGCTGGAGCGGCTGGGCCCGATTTTCGTCAAGTTCGGCCAGGTGCTGTCCACCCGCCGCGACCTGCTGCCGCCCGACATTGCCGAAGAACTGGCCCGGCTGCAAGACCGGGTGCCGCCGTTCCCGTCGGCGGTGGCGGTGGCCACCATCGAGCGCTCGTTTGGCCAGCCGCTGGACGCGGTATTCGCCCAGTTTGAGCAAAAGCCGGTGGCCAGCGCCTCGATTGCCCAAGTCCACTTTGCCGTCCTGAAAGACGGCCGGGAAGTGGCCGTCAAGGTGTTGCGACCGGGTATGCTGCCCATCATCGAAAAAGACTTGGGCCTGATGCGCATGATGGCGGGCTGGGTCGAGGCTTGGTTTGCCGACGGCAAACGGCTCAAGCCGCGCGAGGTGGTGGCCGAATTCGACAAATACCTGCACGACGAACTCGACTTGATCCGCGAGGCATCCAACGCCGCCCAGTTGCGGCGCAACATGGAAGACCTGCAACTGGTGTTGATCCCCGAAATGCACTGGGATCACTGCCGAAGCGACGTGCTGGTCATGCAGCGCATGAAGGGCCTGCCCATCAACCAGGTCGATCGCTTGCGGGCCGCAGGGGTGGACATCCAGAAGCTGGCCCGGGACGGCGTGAACATTTTTTTCACCCAGGTCTTTCGCGATGGCTTCTTCCACGCCGACATGCACCCGGGCAACATTCAGGTCAGTATCGAGCCGGGCACCTTCGGGCGCTACATCTCGCTCGATTTCGGCATCGTCGGCACGCTGACCCAGTTCGACAAGG
>DBAZ01000026.1:0-118505 GCA_002291945.1 Tepidimonas sp. UBA997
GGGCCGCTTCGGTGGCGTCCCAAGTCTGGGGTGGGGCAAGGCAGTTGTCGCAATTGCCGCATGCCGATGCGGCCTCACCGAAATACCCCAGCAAGCGCACGCGGCGGCAGTCGTTGGCTTCGGCCAGAGCCAGCAGGGCATCGAGCTTGCCGCGCAACACCTGCTTGAACGCATCGGCCGCCGGGCTTTCGTCGATCATGCGGCGCTGGTTGACCACGTCTTGCAGGCCATAAGCCATCCAGGCGTTGGCTGGCTCGCCATCGCGCCCGGCGCGCCCGGTTTCCTGATAGTAGCCCTCGATGTTCTTCGGCATGTCCAGGTGCGCCACGAACCGGACGTCGGGCTTGTCGATGCCCATGCCAAAAGCAATCGTGGCCACCATGATGAGGCCTTCTTCCCGCAAAAAGCGGTCTTGGTGGCGCTGGCGCACCGCGCCGTCCAGGCCCGCGTGGTAGGGCAGGGCTTGCAGCCCGGCTGCAGCGAGCTGGGCGGCCACCTCCTCGACCTTGCGGCGCGACTGGCAATACACCACCCCGGCATCGTGCCCCTGCGGCCCCATGTGCTCAGCGCGTATGAAGCGCAGCAGTTGCTGCAGGCTGTCTTTTTTTTCGACGATCCGGTAGCGGATGTTGGGGCGATCGAAACTGCTGACGAAATGCTGCGCCTCCTGCAACTGCAGATGCTGCACCATGTCGGCCCGGGTGAGGGCGTCGGCGGTGGCGGTCAGGGCGATGCGGGGCACTCCGGCAAAGCGCTCGTGCAAGGCCGCCAGGCTGCGGTATTCCGGGCGGAAATCGTGCCCCCACTGGCTCACGCAATGCGCTTCGTCGATGGCAAACAGGCTCAACTGGCGGCGTTCATGCAGCGTCTGCAGCAAGGCCATGCAACGCGGGGTGGTGAGGCGCTCGGGGGCGGCGTAGAGCAGCGTGAGTTCGCCGCGCAGCAGGCGGCGCTCGACCTCGGTGGCGGCCTCCGGGCTCAGGCTGGAGTTCAGGTACGCCGCCGCCACCCCGGCTTCCAGCAAGGCACCGACCTGGTCGTGCATGAGCGCAATCAGGGGCGATACCACGACCGCCACCCCTTGCCCGGCCCGATGACGCACGATGGCCGGTATCTGGTAGCACAGCGACTTGCCGCCCCCGGTGGGCATGAGCACCAGCGCGTCGCCGCCGCCACCGACGTGCTCCACGATCGCCGCCTGCGGGCCACGAAAGTCGCGGTAGCCAAACACCTCCTGCAGCACGGCCTGGCAGGCGGCTGTCAGGCCGGTGGTGGGCGCATCCAGCGTGTCAGGCGTTGAAACCAAAGGCATCCTCGTTCACATCTGTTCCCAGGGCAAGCCATCGTAGCGCCAGCCATTGACGCTGGAGCGGTGGAAGTGTGCGTCCAGATCCCCCTCGAAACCATGCAATACGTGGCTGACATCGGTGAATCCGGCCGCTTGCAACGCCTGGGCCGCCACCTGGGTTCTGCAGCCGCTGCGACAGATCAGCAAGACCGGACGGTCTTTGCGGCCGGCCTCCCGCTCCACCTGGCGGACGAAATGCGCCGGGTCTGGCGTCAGTTCGGGGTAGTCGTACCAGGCAATGTGCACCACGCCTGGAGGCCTGCCGACGTACAAGGACTCGATTTCCATACGGACGTCGACGAACAGTGGTGTCTGTTCCGCAGGGGCCGCTGCATGGGCCTGCAGCCAGGCCCAAGCTTCTTGTGGACGCAACGATTTCATGCGCTGGGCGAGACTTGAAGCAGGCGAGCGGCGTCGCGGGCAAAGTAGGTCAGGATGCCGTCGGCCCCGGCGCGCTTGAAGGCCAGCAGGCTTTCCATCATCACCGCGTCGTGGGCCAGCCAGCCGTTGTGTGCGGCGGCTTTGAGCATGGCGTACTCGCCGCTGACCTGGTAGGCGAAGGTGGGCACTTGGAATGCGTCCTTCACGCGGCGCACCACGTCCAGGTAGGGCATGCCGGGCTTGACCATCACCATGTCGGCACCCTCGGCAATGTCCAGCGCCACTTCGCGCAGGGCCTCGTCGGTGTTGCCGGGGTCCATCTGATAGACCTTTTTGTCGGCTTTGCCGAGGTTGGCGGCGCTGCCCACGGCATCGCGGAAGGGTCCGTAGAAGGCGCTGGCGTACTTGGCGCTGTAAGCCATGATGCGGGTGTGGACATGGCCGTGCGCTTCCAGCGCTTGGCGGATGGCACCGATGCGCCCGTCCATCATGTCGCTCGGGGCCACGATGTCCACACCGGCGCGGGCCTGGCACAGCGCCTGCTTGACCAGCGCCTCGACCGTGGGGTCGTTGAGGATGTAGTCGTGCGCATCCAGCAGGCCGTCCTGGCCGTGGCTGGTGTAGGGGTCGAGCGCGACGTCGGTCATGATGCCGAGGTTGGGCACCTGGGCCTTGAGTTCGGCCACCACGCGGGGAATCAGCCCGTCGGGGTTGTGGGCTTCGCGGCCATCGGGGGTTTTGAGCGACTGCTCGATGACGGGGAACAGCGCCAGCACCGGAATGCCCAGTTCCACGCACTCGTGGGCCACCGGCAGCAGCCGGTCCAGGCTCAGGCGTTCGACGCCCGGCATGGAGGCCACGGGTTCGCACCGGTTCTGGCCATCGAGCACGAACACCGGGTAAATCAGGTCATGCACCATCAGGTGGTGTTCGCGCACCAGGTTGCGGGTGAAAACGTCGCGGCGCAAGCGGCGTGGACGCGACAGGGGGTAGGCGGGATAAGGGGCGTTCATTTCGCTATTTTGTCACTCGCCAAGAACCCACCCCCCTGAGCCCGACGGCCGTCAGGGTTGTACACTGCTTCGGGTCGGCGTTGCCTTTCTCCACCATGACCCCA
The DNA here is from genome assembly GCA_002291945.1 of Tepidimonas sp. UBA997. Lineage (GTDB taxonomy): Bacteria > Pseudomonadota > Gammaproteobacteria > Burkholderiales > Burkholderiaceae_C > UBA997. Next base: position 2,847 of record DBAZ01000026.1, read on the forward strand.
TCCCTCCACCCCCCAGCCGCAGAACCCGGGCCAGGGGTGACTCCAACTGGCCTGACGGACTCGACCTGGCGCATGGCCGAGCACTGGCCTGAACTCGTCTTGGCCTTGACCGATCAGGCCATTGAATCCGTGGATCTGCTGGTACGTGGCCTCGAACTCATGGTGCAACGTGGCAAGCTGAGCGATGCCGAGTTGCAGGTGTTGGTCAACCCGGCCCAGCGGCTCAAACGTTGTGGCATTCACGCGCAACAGATCATCCGTTTTCAAAGTGGGCAAGTGCGACAGTCCCACGAAAAAATCGATCTCGCGTATGTGGTCGAATCCGTCCTGCAGGAGCGCCGCGACCAGTTGGCCATGCACGGCATCACCGTGCGACGCAAATTCGCCCCGACCGAACTGCTGATCGACCCCACCCTGGGCTACAGCCTGGCTCATGCCATGCTGGACTGGTGCGTTTCACTGGGCCACCACCTGGATGTGCGGCTGAGCACCTCGTCGGATGAACCCGTCCGAGGTTGTCTGTGGATACGGGTACAACATACCGAGCACGCCACGAAGTCGGCCGTCTTGGTGGACAGTATTCAGTGGCTCTTGCTTCGACAAATTGCCGCCACCGACGGTGGCATTGAGCTGCAACGGGAGGTCACGCCTCAGGGCGTGGAACTGAGCGCGTGGTTCAAGCGGGTGCTGCCCAGCGCAAGAGACCCGCAGCAGTCACCTGACAGCATGGTATCGACCGTGTTCAAGACCGTCAGCAACGCTTTTGTGCTGATCTGCTCGGCGTCACCAGACATCCGTCTGAAGGCCTTGGACATCATGAAGCAGTTGGGTGTTCAGGCCGACAGCGTGGCCAGCGGCGTGCAAGCCGCTCACACGTTGAAGACCCGTGAAGTCCATCTCCTGATTCTGGACGAAGTGCATCCGCCCGCCGACGCCGTCCAGCTCCGGTTTGATCTGGCGGCGCTGTATCCGGACCTTGCTGTGATGCACCTGGTGCGACCGCCCATCACCCACCCGAAAACCCAGGTCTCGCTAGACGCGCTCGATGCCGCTCTTGGCCCGGCCGTGATGTTCACCCTATCCAACGTCCTCTGATGATGCAGCCCTGGTTTGACGGATTCACCGCCGCCGAGCACCACACGCCGGTGAGCCGCATACATTACCGAACGGGGGGCGTCCAGCACGGCCCAGCGCTGGTACTGCTGCACGGCTTCCCACAGACGCATGTGATGTGGCACCGGGTAGCTCGACATCTGGCCGGACATTACCGACTGGTCTTGCCCGACCTCCGGGGTTATGGAGACTCTCACGCTTTCGAGCCGGACGCACCCGACCACGCGCCTCATTCGAAACGGGCCATGGCCAGCGACATCGTGGCGCTGATGGATCATCTGGAACTGGATACCGCTTTCGTCTGTGGCCATGACCGTGGCGGGCGGGTCGCCCACCGGCTGGCCCTTGACCACCCGCATCGGGTGCGCAAGCTCTGCTTGATCGACATCGCCCCCACGCTGGACATGTACGCCCGAACCGACATGGCGTTTGCCCGCGCTTACTACCACTGGTTTCATCTGATCCAGCCCGCCCCCATGCCGGAAACCCTGATCGGCAACAGCGCCATGGCTTATCTGGCCCACAAACTGGGTGGCTGGGGCAGCCAGGGCTTAGCCCATCTGGAACCTGAGGCGCTGGCGCAATACCAGCGCTGCTTCGCACGGCCTGCAGCGATCCACAGCGCCTGCGAAGATTACCGCGCCAGCGCCGGGATCGACCTTGATCATGACCGTGAAAGCCGTGAGCGGGGGCAGCAAATAGCCTGTGACACCCTGGTGCTTTGGGGTGAACGAGGCGTGGTTCAACGCTTGTTCGACCCTCTTTCGCTTTGGCAGGCTCAATGTGCAGGAAAGGTGAGTGGCTGGGCTTTACCCGCTGGTCATTTCATTCCCGAAGAACTCCCTGATCAAACGGCTGACGCACTAAAAGTATTCTTCGTTTGAATTTTTTGAATGTAGTGAGCAAAACTACCGCGCGTTTTGTGAATGGATGGGGTCTACATTTCAGGCATCTTGACCATTCCAGGAGTTTTCTCATGTTTCATCATCCTCTGTTTCCCCTGGCGGCCCGCTTGCTGATGGTCGCGCTTTTCTTGCCCGCTGGTATCAACAAGATCGGTGGCTTCGAAGGAACGGTGGGATACATCGCTTCCGTGGGCCTGCCGTTTGCCACGTTGGGTGCCGTCATTGCCGTGGTAGTCGAAATCGTCGCGCCACTGGCTTTGCTGATCGGTTTTCAGACCCGCTGGGCTGCGCTGGTGCTGGCGGTGTTCACTCTGGTGGCCTCCGTGTTCTTCCACAACTTCTGGGCCATGCCGGCTGAGCAACAGTTTGTGCAGCAACTGATGTTCTTCAAGAACCTGGGCGTGGTCGGTGGCTTGCTGGCCTTGGCCGCCAGCGGAGCCGGTGCCTGGAGCCTGGACGCGCGCCGCAGCAACGCCTGATCGTTGTTTCTACCCTGAACGCAGCGGAGAACCCGATGACTCACCCTGGTTCAAGGCCATGGGCCCTGTTGCAGGGCCACGAAAAGGATCTGGGTGGGGGCTTTCTGGTGCGGCGTCTGATCCCCCAGGCGCAACACCGGCAAGTCGGGCCCTTTGTGTTTTTCGATCACATGGGTCCCCTGGAAGGGGTCGGGCAGCGTGAGCACGATGTGCGGCTTCATCCTCACATCGGACTGGCCACACTGACCTACCTCTTTCAAGGCGCGATGATGCATCGCGATTCAACCGGCGCGGTGCAGCGGATCGAGCCCGGTGCGGTCAATCTGATGGTGGCTGGCAGCGGTGTGGTGCACAGTGAACGCACCCCCGAAGACCTGATCGGCCAGCCGATCGACAGCCATGGCTTGCAGCTGTGGCTGGCTTTGCCACAGTCTCATGAAGAAGTCGATGCATCGTTTACGCACATCCCCGCCAGCCAGCTGGTTCGCTCCACAGAGCGGGGAACCGGCATCCGGGTGCTGGTGGGTGAGGCTTTTGGCCAGACTTCGCCGGTGGCCTTGCCGATGCACACCCTGTATGTGGACATCACGCTGGAGCCGGGTACTTCGCTACAGCTGCCCCGACTGGCCGACGAAATCGCTCTGTATGCCCCCGCCTCAGCCTTCCAGTTGAACAGACACACGGTCCCGGCGCGGACGATGGTCTTGCCGGATTCAGGCGCTTTGCAGTTGAGCGCCCCAGTCGATGCGGCTGCCCATATCCTGATTGTCGGTGGCGAGCCGCCCGATGCGCCGCGTTACCTCTGGTGGAATTTCGTGTCGAGTCGGCGCGAGCGCATCGAGCAGGCCGTGGCGGACTGGGAAGCGGGCCGTTTCCCCTTGGTTGCCGGCGAGACAGAGCGCATTCCCGCTTCACCGTGGCGGCCACTGAAAGCCCTGTGATCCTCTATTCACCCGGCAATAAAGTATTGATCAAGCGGCATATTTGACCTTGGTCAATCCCAAGGTATGGGTGATGGTGCTGGGCTTTTTCAGCGCCTACGTGCCGGCCAATGCCTCGCTGCCGGGCATGATGCTGCTGTGTGTACTGTTCAGCGCGGTGAACCTGCCCTGCGTAGGGTCGTGGGCACTGCTCGGCGACCGCCTCAGCCATGGGCTGACCGCAGGCTGGCGTCGCCTGTGGTTCAACCGCGCCATGGGGGCTTTGCTGGCCCTGTCGGTGTGGGGAGCATGGCGGAGCTGAACCGGCTCGGGCTGCGATCGACCAGAGGTCAGTGAGCCTTGACCTTCAACCGCCACGCGTGCAGCAGCGGCTCGGTGTAGCCGCTGGGCTGCTCCTTGCCCTTGAACACCAGGTCGAGTGCGGCCCGGTAAGCCGCCCCGCTGGGGTTGGCCACCAAGGGCTTGTAGGCCGGGTCGCCAGCGTTTTGCCCGTCCACCTTGGCGGCCATGCGGGCGAAGGTGTCGCGCACCTGCTGCTCGGTGACGATGCCGTGGTGCAGCCAGTTGGCCACGTGCTGGCTGGAAATGCGCAGCGTGGCGCGGTCTTCCATCAGGCCCACGTCGTTGATGTCGGGCACCTTGGAGCAGCCCACCCCTTGGTCCACCCAGCGCACCACGTAGCCCAGTATGCCTTGGATGTTGTTGTCGAGTTCGGCCTGTTTTTCAGCCGCGCTCCAGTTGGGGGTGGCGGTTACGGGCACGGTCAGCAGGCCGGTCAGCAGGTTGTCGCGTTCGGCGTCGGCGTCGATTTTTTCCATCTCCTGCTGAATGTCGGACACCCGCACCTGGTGGTAATGCAGGGCGTGCAGCGTGGCCGCAGTGGGGCTGGGCACCCAGGCGGTGTTGGCCCCGGCCTTGGGGTGGCCGATTTTCTGCTCCAGCATGGCGGCCATGAGGTCGGGCATGGCCCACATGCCCTTGCCAATCTGCGCCTTGCCGCGCAGGCCCATGCCCAGCCCGACCAGCACGTTGTTGCGCTCGTAGCTCTGGATCCAGGCGCTGGCCTTCATGTCGCCCTTGCGCACCATCGGGCCGGCCAGCATGGCGGTGTGCATCTCGTCGCCGGTGCGGTCCAGGAAGCCGGTGTTGATGAACGCCACCCGGCTGGCGGCGGCGGCAATGCAGGCCTTCAGGTTGACCGACGTGCGGCGCTCCTCGTCCATGATGCCGAGCTTGACGGTGCTGTCGGGCAGGCCCAGCAACTGTTCCACGCGGCCAAACAGCTCGGCGGCAAAAGCCACTTCCTTGGGGCCGTGCATCTTGGGCTTGACGATATAGACGCTGCCGGTGCGGCTGTTGCGCATACCGTTGGCCCCAAGGCCCTTGAGGTCGTGCAGCGCGATGGTGGTGGTGATCACCGCGTCCATGATGCCTTCGGGGATTTCGCGCTCGGTGCCGTCGGCGGCGGTGTACCGGATGGCCGGGTTGGTCATCAGGTGGCCGACGTTGCGCACGAACATCAGGCTGCGGCCGTGCAGGCGCACTTCGCCCTGACCGTTGGCGGCGGTATAGACGCGATCCGGGTTGAGGCCGCGCGTCAGCGTCTGGCCGCCCTTGGCGAAGGATTCGGTCAGCGTGCCCTGGAGAATGCCCAGCCAGTTGCGGTAGCCGAGGATTTTGTCCTCGGCATCCACGGCAGCCACGGAATCTTCCAGGTCGAGGATGGTGGACAGCGCCGACTCCAGCACCAGGTCGGCCACGCCGGCGGGGTCGGTCTGGCCGATGGGGGTGGCCTGGTTGATGATGATGTCGATGTGGTTGCCGTTGTGCACCAGCAGCACCGACTTCGGTGCCGCCGCATCGCCCTGGTAGCCCACCAGTTGGGCCGCATCCTTTAGGCCGGAGCTGGCACCGCCTTGGAGCGTGACTTGCAATGCGCCACCCACGACGGCATAGGCGGTGGCGTCGGCGTGCGAACCGCTGGCCAGCGGTGCGGCTTGGTCGAGGAAGTTGCGTGCGAAGGCAATCACCTTGGCCCCGCGCTGGGCGTTGTAGCCGGGGCCTTTTTCGCAGCCATCGGACTCAGGAATGGCATCGGTGCCGTACAGCGCGTCGTACAAGCTGCCCCAGCGTGCGTTGGCGGCGTTCAGCGCGTAGCGGGCGTTCAGGATCGGCACCACCAGTTGCGGGCCGGCTTGCACCGCCAGTTCGGCATCCACGTGGGCGGTGCTGGCCTGCACGCCGCTGGGCGCGGGCACCAGGTAGCTGATGGTTTCAAGGAACTGGCGGTACGCCGCCATATCAGTGATGGGGCCGGGGTTGGCGCTGTGCCATGCGTCGAGCTCGGCTTGCAGGCGGTCGCGCTCGGCCAGCAGGGCGATGTTTTTGGGGGCCAGGTCGGCCACGATGGCATCGAAACCGGCCCAGAACGCGGTCGGCGCCACCCCGGTGCCAGGCAGCACCTGCTGGTTGACGAAATCGTACAGGGCGGTGGCTACTTGCAGGCGGCCGGCGGGGGTGCGAGCGGTCATAGGGTGCTTCCCATCAACAGTAAAGCCACACTGTATGACAAACTCAGGCCATCATTAAAAACTCAAAAGTCAGTTGACTGATGATTTTTAGTCATGCAATCAAGACAGCACCCGCTCCAAAGGCTCCCCCTTGAGCCAGGCAGTGAGCGTGGCCTGCACGTCCGTCACAAACTGCTGGAACACCGGCTGCGCCACAAAACCCAGGTGAGGCGTCAACAGCAAGCCCGGGCAACGCCGCAGCGGATGATCGGTCGGCAAGGGCTCTTCATCGAACACGTCGATGGCGGCCTGCGCCAACTGACCCGACTGCAAAGCCTCGATCAGATCCCCCGTGTGCACCAGCGCCGAGCGTGAGGTGTTGATCAGGATGGCGTCGCGCCGCATCAGGGCCAGCCGCTCGCGGTTGATCAGATGGCGGGTGGTGGAGCTGGCCACGAGGTGAAGGCTGACCAGGCGCGAAGCCGACAGCACCGCTTGCAGCGTTGCGGCCTCCACTCCGTGCTGCTGGGCGCGTTCGGGCGTCATGTTGGGGCTCCAGGCCAGCACACGCATGCCAAACGCCAGCCCGATGCGCGCCACACGCGAGCCGATTTCACCCAGGCCCAGCAGCCCCAGTGTCTCGCCGCGCAACACCGGCAGCAAGGCATGATCCGTGCGCCAGTGCCCAGCCTGCAACCCCGCCATGTTTTCTGGCAAGCGCTTGTATGCGGCCAGCATCAGCGCCCAGGTCAGCTCGGCGGTGCTGTCTTTGGAGGGGCCCCAGCCGGTATGGCAAACCGTCACCCCGCGGGCCTTCAGGGCGGCCATGTCCAGGGTCTGGTTGCGGGTGCCCGTGAATACCACCAGTTTGAGCCTGGGCATCTGGGCCAGCAAGTCGGGGGGCAGCGGTGTGCGGTCGCGCATCAGGACCAGTGCGTCCACGTCCTGCAAAGCCTGCACCAAGGCTTCGCCGCGCAAAGGCTGGTGCATGACCCGCCAACGGCAATGCGCAGCCACCCAATCCCACCGAGCCAGGCGCGGGAAAGCGTGCTCGTAATCGTCCAGAACCACCACGTTCGGCCGAGGGTCCGTCATGCTTCACATCCTTTTGATCCGATTGCGCTTGTTGACTCTACAATGACCCGGTGTATTTGGTTAAACCCTGGAGACATTCATGATCAAAAAACTTCTGTTAGGCGCCATGATGGCCGCCGCCGCCGTGACCAGCTTTGCACAGGACTGGCCCACCGCCAAACCCATCCGCATGATTTCCGTCTTCCCGCCGGGTGGCTCGGTGGACCAAGTCGCGCGCATTCTGGCTGAAGCGCTGCGCACCGAACTGAACCAGTCCGTGGTCGTGGAAAATATCGGCGGTGCCTCGGGCGCCATCGGCACCGCAGCCATCGCTCGTGCCACCCCGGACGGCTACACCTTTGGCGTGGTATTTGACACCCACGGCGTCAATCCCTTCCTGCAACGCCTGACGTTTGACACCATGCGCGACCTCACCCACGTCAACCTGATAGGCACGGCCCCAATGGTTCTTGTGTCAAGCCGCGGCTCGACCATCACCACGTTCAACCAGCTGCTGGCCGAGGCCCGTGCCAAGCGCCCCAACAACTACGGCACCATCGGTGCCGGCAGTCTGGGCCACCTGGCTATCGCACAGTTGGCTCAAAAAGAAGGTTTCGACTGGACGCACATTCCCTACCGTGGGGGTGGCCCGCTGATGAACGACGCCGTTGGTGGTCAGGTGCCGCTGGCGATCGGTTCGCTGTTCCTGGTGAAGCCGCACGCCGATGCCGGCAATGTGACCCCTCTGGCGGTCACCACGACCAACCGTGCGCCTGCCATGCCCAATGTGCCGACCATTGCCGAAAGCGGCTTCCCCGGCTTTGACGCACCCGCCTGGTGGGCGGTGATTGGCCCAGCCAACGTCCCAGCGCCCATCGTGACCCGCTTCAACGAGGCCTTGGTGCGTGCGTTACGCAACCCGGACGTTGCGCAACGCCTGGAGGCTCAGGGCATCAACATTCTGGCTCAAGGCCCCCGGGAAACCGCCGCTTTTGTTCAGCGTCAGCTGGACACTTGGGGGCCGTTCATCCGTGCGAACAACATCACCCCGTGAGTCCGCGCATCGTCCCTTATCAGCCGACTGACCTGGCAGAACCGGCTGGGCTGGTGGCCGCCATCCGGCAGCGACGTGGCGGCCACCTGCTCAATCTCGACCGCATGCTGCTGCACAGCCCGCCGCTGGCCAGTGGCTGGAACGTCTTTCTCGGGCAGGTGCGGCAACATTTGTCGCTCAATGGCCGCCTCCGGGAAATGGCCATGTGCGGGGTGGCAGTGTTGAATGATGCGGACTACGAGTTCATCCAGCACGCGCCGGTTTATCTGAAAGAGGGCGGCAACGAGGCGGAACTGGGCTGGCTGCAGTTGCTGGGGCACCCGCAGTACGACCCGACCTGCTGGAGCGACGAGCTAGACCGCCTGGTGTGCGAGCTCATCGTGCAAATGACCCGCCACATCGTGGTTGAGCCTGATGTCAAGCAAGCTCTTCAAGCCCGACTCGGGAATCAGGCCCTGGTCGAACTGGTGGCCGTCATCGGCACCTACAACATGGTCTCCCGTTTTCTGGTGGCCCTGGATGTGCATCCCGAATAATGGGCGCGGCCACGATGCATGCAAGCCCTGAGCGCGTCACCCCTGCCCAGGTGGCCGCATTGGCCCGACGCCACGGCAGACAAGCCCACTGCCCGGCTTGTGCCCACTTCAAGGCGCCGGGCTGGACATCCCTGGCGGCCTCGACCGACGTCTCTGCGTTGCAGTGCCTGGGGGCGCTATGGCTGCCTGGCGACGACGAACCCACCCTCGAAGAAGCCCGCCCCGCCGGGATGGACCCCTGGTCTGTGGAAGTACCGATTTCGTTGGCCTACCACCCCAACAACCGGTGTCAGGTCTGGGCCTGCCGGCACTGCGTCAAACCCTTTTTGCGCTACACCGAGTACGGCGGCTACTACATCGACCATCGGTTTCGCGAGTTGAACCCTGAGCGTCTGACAGACCTCTGATGGCTTCGTTGGATTCGGCTGACATGGACAAACTCAAAGCCCTGGAAACGTTTGTGTCGGTCGCCGCCAAAGGCAGCCTGACTGCGGCTGCGCAAGCCGAAGGTGTGGCACCCGCCCTGATCGGCCGCCGACTGGATGCGCTTGAGGCTCATCTGGGCGCGAAGTTGCTGGTTCGCACCACACGCCGACTGACCCTAACCCACGAAGGCAGTGCTTTCCTGGAAGATTGTCAACGTTTGTTGGCCGATCTGGCGCAGGCCGAAACCAGCGTAAGCGCCGGTGGCGTGCAGGCTCAGGGGCATTTACGCATCACCGCCCCAGCTGGATTTGGCCGTCGGCATGTTGCGCCGCTGGTACCCCGTTTCCGGGAGCTGCACCCGGACGTCACCATTTCGCTCAACCTGAGTGACCGTGTGATTGATCTCGCGGCCGAGGGCTACGACTGTGCCGTCCGCGTGGGTGACTTGCCGGATTCTTCCCTCATCAGCATGCGGCTGGCCGACAACAGGCGCCTTTGTGTGGCCACCCCCCAATACCTGAAACAGCACGGAGTGCCGACCCATCCCAACGACCTCAGCCGCTTCGACTGCCTGACCCTGTCGTCCGACGCCTCGCAAACCCGAGGCTGGGCGTTCGAGTTACCAGCCACGGCGGAGGCGTCTGCCAAACTGGTTTACCTGCGGCCACGCGGGCCCCTGGACTGCACCGATGGTCAGGTGCTACACGAATGGTGCCTGGCCGGTTACGGCATTGCCTGGCGCAGCATCTGGGAAGTGGAGGCCGACATTGCAGCCGGCCGCCTTTCCACCGTGCTGGACAGCTTTGCCGCGCCACCCAACGGCATCTATGCCGTGCTGCCGCAGCGCAAACACCTACCCTTACGCGTGCGATTGTGGATCGAATTCCTGAAACAGCAGTATGGCCAGGCGGACTTTTGGTCACGAGGGTGATTCGGCGATCAGAAACGGTATGCGATACCGATTGCCAGCGGCTTGCCGCCTATGTGCATGTGGCTGCCCAGGCTGTTCAAGGCCCCTGCGGTGGCCATGCTGGCAATCAGCCCTTTGAGGCTGTCCTGGCTACCGAGGTCTTTGAGGGCAGCGCCTGCGGCAAAGGTGGTGGCCGTCGCCACTGCGCTGGCGGTGGTGCTTTGGCTTCTGTGGCGTTGTGTGGCGGTGGCGCAGACACGCCACCTACAACGCCCTATGCTCACCATACCTTGCACCTCACCCTTGACCCTCTGCACCAGACTGCCCTTCGTTCGTTGCCTGCACTACAAACTCAGTGGTGTGTGTCTGCGCCAGACGGGGTGGCTGTCGACGCCCTGCCCATTCGTACAGCTGCACCCTGAGCCGCCAGTTTGAGGTGTTTGGCATCGCTCGCTCAAAGGTAATTGTCAGATCGTCGCCTCCGTTGATCAGAAAGTGCCACTCAACGCTATCGGGCGTTTGGTGCCGGGGGTTTCTGAGTAAGCTGGTGTAACGCCTCGATACCCCTTTGATGATGCGCAGCAATGCTTCGTCACTCCATGTGCCAGTGACCTGGGCGCTGTGTGCATCTAGGTCTTTGAAGTTCAAATTCGGATACCCCGCCCAAGCTTGGCCTCTAACCAATCGCTCAAAGTTCGAACGCGACCAAGGCCGATTGGGTACCGTCCAGCCCCAATAGCCACCAAGATGAGGAGCCTCATCCTCTTCGATCAATTCTCTCTTGCAAGATTGCGCTCAGCGAATCGTTCATTCCTCTCCCCACATCCGGCCGAGCCAACTGCTCAATAGCATTGGCGACAAACCCGACTCCAGTTGCAACCGCAGCCGTCGTAGCCGCCCCTGGCTGGTGCGGGCCAGGTACAGCCGCTGCCATGGTCGAAGTTGCCGCTGTTATATCTGCCCCTCGCCCCACCATCTCAGCGCTGCTTGCCACATCGTGGCGTATATCCTCAATGTCCCGTATCGGGTTGCGCACGGGCAACAACCCCGCCGCTGCCTCTGCCGTGATATGCCCTTTTGCGTTGGGTAGCAGGGTATTGAGGTGTGCGTTGGGGTTGGGTGCCGGGGGTTGCACTTTGCCCAGCTGCACGTCGCTCCAGTAGTATGGCGTGGTGCTGCCGCCCGTGTGGGCTTGGATGAAGGCGGCCAGTTCGGGGTCGACCCGGCCTTGGTTGGGCAGTTCCTGCACGATCGCCCCGCTGCCTGGCGCTCCCTGTTGCCACACCGCCCCTGTGTCGTACACCTCGTCATTGCTCCTGGCTGTCATGCCGGTGGTGATGTCTTCTCCCAACTCGCGGTTGCCTGCATTGCGCAAGGCATTCTCGATGTCTTCTTGCGTGTACCGGCCCCCGCTCTTCCTTGCCAAGTCTGCAGCACGTCTTCTTTCGTCGGGATGCAACTGCCGGTTGTTCATGTCTGCATTGAACGCCGTGGCTGCGCCGGTTGCGCCGCCCGCTGCCCCACCGAGGGTCGCTGCCGTGGCGCCACTGGCCAGGCTGGCGATCGTTCTGGCGGCGCTGTCACCCAGACCGGCGTCTTGCAGGGCGGCTGTGAGTTGCTCTTGCAGTTGTTCTATCTGAGGCACCGCCGCACTGGCCACACCCGCACCCACCGCACCTTGCACCCCACCGGTGAGGCCGCCCACCAGCATGTGCAGCGCCACCCGGTGCTTGCCGCCTTCGGCCCAGGCGGCCATGCCCTCTGTGTCGCCAGCGGCTTGGGCTTTGGCGTATTGGGCTCCCGCATAGTCGCCCACCGCCCTGCTGGCTTGCCTGCCAAACTCCTGCGTGATGAGCACCTGGGCGTTGACTTCTGAGCTGACTTGGTCTCGGTTGGGGGCTTGGGTGAGGGAGGGGGTAGCACTGCAAGCCCTGCGCCTGCGCCGTGCACCGGAACAACTTGCACCGCCTGAGCTTCGAGCGCTTTCAGCCACCGCCATCGGGCAGCCTCGGGCCTTGTTGAAGATAAGGCGGTGGGTTTGGCGGTTCATGGCTTGCCGCTGGTGTTTGTTTCTTCGTCAGGTTGGGTATCGGCCAGCATGGCTTGCTTGCAGATGTACGCGACTTCTGGATAAGAGCGCCTGCCCCGGCTCATTTGCGGCGGTTGCGGTGGTTGCGGATATACAGCCAGATACTCGCCAAAATTCCTGGAAGGCAAACAGCTGTGGACCACATGCGTCGCCAGCGAACCTTGCCCTCGGAATCAGTGTCATGCGGCCCCCAGCCCATGAGGTTGTCCACCCAGGGGCCGATGATGTGTGCGTACCAAGCGAAGGCCCAGAGCAATCCAAAAAAAATCAGACTAAACACCAATGCGCCCAATGTCTCAACACGTGCCATGCGCTCCATGAAGCTTTCATACCGATCTCCCACACGCGTGACCGCATCGTGCAGCCGCCGGATCATGGCTTACTCCCGTGCTGCTGTTTCGGCTTACCGTTGTCCAGTGGTATGAAGCTGGGGAAATTGCTCACCGTTTCCTTCACAGTTGTGCCTATTTGTTGGGGCATGTTGGTGAGCCAGGGAGGTGTGCTGGGTATATGGGTTGGCCCTGTGGCGGGGATGCGTGGTGTGTTGGTGAATAACGGAGTTAATGCATTTTGAATGCGAGAGCCAACAGCTGGCCCAGCCGCACCAAACGCTCCACCCAAGCCGCCCGCCACCCACACGTTCGTGTTTTCGTCGTAGTAGATATTGTTGAAGGTGGTGTTGAGTCCGGCAGCCCCGGCCCCTGCAACTGGCGCCCAACGCATGCCCCTTGCTGCCAGCGGCACCCCCACCGCCCCCGTCATCCCCGCCACCAAGCTCTGCTCGGGCCGGATGCTGCCGTTCATCACCAGCTGGCCCGCTGCATCAAAGCCCGCACCCAGGCCAAAGCCTGCTGCCGATAACCGCACGGCCCCGTACAGGCCACCGGCCAGCGCCCCCTCCGGCCCCACCGTGGGCACCACTGCGCCACTGGCGTTGGCCGCCCAGATCTGGTTGCCAAACTGTTGCAAGGTCTTGAGTTCGTTGTTCATCCAATTCGCTGCGTTCGCGCAGTCTTTGGGGGGTGCACAGCTGGGCCCGAGCTCCTGCGCCAGCTGCTGCAGCTCGGCTTGCCCTTGGGCGGCGAACTGATTGAGGGTGCGGCTCAGGTCCTGGCACGCTTGTGTGTTTCCACCGTTGCAGGCCTGCGCCGCTTTGGCCAGTTCCTGGTCTCGCCGTTGATCCAACACATTCAGCCGCGCTGCAGTCACGCACGCCTCGCTGCCCGGGCTGACGCGGCACTGCGCCTCGGCTCGGTTGCGGGTGAGGTTTTCTCGGGGGGTGAGGTAGTTCTGGGCGGTGGCGTTTTGCGCGCTGGCCGCTCCGCTGGCTCCGCCAAAGGCAGCACCCACGCCCATCGCAACCACTTGGGTGAGTGCTTGTTTGACTTCCACTGGCACGTCCAGATCATCAATGGCGGCGCCCAGCTGGGGTATGAGTGTTTGGCTGCTGGCGGCACCCAGTGCTCCGCCTGCGCCGCCGCCCAAGGCACCCACCAGGGTGTGCAGGGCCACGCGAGAGCTGCCGCCTTCTTGCCAGGCCAGCTCCAGCGCCTGGGCCTGGTCGATCAGGCTTTGCCTGCGCGCGGGGTCGGTTTCTGATGCGGCTTGGTTTTTGAGGTCGGTGGCTTCTTGCAGCATGAGGGTACTGATTTCATCCGCCGGGGCGTAGGGGGTGACGCCAAACCAGTCGCGCTGGTGGTAGCGCCGTAAGCCTCCGCGCCAGCGGCTGCGGGTGAATTGTGCGGCCCCCACCTGGCTGACGATGCGCTGCCCGGTGTCGGCGGCGTTGACCAGGTTGTCCATGTCGCCTTGCAGGCTCTGCCCGACGGTGATGTGGCTGTTGTGGTTGAGCAGGTCCTGACCGCGCAGGGTCATGCTCCCGCCCGCGATGATCTGGCCCGGTTCGCTGCGTGTCACCCGGGTTTCTGACACCGTCTGGGTGACCTCGAACTGGGTCCAGGAACGAATCACGGCACCGGCGAACTGGGCGTTGTACGTGGTGATCGCCTGCGACAGCGCATCGTAGGCGGCCTCGGTATCTGACTCCCACTGCTCCCGGGCTTGTTGATGCTGGGCCCAGGCCAGGTCGTAGGCGGCCTGACTGGTTTGGAACTGGCTGAGCGCCGACTGGTATGCCCCGCACGCAGTGGCATCGAAGCCGGGAGTGCCCGATTCGCAGGCTTGGGCGGAGGCGGGATCTGGGGCCGTGGGGGCAATGACGGTGGGTTCAGCGGGGGCCTCCACGGGAGCGGTCAGCCCGAAGTGTGCCCAGACGGGGTGGTTGGCCGGATAAGGGTTGTCGTCGCCGTCCAGGACATCGGGAATGGGCGTACTGCCCAGCTCGAATGGGCCCGAGGGCGCCGGTGTGGTGTCGAACCGGTACTGCCCGGCCCGACTCCAGCCTTCCCAGTACAGGTTTCTGCGGTCGATGCGGGTGCTGCTGCCCTGGGGCTGGATCAGGGTGAGCGACTCCGGCCCACTGATGAGGGTCAGCTCGGTGTGGAAATGGGCGTTGGTGTTGCGCAGCACATGGGCAGCCAGAGCCATGTGGCCCAAGCTCTCGATGGTGGCGCTTTGGTTGTTCAAGGTCTGTGCGTGGGCGCTGCCATCGGTGAGGGCGTGGTGGTGGGCATCGAGCGCCCCCCCGATGGCCAGCTCGCCGGCGCTGAAGAGCAGCGCACCCTCCCGATTGGTGAGGTGTTGAACGCCGATGTCCAGACGCTGGCGCGCAGCGATGGCCGCCGCAGCACTGGTGCCAGGGAGGGTGACGTCATCGCCGGTGGCCTCTCGGTTGGTCAGGGTGTGCGCGGCAATGGAAACACGGTCGCCAAAGATCCGACCGGTGCCGACGTTGTCCAGCGTGGTCGCCTGGATGTGCGTGTGTGCGCTGTCCATCACCCCCTGATGGGTGACCTCTTGGGCCTGGACCTTCAGGTGCTGGGCGGCTTCGATACACCCAGCCGAGCTGAGCCAGCCGTGGGTGCTGATGTGTACATCGCCCACACCCGCTGCCAGGGTGCCGTGGTGGCGCACGCCGACCCCGGCTTCGGTACCGATGAGGCGGATGTGGCCAGCGTACATGCCGCCGAGCTCGCTCACATCCAGGGCAAAGTGAGGGGTGGCCCCCTGGGCTTCAGGGGCGGCACCGCTTGGGACGAGGGGGTGTTCGGCGTTCACCGTGCTCACCCCCGCCATGAGGTGCAATTGCTGGGCGTGGACATGGGCATTGACCTCGATGGCTCGCGCCAGTATGGCGGTGTAGTCGCTGTGCGGGTTGTTGAGCCCGGCGCCGTCGATGCGGATGGTGCCGCGCTGCACCTGAAACGACGCCAATTGGCCGCCATTCATGACCGGGGTGCCGGTGGTGAGGGTGGTGCGGCTGGCGTTGATGAAGCCGCCTCCGTTGACCTGTATGCCCGCCGGGTTGGCGATGATGACTTCGGCCCGCCGCCCGGCGACTTCCACAAAGCCGTTGAGGTGGCTGGGGTGCTGGCTGTTGACTTCGTTGAGGATGATGCGGGCTTCGCCGCCAGCCAGCCATGGGTTGCCCTGCACCCAGCCGCCGAGTTGGGTAGGCACATTCGTGCGGCTGTTGTTGAGCACGGCGCCTGGGGTACCGACATCGAACTGCTGGTAGGTGTTGCGGCTGACCCCGGCGGCACTGGGGGTCTGGATGTTGACCAAGGGCACGCCGTTGGGCGCAGCCAGCACGGTGGGGCGCTGGTTACCGGGAGCGCTGGGGTCGGCCACGATCTGCGCCTGCACCAGTGCTGCGCTCAGGCTCGTCAGGGCAAGGCATGCCCGCGCAAAGCCTGCCACGCGGCCCGCACGCACCGTTGAACCCAGCGCTCTGGCGCCGCCCTTACCTGCCCGCTGCGCCGCCTCGCACACCGCCATGATGCAACCGCGGGCTGCATTGAAAACCAGCGCAGGCCCAGAACGCCACCCATGAGTTCGCGGCCTGCGAGGCGTTCTGCGGCAGGGCCACCGACACGCCCCCAGTCCAGCCCGGCATACACACTGAACGGACTCGACCCGAGCGGGGTGGCCACTTCCTGGCGCAACAGGGTGCCGCTGTCACCTGATAGCACCTGATTGCCGTCAAAGCCACGAACGGTGTACCGCCCACCGATGGCCATGCGATCTTGCGGAGTCAATGGCGTCTGATGCCACTGACGGCGTAATTGCGCCTGGTAAGTCCAGCGCTGACCACCGACCAAAAAGGCTTGGCTCAGCTGGGCGTCTAGCAGCCACAATCGCATCTGCGCCGTGCCTTCGCCAAACGCTTCTTCCGGAGCGGGCAAGGCCCCCCAGGCTTTGATGCCTTGACGGTGCGTCAGCTGGGCTTCCCAATGCCCTGCGCCCGCGCTGCGGCGATGGCCCACGCTCAAGTCCACGCCCGACACCGCGCGGCGCTGGACCTCGACTTCGGTGTCGTCTATGAAGTTGCGCGACTGGCGGTGAAAACCCCGTATGGCGGCTGTGGTCTTGCCCTGCTGATCCCGTTGCACCACGCGCGACAGTCGAACGTCCCACTGCTGGCTCTGGCCGCTGTAGGTGTAGTCCTGGATCGCCCCGGCCACCGTCTGGCGATACTGGCTACGGCTGCTGTTCAACGACCACAGGTTATGGCCCCAGGGCACCGAGTAGTGGGCCACATAGCCGCTGTTGCCCCGTGGCCCTGCCGATTGCCCACCCACTGCGCCGTGAGCCGTGAAATAGAACAGGTCACTCAGGGTGAAGGGATTGTCGTAGCTCACCGTGATGGCGCCCTGATAGGTGCCGGTGCTCCGTTGGCCCGAGTCGTCCAGCGAGACAAGCACGCGAAACGGGAAGGCTTGCTCATGGCGGATGACCAGTTCGCTGAGCCCAGGTTCCGCGCCGGGTCCGACGGCGATGTCGGCTTGGACGGTGGGCACGCGTTTGAAGTTTTCCAGACCCTGCTCCAGGTCGCGCAGGTTCAGCACGTCGCCTGCACGAATGGGCAAGGTATTGAAGCGGGTGGCGCGCTGGCCATGGCCTTCTGCAAAACGAATCTGGCTGACCCGCCCTTCATGCACCACCAAAAGCAACTGGCCTGTGGACAGGTCTTGCGGCGGGGCGATGATGCGGGTGGTGATCCAGCCTTGGCTGAGCAAGGCTTGCTGCAGACGGGCGAGGATCACACCCACCCCCTGGGCACCCAGACAACGCCCCAGCATGTCTGCCGGGTCGTCGGGCTGGGTCACGTGCGCTGCCAGCCAGTCCCAGGATCGTCGAGCAGGCGAAGCCGCCTCCAGAAGGAGGGTGTCGATCACGAAACAAGGTGATTCATCCGCCGGCCATGCCGTGGCCGGGCTCTCGGCTGCCGAGCGGGGCAGGCGCACGTCTGGCCTGGGCTGCAGTTGTTCCGCCTGCACGCGCTCGCGCTCCAGCGCCTGGCGCTGCTGCCGCTGCGATTCGGCCTCCAGCACGGCGGCATCTTGCGCTTGGGCCACGCCCAGCACCATACCCAATACCCCGCCCAACACGGCGAGGCGCACTCCCTTGATCGGCTTCAATGGCCTTACTCCCTGTATGAAGGGAGGATTATTCCGGCATTTTCAAAGCCGACGCCTCCCCCATTTAAGGGAGGCCGATGCGGGGCTCAGACATCCAAAATCAGAACAGGCTGGCGACAAGCATCAAGGCAATGCCCCACATCATGAGCGCCACCAACCCATCGAGCGCACGCCAGACCCGCAGAGAATTCAAACGCCGACCCAGCCAGAATGCCGCTGCGCCCAATGCGAGGAACCAAACCACAGAACCTGTGGCGGCCCCAAGGCCAAAAAGCGTACTGCCCTGGCCATAAGCCAGCGAAGCCGTCCCGATGAGCACGGCTGTATCCAGCCAGCCATGGGGGTTCAACCAGGAAAAGGCCAGGGCCGACAGGACGGCCTGGCGACGCGTGATGGTCTGAGCGACAGGCGAAGTACTTGCGAGCGGCAGATCGGCGGCCACAGGCGAACGGAACCGCTGGAACGCCTGCCAGCCGTACACCATCAGGAACAGTGCCCCCGCGCCCACCAGAGCACCATGCAATTTATCTGACAGACCCCCCAACTGGGCCAGCCCCAATACGCCCAGCGCAATGAGCACGATGTCGGCCAAGATGCAGACGCCAATCGTGAGCCCCACGTGCTGGCGCTGCAGTCCCATGCGCAAAACATGGGCGTTTTGTGGCCCGATGGCCATGATCAGGGACAAACTCATCACCAGACCAGCGGTGAAAGCGGGGGAGGACAAGGTCATGAATCGCTCCGGCGGGAGAAAGGAAGTATGGCTGCAGAGTGTGCCGCAACCGGTCATTGGTTTAAACTCATTTAATTGTTTTTTTATTTCATCAAATTTTATTTAATATGCTCGATGCCCGACAACTCGAAGCGCTCACCGCGGTAGTCGAGCAGGGCGGCTTCAGCGGGGCCGCCAAAGCCTTGTCACTCACGGTGGCTGCGGTATCCCTGCGCATCAAATCCCTAGAGGAGGTCCTGGGTCAGCGCCTGCTGATCCGCGGCAAACGTGTACGGGCCACGCCAGCGGGCCAAGCGCTGCTCACGCATGTCCGCCAGATTCAGCTCATGGAAGCCGACCTGCTCAGCCAGATCACCCACCCCAGCGGTAGTGGGCATACAACAGTCCGATGGCAGAGCCTGTCAGTGGCTATCAATGCCGACTCGGTCGTGAGCTGGTTTTTACCGGGGGTGGCTGGCCTTTTGCAGCGTCATCATCTGCTGGTCGACATCCTGATCGACGACCAGGACCACACCCACGATGCACTCAAAAACGGCGAAGTGACGGGTTGTGTGAGTACGCTGGCCCAGCCCATGCGGGGCTGCGTGGCCGAACCGCTCGGGGTCATGCGCTACCGCTGTGTGGCCACGCCCGCATTGGCAGAGGTCTGTCGCACGCCAGCCGGCCGGGTCACGCCTCACCGCCTGCTGAGTCGCCCCGCCATCATTTTCAACCGCAAGGACGCTTTGCAGGACGTGTTTCTGGCCCAGTATTTCCAGCTCCGTGACGCTCGCTACCCTCGCCATTTCACTCCCGCGATTGATGCCTTTGAAGCGGCCATCGAACTGGGCATGGGCTGGGGCATGGTGCCGGAAGTGCAGCTCCAGCAGCGCCACGGCCGTCCGCCCCTGGTGGAGGTGTTGCCGGATGCGCCAGTGGATGTGGCGCTGTACTGGCACCACTGGGAAAGAGAGCCCCTGACGGCCCAGCGACTGACGCAGGCGGTCAGAAACGCAGCCTCGCGCGCCTTGCTGCCACCGCCGGGTTTGCCCACCGCCTGACGAGGGTTTGTGCCTGGGCGTACCATCTTTGCCCATCATGGATTCCTTATCGCAATTGTTGTTAGGCGCATCGGTCGGCGTGGCGGTCATGGGCCGCCGCACCGCCGTCTGGAAAGCCGCGTTGTGGGGCGGCGTGGCCGGCACCTTGCCTGACCTAGACACCTTCATCGACCATGGGGACGCGGTCCTGAACATGGTGTTGCACCGTGCGGAAACGCACGCTTTCTTCTATCAAACCCTGGCTTCGGTACCCTTGGCCTGGCTGATCGCCAAAATGCATGGAGAAACGGCCCAGTGGAAGCGATGGTGGGTGGCCATTTGGCTGATATTCGTGACCCACGCTCTGCTAGACGCCGTCACCGTTTACGGCACGCAACTCCTGCTGCCATTCACGGACCACCCGTTCGGGGTTGGCAGTCTATTCATCATCGACCCGGCCTACACATTGCCCTTGCTGATCGGTGTGCTTGGGGCGCTGGCATGGCGCCAGGGCGGGCTTCGGCTCAACCATCTGGCCTTGGTGCTGAGCACCGCATACATCGGCTGGAGCGTGGGTGCCCAGGCCTGGGTCAAGCAGCATGCCCGCGAGTCGCTGGCGCAGGCGGGCTTGCCTGCGCAGCAGGTGCTGGTCACGCCTGCTCCCTTCACCACCTTGCTGTGGCGCGTTGTGTCCATGGGTGACACGCACTACCACGAAGGCTACTATGCGTTGCTCGATCGGGGTCGCTCCATTCAGTTCCGCAGTCACGATCGTGGTTCGGCACTGATCGAACGGTATGGAGACCACCCGCACGTCCAACGCGTGGCCGCCTTCAGCAAGGGGTTTTACCGGCTGCGGGAAGTGGACGGTCAGCTGTGGCTGGCCGATCTGCGCATGGGTCAGGAACCCGCCTACGGCTTCGAGTTTCTGATTGACCGCTCTGCCACCGCGAACGCTGACATGACACCTGCCACGCGGGTAGGTCGACGCACCGATCCCTCGGTGGGTTTTCCCTGGCTGCTGCAGCGGGCGCAGGGCCGAGACCTACCGCCGCTGAGCGATCAGTTCCTTTCCCCTGTTCTACCTGGCCTCCGATGACCGCTCTGAATGTTCTGGGCACCGCCCTTCAAGCTTGCTCCTACGATCCGTTGACCGGCTACTTCCGCGACGGCTGCTGCCACACCCGGGAAGACGACATCGGCTCCCACGTGATCTGCGCCAAAGTGACGGCCGACTTCCTGGCTTTTTCCATGGCGCGCGGCAACGATCTGGTCACCCCGCGGCCTGAATGGCGCTTTCCCGGCTTGCGCCCTGGAGACCGCTGGTGCCTGTGCGCCCTGCGCTGGAAGGAAGCACTGGAAGGCGGCTGTGCACCGCCCGTGGTGCTGGAAAGCTGCCACGAACGGGCGCTCGATTTCGTTTCACTGGAAGCACTCAAGGCCCATGCGTGGGTCAAGGCCTGACAGCCCCCTTCTGAGCGGCCAGCACGCAGATCAGATCGGCGGCGATATGCGCGGCGGCCAGCGCTGTGATATCGGACTGGTCGAACGGCGGTGAGACTTCAACCACGTCCATGCCCACCAGATGCACCGGGGTCATGCCCCGCACGATCTCCAGCGCCTGGGCACTGCTCAGCCCTCCCGCCACGGGCGTGCCTGTACCGGGAGCATGGGCAGGGTCCAGGCAGTCGATGTCAAACGTCAGATAGGTCGGACGGTCACCGACGATGTCCAGCACCTGCTGGAGCACGGCAACCGTGCCCAGCCGGTGCACGGTGGGGGCGTCGATGACCTGCATGCCCATGAAGTCGTCGTTCCAGGTGCGAATACCGATCTGCACCGACCGCGCTGGGTCGATCAACCCTTCTTTGACGGCCTTGTAGAACATGGTGCCGTGGTTCAACGAATCGGGGGAATCGTCCGGCCAGGTGTCGCAATGGGCGTCGAAATGGATGAGCGACAGCGGCACCCCCCATTTTTCCGCGTGGGCTTGCAACAAAGGGTAAGTGATGTAGTGATCCCCACCCAGCGTGAGCATGCGCGCCCCGGACGCCAGGATGCGCCGGGCGTGCTGACGGATGGCCTCTGGAATGGTGAGGGGGTTGTGGGCATCGAACCAGCAGTCCCCGGCATCGACCACCGCCAAGGTTTCAAAGGGGTCGAACCCCCAGGGAAAGGGCTTCAACTCGCTCAACTGCACACTGGCCGCCCGCACAGATGCCGGGCCCAGTCGCGCGCCCGGCCGGAATGTGGTGGCCAGGTCCAGGGGAATGCCCGAGACGACCAGATCGGCACCCGTCAGGTCGCGGGTGTAGTTACGTCGCATGAAGCTGAGCACCCCGGCATAGGTGTTTTCCGGCCAGGTGCCGTGCAGTGGGTTGCGCCGGATGGCGCTATCGCCAGCCATCGGGGCTTCTGGAGTGAGGGGCAGTGCAGTCAGGGTCATGGTGATCAGTGAGTAAGAATCCAGAGAAGTCGAGCCGGTTGGGAGGTCGGGTTGTGCAAACGGCAGCCCTGATGGGCGGCGAGCTGGAAAGCGTCGCCAGGCTTCAGCGTCCAGGCCTGGTCGTCCACGGTCAGGGTCAAAGCGCCTGCAAGCACATAACCGGCCTGCTGATGGCTGTCCATGACGGGGCCTTGACCGGTATCGGCACCCGACTCCAGTGTGGTCTCGAGCAAGCACAAGCCGTCTGACAGACGAGGCGAAGCCAGATGATCGGTGACGCCGTTGTCATAGCGAAGGCACAGGCGCTGCCCGGTCCGCGTGACCGGGCTGTCGGGCAGTGTGGCCGTTTCCAACCGCCCAAAGAGGGCCGCAGAGGGGACGCGCAAAAAGCCGGCAATCAGGGTCAGGTCTTCCACCGTGGGGCGAGACAGCCCCCTTTCGATCTGCGACACAAAACCCACCGAACGTCCAATGCCCGTTGCAAGTTGTTGCAAGGTGATGCCCATGCCCTTGCGCAAATCCCGTAAGGTACGGCCGATGTCAACGACGGAAGTCTCTTCAAGCGTCTTGCTCATGAAATAATGATCTCATATTTTCATGAAATAAGTGAAATTGAATTTCACGGGCGATTGCTTCAAGGTCAGTGACCCGTTCCCTCTAAAATCGCTGTCCATGCTATCCGTCAAACACGAACTGCTCGCCGCCCTGGCCACCGAGCTGGAAAAACTCTCGCCCGGTACCGGCAGCAAAGCGGCCTTTGAAAACCCCAAGCAGGCCGCGCACGGCGACTTCGCCTGCACCGCCGCCATGCAACTGGCCAAGCCGCTGAAAGCCAACCCGCGCCAACTCGCGCAGCAGTTGGTCGATGCCCTGCAAGCCACCCCCGCCTTCCAGCGCTGGGTGCAAGCCCTCGACATCGCCGGCCCCGGCTTTCTGAATATCCAACTCAAGCCCGTTGCCAAGCAGCAGGTGGTGCGCGAGGTGCTCGCCGCTGGCACCGCATTCGGCCAGCAACCCGCCAACGGCCAGCGCATGCTGGTGGAATTTGTGTCGGCCAACCCCACCGGCCCGCTGCACGTGGGCCACGGCCGTCAGGCCGCGCTGGGCGACGCCCTTTGCAACCTGTTCCAGACCCAGGGCTGGGCCGTACACCGCGAGTTCTATTACAACGACGCCGGGGTACAGATCGAAACCCTGGCTCACTCGACCCAGCTGCGCGCCAAAGGCTTCAAGCCCGGTGACGCGGAGTGGCCCGAGGCCGCCTACAACGGCGAATACATCCAGGACATCGCCAACGACTTCCTGGCCAAGCAGACCGTCAAGGCCGACGACCGCGCCTTCACCGCCAGCGGCGACGTGAACGACCTCGACGGCATCCGCCAGTTTGCCGTGGCCTACCTGCGCCACGAGCAAGACCTCGATCTGCAAGCCTTCGCGGTCCGGTTCGACCAGTACTACCTGGAGTCCAGCCTCTACACCAGCGGCCGCGTGGAGCAGACCGTGAATAAGCTGGTGGACGCTGGCAAGACTTACGAGCAGGATGGTGCGCTGTGGCTGAAGTCCACCGACTACGGCGACGACAAGGACCGCGTGATGAAAAAGTCGGACGGCGGCTACACCTACTTCGTGCCCGACGTGGCCTACCACATCACCAAATGGGAGCGCGGCTACACCAAAGTGATCAACATCCAGGGCACCGACCACCACGGCACCATCGCCCGGGTGCGCGCCGGTCTGCAGGCCGCTGGGGTGGGCATCCCCCCGGGCTACCCGGATTACGTGCTGCACACCATGGTGCGCGTAGTCAAAGGCGGCGCGGAGGTCAAGATCAGCAAACGGGCTGGCAGTTATGTCACGCTGCGCGACCTGATCGAATGGACCAGCAAGGACGCGGTGCGCTTCTTCCTGCTCAGCCGCAAACCCGACACCGAATACACCTTCGACGTGGACTTGGCCGTCCAGCAGAACAACGACAACCCGGTCTATTACGTGCAGTACGCCCATGCACGCATCTGCTCGGTGCTGGCGGCCTGGCGCGACAAAGAGGGCGGCGATGTGACCCGCCTGCAGCACGCCGACCTGTCGGCACTGCAGAGCCCCCAGGCCCAGGCCCTGATGCTGCAACTCGCCAAGTACCCCGAGATGCTGACCGCCGCCGCCCACGACTTCGCCCCGCACGACGTGACCTTCTACCTGCGCGAACTGGCTGCGGCCTACCACAGCTACTACGACGCCGAGCGCATACTGGTGGACGACGAGGCCGTCAAGCGCGCCCGCCTGGCTCTGGTGGCAGCCACCGCGCAAGTGCTGCACAATGGGCTGGCCGTCTTGGGTGTGCGTGCGCCCGAAAAAATGTGAAAGGCTGACCCATGAACCGACACACACCGCCCCGCGGCCAACAAGGCGGCACCCTGCTGGGATTCGTGCTTGGCCTGCTGGTCGGGCTCGGTGTGGCGCTGGCCGTGGCCATTTACGTCACCAAAGCCCCGGTACCACTGATGGATCGAGGAGTGCAACGCCCGGTCACGCCCGAAGCCATCGAGGCCGAACGCCTGCGCAACTGGAACCCCAACGCCCATCTGTCCACGCAGCCAGCCGCCCCCCCTGCACCCGCGGCTCCGGCAGCCCCGGCGGCGGATGAGTCCCGCCCCCCGGCCGAGGACCCGATCGGCCAACTGATCGAGCAACGAGCAAACCCGGCACCCACGGGCGCCACTGCGGGTGCAGCGCCGCCTCTGGTCGATCCCTTCATTTATTTTGTCCAGGTCGGTGCCTTTCGCAATGCCCCGGAAGCTGAAGCGCAGCGTGCGAAGTTGGCCATGTTGGGTTTTGAAGTCAGCGTGTCAGAGCGCGAACAGGCCGGGCAGCCGGTGTTCCGTGTGCGCATTGGCCCCTTCGACCGGCGACTGGACGCTGAATTGATGGAGCAGCGCGTGCTGGGCAACGGCTTCGAAACCGCGCTGGTGCGGGTCCAGCGCTGAGGCTTGCGCGGAACTTTACAGCCCCTGGCGAAGCCCAAAACGAACATCTTTTGCTGAATTGAGGAACATCGCTGATGCTGCGTCGAACTTTTTCCACTGCCGCCCTGAGTCTGACTGCTGTAGCGGCCATGGGCGTCCCTGCGGTTGCTTCTGCCCAGGCATCGGCCTTTCGCGAGGGCACTGACTTCCGGCGTCTGCGCCGACCCGCCCCAGTGGACGCCCGGCCCGGCCAGATCGAGGTACTAGAGTTTTTCGCCTACACCTGCATCCACTGCCACCAATTCGTGCCGGTTTTCAAAGAGTGGTCCAAAACCGTGGGGCCCGATGTCGTCATCCGCCATGTGCCTGTGGGCTTCAACGCCTCCTTTGAACCAATGCAACGGCTCTACTACACCCTGCAAGCCATGGGCCGGGTCGAGTCCCACCACGAGCGGGTGTTCAAAGCCATCCATGTGGATCGTCAACGGCTGGACACGCCGGATGCCATGGCTCAGTGGGCCGAACGCAACGGACTGGACAAAACCCAGTTCACGCAGGTGTTCAACTCCTTTGCCACGGCGGGCCGGGCACGGCGGGCCACCCAGTTGCAGGACGCCTATGAAGTCGAGGCCACGCCATCGGTCGGCGTGGCAGGGCGTTTCATCATCGGGGGGCAGGCCGCGCGCACCGTGCTGGTGGCCAACGCCCTGATCAACGAGGTCCGCAGGGCCTGAGTCGCACGGGCAGCGTGCCCCAGGGCGCGAGAGCTTGGGCACCCCAAGATGGTATGGCTACAATGCATCAGCAAATGCAATTTCCGTGCCGACCATGAATCCTGATTCCCCTCTCTTGATGGCACCGCACTTCACCAGGACGGTACGTCTTCTGCTCCTGTCGCTGGCGCTGGCCTGCGGCAGTGCCCTCGCCGAACGGGCCGACCGGCTGGCACCGATGAACATTGAGGCCGACCGGTTGCAATACGACGATGCCAACCAGGTCAGCGTGTTTTCTGGCAACGTGGTCGTCACCCAAGGCTCCTTGATCTTGCGTGGCCAACAGTTGGACGTGCGTCAGGACGCCCAGGGCCACCAGCGCGGCGTTCTCACCGGCAGCCCAACGCAGCGTGCCTTCTTTCGCCAGCAACGCACGGGGCTGGACGAGTTTGTCGAGGGCGAGGCGGTGCGCATCGACTACGACAGCCTGGCCGACACCCTGACCCTGACCGGCCAGGCCGTGTTGCGTCGGTTCCGCGGGACGACACTGAGCGACGAAACACAGGGCTCACGCATCATCTACAACGGCGCACTCGAAACCTTCAGCGTCGAGGGTGGTGCCGCTGGCCGCAGCGCTGCCAACCCGGCCGGTCGGGTACGGGCGCTGCTGTCTCCCACCCCGGCACCCGAGGCCACACCCAGCACCGCTCCCAGCGCCGCCCCTGCACCGCAGGCCCCAAGGCCGGCATTGACACCCAGCCAGCGGCTGGAGCAGCGCCCGTGACGGCGCCGCCGTCGCCTGCCAGCCAACTGGTGGTGCGGGGCCTGCAGAAGGCCTATGGTCGTCGGCTCGTGGTCAAGGACGTGTCGCTGGCCGTGCGCAGCGGCGAGGTGGTCGGTCTGCTCGGCCCCAACGGCGCGGGCAAGACCACCTCGTTTTACATGATCGTCGGGCTGATCCGGGCCGATGCCGGGGAAATCCTGCTCGATGACGCCCCCATCCAGCACATGCCCATCCACCGGCGTGCCACGCTGGGGCTGGGCTACCTGCCGCAGGAAGCGTCGATCTTTCGCAAACTCACGGTGGAGGAAAACATCCGCGCCGTGCTGGAACTACAGAGCGACGAGCACGGCCAAGCGCTCGCCAAGTCCCTGATCGAATCCCGCCTCACGGCCCTGCTGGAAGACCTGCACGTCGCGCATTTGCGCGAATCGCCCGCCCCGGCGCTGTCGGGCGGCGAACGGCGCCGGGTCGAAATAGCCCGGGCGCTGGCCAACAACCCGCGTTTCATTCTGCTCGACGAGCCGTTCGCCGGTATCGACCCGATCGCGGTGATCGAAATCCAGCGCATCATCGGTTTTCTCAAGGAACGCGGCATCGGTGTGCTGATCACCGACCACAACGTGCGCGAAACGCTGGGCATCTGCGACCACGCCTGCATCATCAGTGACGGGCGCGTGCTGGCCCAGGGCACGCCTGCGGCCATCATCCAGAACCCGGACGTGCGGCGGGTCTATCTCGGTGAACATTTCCGGATGTAGGCGCGGCCATGAAGCAAGGCCTGTCGCTGCGGGTTTCCCAACACCTGGCGCTGACGCCACAGTTACAGCAGTCGATCCGGCTGTTGCAGCTCAGCACCCTCGAAATGGCGCAAGAAGTCGAGCAGATGCTCGACGAAAACCCGTTTCTGGAACTCGCCACCGACGCAGCCGAACGCGAGGCCTTCGGCGTGGACCGGCTCGACGCGCCGATAAGCCTGGGCGACCAGATTGCCGAACAGATGGCTGACCAAACGGCCACCCAAACGACCGCTGGGTCGGCCAGCGAGCCGTTCGGCACCAGCGAAAGCGAAGCACGCGAAGACGAGCAGAGCCTAGACAGCAATTGGGAGGGTGACGGCAGCGTCGAGCTGCGCCCGGACGACAGCGAATGGGGAGGCGACGCCCCAGCCCGCACCCACCTTGGCGATGACGAGACCGCATCGGCCACCGAACTGGCCAGCCAGCCGCTGAGCCTGGCGGCGCATCTGCACCAGCAGGCGCTCGGTCTGCGCCTGACCGACGACGAGGCCGCCGCCCTGTACTTCCTGATCGAGTCACTGGACGACGACGGCTACCTGAGCGAACCCATCGAAACACTGGCCGATGCCTTGCTGGCGCAGGAAACCAGTGCGCTGGCCCTGACCCTGACCGAGACCGAACGATGCAACCGGCTGCAGCAATGGTCGCAGACCCTGCGCACCGCGCTGCACGGGTTGCAGCACATGGAGCCGACCGGGGTGGGTGCGCGAACACTGGCCGAATGCCTGCGCCTGCAAATCGAGGAATTGCGCAACACCCCCGAAGCCCAGGCGGCGCTGGCCATGTGTGCGCAGCCGCTGGAATGGCTGGCACGGCGCGACACCCGGCGTCTGGCCAGCCTGTGTGGCTGCAGCGAGGCCACCGCCAAAGCCGCGCTGGCCCTGATTGCCCGGCTGGAACCCAAACCGGGCCGCCGCTTTGCCGACGTGGAGCGCCAGCTCGTGGTGCCCGACGTGATCGTCACCCCGCAAGGTCGGGGGTTCAAAGTGCAACTCAACCCCGACGTGATGCCGCGCCTGCGCGTGCAGGACATCTACGCCAACGCCATCCGTGGGGCACGGGGCGAGTCGGCCCAGGGTCTGCAGCAACGCCTGCAGGAGGCACGCTGGTTCATCAAAAACATCCAGCAGCGCTTTGACACCATTTTGCGCGTTGCCAGCGCCATCGTGGAGCGCCAGCGCAGCTTCTTCCAGCACGGCGAACTCGCCATGCGACCGCTGGTGCTGCGCGAGATCGCCGACGAACTCGGGCTGCACGAATCCACCATCAGCCGCGTCACCAGCGCCAAGTACATGGCCACGCCGTTCGGCACCTTCGAGCTGAAATACTTTTTTGGCTCGGCGCTGGGCACCGAGTCCGGCGGCAACGCCTCCAGCACCGCCGTGCGGGCGCTGATCAAGCAACTGGTGGCCAGCGAAGACCCGCACAAACCCCTGAGCGACAACCAGATTGCCGACCTGCTCAAAGAGCAGGGCATCGAATGCGCCCGCCGCACCGTGGCGAAATACCGCGAAGCCCTCAAGATCGCCCCGGCCAACCTCCGCAAAACGCTCTGACCCGCCATGCAACAGCTCCGCCTATTCTTGCCCTGCGCCGCGGGCGTCGAAACCTTTCTGGCCGACGAGGTGATCCGCATCACCGGCTGCCCACCGAGCGACGTGCAAGCCCACCGGGCCGGCGTTGCGCTACCGGGCAGTTGGCGCACCATGATGGCCTTGAACCTGCACAGCCGACTGGCACAGCGCGTGCTGGTGCGGCTGGCCCACGAACCCTACCGCGATGAGCACGACCTCTACCGCGTGGCCCAGCAAGTGGCTTGGGAGATCTGGTTCACCCCCCGCCAGACCCTCAAGGTGGAAGTCACGGCCCAGCACAGCCCCCTGAAAAGCCTGAACTTTGCCGCGCTGCGGGTCAAAGATGCCGTGTGCGACCGGCTGCGCGAGAAAAAAGGCGAGCGCCCCAGCATCGATACCGCCCACCCCGACGTGCGGGTGTTCGTCCACCTCACGACCGACGCCGCCTCGCTGTACATCGACACCTCGGGCGAGCCGCTGTTCAAGCGCGGCTGGCGCGAAGACAAGGGCGACGCCCCGCTCAAGGAAACGCTGGCAGCGGCCATGCTGGCCGCCAGCGGCTGGAGCGGCTGGACAGCCGAAGGACAGCCCGTACCCTTCTACGACCCGTGCTGTGGCAGCGGCACCCTGCCGATCGAAGCCGCGCAGCAGGCGCTGCACATCGCCCCCGGCCAGCAGCGCCGCTTCGGCTTCGAAAAACTGCTGCCCTACCAGGCACACGTCTGGCAGGCACTCAAGCAGGAAGCGGCGGCAGCCGTGCGGGCTTGGCCTGCCGGTCAACCCTTCATCCATGGCAGCGACGTGGCCTTTCGCATGGTGGATTTCGCCCGGCGCAACGCCGAGCGTGCCGGGGTGGCGCATGCGATCGAATGGCGCGGCGGTGACGCCTTGCAGCGCCTGCCGCCGTCCGCGCCCGGCGTGCTGATGCTGAATCCGCCTTATGGCGAGCGCATGGCGGCGGCGGGTTCGGCCGGGCAATCGGCGCGCCAGCGTGCCACGCGGGTCGCCGGTCGCGAAACCGCCATCGACCATGACGGGCAGGAAAACACCACCTTCTTCAACGAACTGGCCAGCCACTGGAAAAAACACTACGGCGGCTGGACAGCCTGGATGCTGACGCCCGACCTGAAGCTGCCCGGCAAGATGCGTTTCAAGGAAACGCGCCGGGTGCCGCTCTGGAACGGGCCGATCGAATGCCGCATGTTCCGCTTCGACATCCTGCCGCCCAAACCCGCCACGCCATGCCCGACGACCGCCCCCAGCGGGTCGTGATCGACACCAACTGCGTGCTCGACCTCTGGGTGTTTGACGACCCCGCGATCTCCGATTTGAAGGGGTGGATCACCAGTGGTCAGCTGCAGTGGGTTGCCACCGCCGCGATGCGCGACGAGTGGGTACGGGTATTGGAGTATCCAGCGATTCAGCGGGCTCGAGTCGATCGGGGCCTGGCCGCCGCCGAGGTGTTGCAAACCGCCAACCACTGGGTGACATGGCGACCGGCAGCCCCCCACTGCCCAGTGCGTTGTCGGGACCCGGATGACCAGATGTTCATCAACCTGGCGGCGGCTGAACAAGCCATGCTCGTCAGCAAAGACCGGCATGTACTGGCCTTGAAGGCCGTCCTGAGTGCCCACGGAGTCCCGGTGCTCAAGCCGGGGCAAATAAAAAATTTGATAGCTTAAAAATCTTCAAACCTGCACTTGCGTTTTGTTGTTTATCTGTTTTATACTACCGGTGGGCCGTTTACCAACGGCTCCCCGCTTTTCCTCCCTGAGCGGGTGCCTTTGTGTGTGACAGCAAAAAGGCTTCCAACCCGGCTCTCTGAGCCGGGTTTTTTTGCTTTCTGATTTCATTATTTCGGGGCAGCCATGCAGCCGCCCGATTCACTCCAGGCGCAGGCCGCCGTCGGCCTTACCCTTGCCGGCGCGGGCAGGCGGCTTGCACAGGCCACACACATAGTGGCGGGGGTGTTCGTACGGGTCGGTCACGAAATGGCCGCCGCAGCAGGTGCATTTGGTGCGCAGCAGCATCCCGGCATCGATGAACTTGCTAAGCCGCCAGGCGCGGGTAAAGGTCAGCAGCGGCTCGATGCCGCAGGTGGCCATCTGCTCTTGGTAGAGCTTGTAAGCCTTCATCACCACGTCGATCGAATCCAGCGCCACCGTCTTGTTCAGGTATTCGGCAATATTGGCGTAGAGGGACGAATGGATGTTCGGCTGCCAACTGAGGAACCAGTCGGTGGAAAACGGCAACTGGCCTTTGCTAGGCGACTTGCCGGCCACTTCCCTGTACAGCTTGAGCAACTTTTCGTACGACAGGCTGGTCTCGCTTTCGAGCACCTGCAGGCGGGCACCGAGTTGGATCAGCGCGACGGCCCGTTCGATATCCTTGCTTTCGTTGACGATGCTCTTGACGGCGGCCATGGTGTGCGCTCCTGTGGTCGGGCTTAGACGGGGTCAGGCGCTGGCATCGGCCAAGCGGCTGGACATCAGGATGTTGGCGTGCAGGCGCTGCGTGGTGTCGTTGCCCACGCGGTTGGGGGTGTGGCTGCTGGTCAACAGGCCCCAGACCATGTCTTCGTCGGCGCGGAAGCGGCACAGCAGGGTGTTGGTGGTGGAGAGCTTGAACACCTGAGCGGGCGACAGGGCCTCGATCAGTTCGGCCGATTCCTCGCTGATGCCGAGGCGGTACACGGCGGCGGCCTTGTCGGCGCGAATCAACTGCTGCGCCAGCATGAGGTAGGTCATGTTGGCTTCGCGGATCTGGTCGATCAGTGCGTTGGTGGACTCGCTCATTTCACCCTCCAGTGTCTTGTTCAACGCCGCCGCTTGGGGGAAAAGTAGCACGGCTGAAAAACGTTGATTCGTTGAAATGGATTGTGAAATCAGCCCTACAAACCTTGAATCGGAAAACGGCTGTTCGGCGTGTCAGACGTTGCTGCCGGCGCTGTCAGGCACATTCCTACATGGCGCTTGGGACTTGAATGCGCCAAGGCCTCCAACCGGTTGTTCGGGGGTATCCGCAAATCATCCAGCACATGGGCTCAATGCAGCCGCCAAATCGTCCTGACCTTGCGCCACTAGCGCTGCGGCCGCGCCCGCCCTGTCACGGGCTTCCTTGTTCTGGCTGAGCTTGGCCTTGCCTTCCAGCCGGGTCACGGCGATCTCGATGCCCACGATGGCCTGGAGCATGGCGTCGAGGTAGTCGGGTGGGGCATCGCCCATTTTCCAGGGCTGGGGCTGCGAAGCTTCATGGGTGCGCGTCAGGTGCGCCACGACCCCGCGCACAAACCGTTCGTCATCACGCACCGTGAGCCGCCCGTGCGCGTGAACCACCTCGTAGTTCCAGGTGGGCACTTGCCGATGAGTATCGTGTTTGCTGGGGTACCAGTTGGGCGAAATGTAGCCTTCGACCCCACGGAACACCACCAGCACCTCGGCACCGTCGCAGCACTGCTGCCACAGCGGGTTGGCGCGGGCCACGTGGCCGGTCAGGGTGCCCAGGGGTCCCTGGGCTGGGTTGTATTCGAACGGGAGGTGATTGGCATCGAGCCCGTCAGGGCCTTGGGTGATCAGGACCCCCAAGGGGTGCTCGCGCAGGATTCGATGCAGGGCGTGCGTTGCGGTCAGTTGAAAATGGGGCGGGTTGTACATCAAGCCTCTCCGCGCTGCATGCGCTCGCTTTTCCAGTACACGTCGCCTGTGCCATGCGTGCGGTTGAGCACACGGGCGAGCACGAACATCAGGTCGCTCAAGCGATTGAGGTACTGGCGCGGGGTGTCGTTGAGGGCCTCTTCCTGCCCCAGCGCCACCACCTGCCGTTCGGCCCGGCGCGTCACGGTGCGGCAGATGTGAGCTTGCGCAGCCGCGCGGGTGCCGGCCGGCAGAATGAATTCCTGCAAGCGCGGCAACTCGGCGTTGTAGCGCTCCAGCGCTTGGTCCAGCGCCAGCACGGCGTCGGCCTTGAGTAGCTCGAAGCCGGGTACGCTGAGTTCACCGCCCAGGTTGAACAACTGGTGCTGGATTTCGACCAGCAGCGTGCGCACATCGGCTGGCAGTTCCTCGCACAGCAACAGGCCAAGGTGAGCGTTGAGTTCGTCCACATCGCCCATGGCGTGGACGCGCAGGCTGTTCTTGCTCACGCGCTGGTTGTTGCCCAAGCCGGTGGTGCCAGCGTCGCCGGTGCGGGTGGCAATGTGTGTCAGGCGATTACCCATAGCATTATTTCGAGAGTAGCGGTTTTCAGGCCATAATGCCCGATTATGCTGATCTTGTGTAGCCCGCGCCACAAGCATGGGCAACAGGGCAGCATAACCAGAATCAACCATGAGACATCCTGTGCACACCCACCTGCAGCCCGAGGTGAATCTGCGCCCCGTCCCCGATGCCTTTTTGCAGGCACTCGAGGCCCGCTTTGGCTCCCACTGCTCCACCGCGCTGGTGGTGCGCGAGCAGCATGGCCGCGACGAATCGCCCTACACCAACGTGCCGCCACCCGCGGCGGTGGTGTTTGCCGCAACCACCCCCGACGTGGCCGACGCCGTGCGCCTGTGCGCCGAGCACCGCGTGCCGCTGATTCCCTATGGCGTGGGCTCCTCGCTGGAAGGCCATCTGCTGGCCATACAGGGCGGCATCAGCATCGACGTGAGCCGCATGAACCGGGTGCTGAGCATCAACGCCGAAGACCTGACGGTCACGGTGCAACCCGGCGTGACGCGCAAGCAACTCAACGAGGCGGTGCGAGACCGGGGGTTGTTTTTCCCGATCGACCCCGGTGCCGATGCGTCGATCGGCGGCATGGCGGCCACCCGCGCCAGCGGAACGAACGCGGTTCGCTATGGCACCATGCGCGAGAACGTGCTGGCGCTGGAAGTGGTGACGGCCCAGGGGCGGGTGATCCGCACCGGCACGCGAGCCAAGAAATCGAGCGCGGGCTACGACCTCACGCGGCTGATGGTGGGCAGCGAAGGCACGCTGGGCGTGTTCACCGAAATCACGCTCAAGCTCTACCCCCTGCCCGAGGCAGTTTCGGCCGCCATCTGCTCGTTCCCGAGCATCGAAGCGGCGGTGCGCACCACCATTGCCGTCATCCAGATGGGCATACCCATCGCCCGCTGCGAATTGCTGGATGCGGCCAGTGTGCGGGCCGTCAACGTTCACTCCAAACTGACGCTGCGCGAGGAACCGATGCTGCTGATGGAGTTTCACGGTTCGCCAACCAGCGTGCAGGAACAGGCCGAGTGGGTGCAAGAGATTGCCCAGGAACACGGGGGGCAGGCGTTTGAATGGGCCACCACCCCGGAGGAGCGCAGCCGTCTCTGGACTGCGCGCCACAACGCCTACTTTGCCGCCATCCAGAGCAAGCCGGGCTGCAAGGCCGTGACCACCGACACCTGCGTCCCCATCAGCCGCCTCGCCGATGGCCTGCTCGACGCCGTGGCCGAGGCCGATGCCGCCGGGCTGCCCTATTTCCTGGTCGGCCATGTGGGTGACGGCAACTTCCACATCGGCTACCTGATCGACCCGAACCAGCCCGAGGAGCGCGAAACCGCCGAACGCCTGAACCACCAACTCGTCAGCCGCGCCCTGGCACTGGGCGGCACCTGCACCGGCGAGCACGGGGTGGGGCTGCACAAAATGGGGTTTTTGCTGGCCGAAGCGGGGGCAGACACCATCGACATGATGCGCGCCATCAAGCAGGCGCTGGACCCGGATCACATCCTCAACCCGGGCAAGATTTTCTGAATCACCATGGCGGCGAACACTCCCAACTCCCCGCATTGGCTCAGCGGCTCGTCGTTGGCGCTGACCATCGCGCTGGTTTATGCCGTTTTCGGTGCGCTGTGGATACTGCTGTCCGACACCTTGCTGGACTGGCTGCTGCAGGATCGCGAGCTGCTACGGAATCAGGATCTGTTGCTGGCTGCCAACACCGTGAAAAGCTGGGTCTTCGTTGTGGGGAGTACCCTGCTGATCTTTGGGGTGGCGGCACGCTTGAACCGCCAGGCAAACCAGCCACCGCACACCTCCGTCTGGCGCGGTGGTGCCCCTTGGTTGGCGCTGGGTACCATCTCGCTGTTGATCGTGGCGACCATCCTGACCAGCATCGTCTATACGTGGAATCAGCAACACCAGCAGTTGCAGCGCCTCATGCAGGCCAGCGCCCAAGGCATGGGGCAACGGCTGGCCGACTGGCACCAAGAGCGACTGACCACCGCCCGGCAAATCGAAAAGCGCCCACAAATGGCAAGGCTGTGGCTGCAATACCGGCAACAGCCCGAACCGGCAACCTTGTCGGCCTTGGTGCAGACGCTCAACATCTACTTGGTCTTCCAGGACGTGAAGGGCGTGAGCCTGCTCGACGCCAACGGGGCCGTGGTGTATTCGACCAGCAAAGCCGAACCGCTGGGCTTGCCCAGCCCCGACTTGCTGCGCCTGCCGCAGCGCTTACTCGAGCGCGAAGCCGGTTGGCTGGGGCCCGTGCCCGGCCCTGGTGGCACGTTGCGGCTCGACTATTTCGGCTGGGTTGCGCCGGACTCCGACACGCCGGCGCTGTTGCTGATCCACGTCGATGCCGGGAGCATCCTGCTCGATGTGCTGGACGACTGGCCCGCCCTCGAAGCAACCGGCCGAGCCCGGCTGCGACCGGGGCCTGCGCCTGCGCCACCTTGGCTGCAAGTCCCGGCGTCCGATGCCGGTGGTGCGCACGCAACGCACAAGCATGTGCTGGCCGTGACCTACCCGATCACCGGAACCGATTGGTTGTTGGAGCTCGAGGTTGACACCCGCCCCATCTGGGCCCAGGTGCTGCGCCAGGGTGGCCTGTTCACCCTGGCTGGGCTGCTGGGCATTTTCAGCGCCTTTGTGGTGGCCTACCTGCTGCTGCAACGGCGGGTTTTGGCCGAGCGCGAAGTGACCTTGGCGGGCTTGCATGACTCGCAGGCGCAGCTCAGTGCCAGTGAATCGCGTTACCGTGCGCTGGCCGAAAACGCTGCCGACGTGGTCTGGCTGATGGAGTTGCCAAGCCAGCGGTTTGTCTTTGTCAGCCCTTCGGTGGAGCGCATGCTGGGCTACACGCCGCAGGCATTGATGGAGCTGCCCAGAGAGGCCTTGCTCACCCCCGACTCGCTACGCGCATGCCAAACCTTGCTGGCGACGAACATCGCGCGTTGTCTGGCGGGCGATGCTTCAGCCGAGCAGGCGGTGATCGAGCTGGAGCATGTTCATCGCGAAGGCCATACCGTCTGGGGCGAGATTTCTGCCCAGTTGATCGTCGATGCATCCGGCCAACCGATTCAGATTCAAGGGGTGACGCGCGATCTGACCGAGCGTCACCGCACGGAGC
This sequence comes from Tepidimonas sp. UBA997, assembly GCA_002291945.1. Classification (GTDB taxonomy): domain Bacteria; phylum Pseudomonadota; class Gammaproteobacteria; order Burkholderiales; family Burkholderiaceae_C; genus UBA997. Next base: position 38,794 of record DBAZ01000026.1, read on the forward strand.
ACCAGATCCGGATGCTGTCGCAGGCCACCGAGCAAAGTCCGGCGTCGGTCATCATCACCAATGCGCGGGGCCTGATCGAGTATGTCAACCCGGCCTTTGAGCGCATGAGTGGCTACGACCGCCGTGAAGTGCTCGGGCGCAACCCACGCCTGCTGCAATCCGGACGCACGACGCGGGACACCTACCGCCGCATGTGGGACGCCCTGGCCCAGGGGCAGCCCTGGCACGGGGAACTGGTCAACCGGCGCAAGAACGGGGAGTTTTATTTGCAGTCGGTCACGATTGCCCCCTTGCGCAACGAACGCCAGGACGTGGTGCAGTACGTCTCGGTGCAGATGGACATCACCGCGCAGCGTGCGGCTGAAGATCGGCTGGAATTGCTGGCCTGGTTCGACCCCCTGACCGGCCTGCCCAACCGGCGGCGGCTGGTGGAAGACATCACCCAGGCCCTGGCGGCCGCCACGGCCGGGAATGACCATCTGGGCCTGGTCATCTTGAACGTGGACCGGTTCAAAGCCATCAACGATGCCCTGGGTCGTGCCTCGGGGGATCAGGTGCTGCAAGCCGTGGGGGATCGGTTGCGCCCGCTGATCCACGCAGGCGTCATGCTGGCGCATCTGAACAGCGACGAATTCGGCCTGCTGATGCCCGCGCTCGGCCCCGACGTGAACCTGGCCAACGACCGACTGCTGCAGCGTGCCGAGGCCATCCACCGGCTGCTGGAAGCGCCTTTGCAGATGCCGACCACTACCCTGGCGGTCACCCTGAGCATCGGCATCACCTTATTGGGCACCACCCCGAATGACAGCGCTGGGGAAGCCCTGCGCCGCGCCGACACCGCCCTTCACCGCGCCAAAGAAGCCGGTGGGCACCAGACCGCCTTCTTCGATGCCGACATGGGGCAGCTCGCCTCGGAACGTTTCGCGATCGAACAGGACTTGCGGCGCGGCATCGAGGCCGGTGAACTCAGGCTGTTCCTGCAGCCCCAGGTCAACAATCAGCGTCAACTGGTGGGCGCGGAAGCGCTGGTGCGCTGGCAGCACCCCGACAAGGGCCTGATCAGCCCGGCCCTGTTCGTCCCGGTGGCCGAAACCTCAGGGCTGATCGGGCCGCTCGGTCTGTGGGTGCTCAAGGAAGTCTGCCGCCTGCTCGCCGAGTTGCAGCAGGCCGGTCGGCGCTTGCCGATTGCGGTCAACATCAGTCCGCGTCAGTTCCATCAAGTGGATTTTGGCGTCAACCTGTTGCAGTTGCTGGAAGCAACCGGCGCACCCCCCGGCGATCTGGTGCTGGAAATCACCGAAGGCGTGGTGCTGCGGGAAGTGGACTCGGTGGTGCAGCGCATGCATGAACTCACCCGCCACGGCATCCGTTTCTCGATCGACGACTTCGGTACCGGGTATTCGTCGCTGTCCTACCTCAAGCGCCTGCCTATCCACGAACTGAAGATCGACCGCAGCTTTGTCCAGGATGCTCCCTCCAGCCCCAATGATGCAACCTTGGTGGAAGCCATCCTGTCGGTGGCAAAGCACATGCAATTGAACGTGGTGGCCGAAGGCGTGGAAACCGAGGCACAAGCCGAGTTTCTGACGCAGCGTGCGCAACTGATTCAGCAAGGCTACCTGCACGGGCGGCCCGAGCCTGCCGAAGCGCTCATCCAGCGCTGGCTGGCGGGTCAGTGACGTCGTCGCTCAGGCGCATCTGGTACACCCACACCGTTCGGCCGTCCGGACAAGTCCAGGTGCTGGTCGGCACCTCGTCAGGGACGGCAAACTCCAGACTGACCAGCCAAGCACCGGGTGACAATTCGGCCCGGGCTTTGGTCATGGCCTGTTCCATGGTTTCCGGGCGCTGGAACACGTACACCAAGTCGTAATCGCCCCAGGAATGCGCCCACATATTGCCCCGCCGGATGTGCGCCGTAGGGCAGCGCAGGCGTGAAAGCCAGACCAGTGGCCAACTGCTTTCGACGCCGAACAAGCGCGCATCCGGGTAGGCCTGTTCCAGGGCCTTGAGGCCATCACCCGCACCCGAGCCCACGTCCAGGATACGCCCCATGGGCGGCAGCGGGGCCACTTCGCGCAGGCCGTCCAGAGCCTCGGAGGGGGTTGGGAACAACGGCGCATTGCCCCAGGTGCTGGGTGGGTAAAGCATCAGCACCAGGAGCGCCACACCGAGCCACAGGCCCGCAGGCACCTCGGCCAAACCTTGGGTCAAGGCCCACGACAAGGGAAAGCCCATCGCCATCAGCAAGCGCCGCCAGGGCACTGGCTGCAACCAGGCACAGACGGCCCCCCAAAGCACGGCAGCCAGCAACGCCCGACTTTCTACCGTACCCACGGCCAGCAGCGCCATGAAAACCGCCCAGGCGCTCAGCCACACTCCCAGAGCGGGGAGGGGCCACGGCACATTCAGCCAGCGTTTCATCCCATCGGAAGGGTCAATGCCCGCGCAGCCGCTCGATCAGCCCATTGAGTGCATCGAGCGAGCCGAATTGTATGGCCAGCTCGCCCTGCTCCTCCAGGCGGCCGTGGCGCTTGACGCGCTTCTTGACGCGCACCTCGACCGCCGCAGTGAGCAGGTCCGACAACTCCTCTTCCACCCGGCGAATGTCGCGTGACTTGTCCTTTTTGGGCTTGAGCGGGGTCAGGGCAAACTCTGCGCCCAGCTTTTTGACCAGCCCTTCGGCTTCGCGCACCGACAGCGACTTGGCGCTGATCTGGTGCGCCGCCGTGATCTGCGTCGCTTTGTCGAGCGCGAGCAGGGCACGCGCATGGCCCATGTCGATGTCGCCGGCCATCAGCATGGTCTGCACCGGTTCGGCCAAGTGCAGCAGCCGCAGCAAGTTGCTGGCGGCACTGCGGGAGCGCCCCACCGCCTGCGCCGCTTGTTCGTGAGTGAGTCCAAACTCACGCACCAGGCGTTGCAGGCCTTGGGCTTCTTCGAGCGGATTGAGGTCTTCGCGCTGAATGTTTTCGATCAGCGCCATGGCGGCGGCGGACTCGTTGGGCACGTCGCGCACCAGCACCGGCACGCTGTCGAGCCCGGCTAGGCGGGCGGCGCGGAAACGGCGTTCACCGGCTATGATTTCATAGACCGGCCGAGCACCCCGGGGCACGTCTGGCAAGCCTTGGGCGAGGCACCAGTCGCTCAGGCGGCGCTCCCCTTCGGCGTCGGCCAGGCGGCGCACCAGGATGGGCTGCATGATGCCTTGGCTGCGTATGCTTTCGGCCAGTTCGTACAGCGCCCCTTCATCCATGCGGGTGCGCGGCTGGTAGATGCCTGGCACCAGATCGGTCAGCGCCAGCGTGGACGGCAGGTCGCGCTGTGCGCCGTCGAGGCTGGTCGAGTCGTCGAGTTTGGGGCCGAGCAGGGCTTCTAGGCCACGGCCTAGGCCTTTGGTTTTTTTGTTGACCATGTGTTCCTCTTGTCGATGCATGGGTGTGGATTCCTCGGGGCTGGCCTCGGTTCATGGCAGCCGGTCGATGCGGCGTACCATTTCGCGGGCAAAGTCGATGAAGGCCTTGCTGCCCCGCGCTGCTGGGTCAAACACCACACCCGGCAAGCCATAGCTGGGCGCTTCGGCCAGGCGCACGTTGCGCGGAATCACGCTGTCAAACACTTTGTCGCCAAAGCGCTCCTTGAGCTGGTCACTGACCTGCTGCTGCAAGGTGATGCGTGGGTCGAACATGACGCGCAGCAGGCCGATGACCTTGAGGTCGCGGTTGTGGTTGGCGTGTACCTGCTTGATGGTGTTGACCAGATCGGCCAGCCCTTCGAGCGCGAAGTACTCGCACTGCATGGGCACTACCACGCCGTGGGCGGCGCACAGGCCGTTGAGCGTCAGCATGGACAAAGACGGTGGGCAATCGATGAGCACGAAGTCGTAGTCGGCGTCAACGGCGGTGAGGGCCAGCTTGAGGCGCTTTTCGCGTTGTGGCAATTCGACCAGTTCGACTTCGGCTCCGGCCAGTTCGCGGTTGGCTCCGAGTACGTGGTAGCCGCAGGCGTCGGCCAGCAGCGCTGCCTGGGCCACGCTGGCTTGGCCCAGCAACACGTCGTAGAGGCTGAGCGCAAGGTCTCGTTTGTTGATACCCGAACCCATGGTGGCATTGCCCTGCGGGTCCAGATCGACCATCAGCACCCGCTGGCCGACTTTGGCCAGACCGGCGGCCAGATTGACGGTGGTGGTGGTCTTGCCGACGCCGCCCTTCTGATTCGCGATGCAGAATATTTTTGCCATGATGGTGGTGGGTCTCGTTTATCGGGACAAGGCCGGGAACACAAGGGCGGCGCTGACAAAGCTGCCGCTGTCGGCAACACGGAACACGATGGGTTTCTTTCTGGTTGTGGCTCTGGCTGTGGCTTATGGCCGTCTCGGCTCTGGGTGGGGCGCTGGTGGTGTATGGGGTGGTGTGTTTTGGCGGGGTAGGCTGTAGGGCCTGAGTTTACGTGCTTTCGCTTGCGGGTCGCTTGCTGGATGGTGTTGCTTGTTTTTTTTGGGCGGGTGGCTCGTTGCGGGTGGGTGGCTCAAGGTGTGTGTGCCCAAGCGCTGGCGCTTCTACGAGGTGGCCGGTGCCAAGCACCGGCTCCCCTGCGATGCTCGACGCCGTGGCTGCGCGGCGGAACTCGCTTCGTTCGCTGGCGCTCACTGCGCTCAAACAGCCGCCGCGAGTCAGTTCACGAAGCGCGCCAAGCGCGCAGCCACGGCCTCTGCGCTTCTCGGCACCTCGCAAGGCGCACCAGCACTTGGGCACACACACCTTGGCTGAAGCACGGTAGGCGCACCACCGAGGTGCCCCATGCCCTCTTGCTTCAGTGCCCCACACCGGCTTGCTTTGTAGCCCCTATACCGGCTTGCTTTGCTGCGGCAGGCCTGAGCCAGCAGGGCGATTTTCCGGGGTGGCTTTTTTGCCCGGCTGCGGGCTGGGCGCACGATAAGTGCGCTTCGTCAACTGACTCGCGGCGGCTGTTTGAGCGCAGTGAGCGCCAGCGAACGAAGCGAGTTCCGCCGCGCCAGCCCGCAGCCGGGCAAAAAAGCGAAGTCGGCAAAGCCGACCAGCACGGATGAGCCTTGTTGGCTCAGGCCTGCCGCAGCACACCAACAAAACCCGGCAACACCTCCGCATCCAAACCAGAACGCCGCATCCAGACCAAGCAGCGCTCCGCCCCCAACCCCGGCACCGCCAGCGGTTCCACGTGAAACACTTCCACCCCAGCAGGCAAAGCCCGCATCTCATCCACCGGCTGCTTACCCTTCATCGCCAGCCACACCCCACGCGCTGCCAACGCGCCCGCCGACCACTGCGTGAAATCAGCCAAGGATGCAAAAGCCCGCGACGTGATCACATCAAAAACTTGCGTCAACGACTCCACCCGGGCATGAATACCTTGCAAGTTGGGCAGTCGCAAAGCAGCCGCCACCTGCTGGATGAACAGCGCCTTTTTCGCCACCGTATCGACGCAGCTCACCTCCAGCTCCGGGCACGTGATCGCCAGCACCACGCCTGGCAAACCAGCACCCGACCCGACATCCAGCAAGCGGGGCCGAGCCAAGCAACGATGCTGCAGGTGTGCCTGCAAAGACCGAACCACGGCCAGACTGTCCAGCAGGTGGTGCGTCAGCATCTCGTCGGGGTCGCGAAGCGCCGTCAGGTTATAGACGCGATTCCATTTCGCGATCCAGTCGAGGTAGCCCAGCAAGGACTCCAATTGGGACTCGGTCAGGGCCAAGCCCAGCGCCTCTGCGCCGGCTCGCAAACCCACCGCCTGAGGATGCGGCACCCCCATCAAGCCACCACCGCGACAGCACCGCCTTCGGTCGGGCCCGCAAAGCCCTTGAATCTGCCCCGCTTCAGGTGTATCAGCAACAAAGAAACGGTGGCCGGCGTGATGCCCGAAATCCGCGCAGCCTGCCCCAAGGTTTCTGGCCTGTGCTTGCTCAGCTTCTGCCGGGCCTCGATGCTCAACGCCGCCACCTGCATGTAATCCAAGTCCTGTGGCAGCTTCAGACCCTCAAAGTAAGCCGTGCGTTCCACCTCGTCACGCTGCCGGTCGATGTAGCCCGAATACTTGGCCGCAATTTCGACCTGCTCCAGCACCGGCTCGTAGAGTTCATCCAGCGTTGCAGGTGCCACCAAAGGGGGGTCGGCTTGGAATTGGCCACCTTCCATCGACATCAAGTCGGTATAAGTCACACCCGGTCGCCGCAGCAGATCAAACAGCTTGTATTCGCGCTCTATGGCCTTACCCAGCACCCGTTCGGCCTCGGCAGACGAGAGGATGCGCGGGTTCACCCACGTCAACTTGAGGCGTTCGGTTTCACGTGAAACAGCGTCGCGCTTGCGGTTGAAAGCGTCCCAGCGTTGGTCGTCCACCAGCCCCATGCCACGACCGATTTCGGTCAGGCGCAGGTCGGCGTTGTCTTCGCGCAATTGCAGCCGGTACTCAGCCCGGCTGGTGAACATGCGGTAAGGCTCGGTCACGCCTTGGGTGGTCAGGTCATCGACCAGCACGCCCAGGTAGGCTTGGTCGCGCTGCGGACACCACGCCCCTTCGCCCCGCACCTGCAGGGCGGCATTGATGCCCGCAAACAGGCCCTGTGCTGCCGCCTCCTCGTAACCGGTGGTGCCGTTGATCTGGCCAGCAAAAAACAAGCCCTGTATGGCCTTGGTCTCGAAGCTGCGCTTCAACTCGCGCGGGTCGAAATAGTCGTACTCGATTGCATAGCCTGGCCGCAGAATGTGCGCGTTCTCCAGGCCGGGTATGCTGCGCACCAGCGCATACTGAACGTCGAACGGCAGACTGGTGGAAATGCCGTTCGGGTAGATCTCGTGCGTCGTCAGCCCCTCGGGTTCGAGGAAAATCTGGTGACTGTCCTTGTCGGCAAAGCGGTTGATCTTGTCTTCCACGCTGGGGCAATAGCGCGGCCCCACTCCTTCGATCTTGCCGGTGAACATGGGGCTGCGGTCGAAACCGGAGCGGATGATCTCGTGCGTTCGTTCGCTGGTGTGGGTGATCCAGCAAGGCAGTTGGCGGGGGTGCATACCAGTGCGCCCCATGAAGCTGAACACCGGCAGCGGGCGGTCGGCCGTCTCCGAACCCGGCATCCCGTCGCCCGGCTGCTCGGAGCATCTGGAAAAATCTATGCTGCGGCCATCGAGGCGCGGCGGGGTGCCCGTCTTGAGTCGGCCCTGCGGCAACTTCAACTCCTTGAGCCGGGCCGACAAACTCAGCGCCGGTGGGTCGCCCGCCCGCCCACCCGCATGGTTTTCCAGGCCGACGTGTATCTTGCCATCCAGAAACGTACCTGCCGTGAGCACGACCGCCAGTGCCCGGAAACGAATGCCGATCTGCGTCACGGCCCCAACCACCCGATCACCCTCCACCAGCAAGTCATCCACCGCCTGCTGAAACAGCGTCAGATGGGGCTGGTTTTCCAGCTTGCGCCGGATCGCCGCTTTGTAAAGGATGCGATCCGCTTGGGCACGGGTGGCCCGCACCGCCGGGCCTTTGGAACGGTTGAGGATGCGGAACTGGATGCCGCCTTCGTCGGTGGCCAGCGCCATCGCCCCTCCCAGCGCATCCACCTCCTTGACCAGATGGCCCTTGCCGATCCCGCCGATCGAGGGGTTGCAGCTCATCTGCCCTAGCGTTTCGATGTTGTGGGTCAGCAACAAGGTGGCGCAACCCATACGGGCCGCCGCCAGGGCGGCCTCCGTCCCGGCGTGACCGCCGCCAACCACAATGACATCGAACTGCTGGGGGTACCACATGGCCGTCTTTCTTGCGCAAACACCGCTAAACCCTTGATTTTACTTGACCCGGCCTGCGACGTGGGTGTTGCGCCCAAGGAAGCCCCCCAGGCTGACCAGCCCCCAGCCCCACAATGCCTACAATGGCACCCATGCAGCCCGCAACGCTTCACACCCTGCTGACGGCCTACCCAGCGCTGCGTCCCTTGGCCAGCACCCTCGACAAGCTGCCGACGCACCACATACCCAGCCACACCGTCTTGTTCCGCGAGCAGGACGATTGCCCGGGCTTCCCCTTGATCGTCGCGGGCGAAGTGCGGGTGGTGCGGGGCAGCAGCCACGGCCGCGAACTGGAGCTTTATCGCGTCCACACGGGCGACCTCTGCCTGGTGTCTGCGGCCAGTCTGTTTTCTGCCCAGCCTCTGAGTGCCCGCGGCCTGACGGCACAAGACACCGAACTGCTGCTGCTGCCGCCGCACGCATTCCGCCAAGCCTTGGCCCATGAGCCGTTTCGGGATTTCGTGCTCGGCCTGTTCGCGGAGCGCATGGCCGATCTGACGGCCCTGATCGAGTCGGTGGCGTTCCAGCGACTCGATCGTCGGCTCGCCAGCGCCCTGCTGGGGCACGGCCCGCAGGTGCAGACCACCCACCAGGCGCTGGCCGACGAACTGGGCACGGTGCGCGAGATGGTGACGCGCTTGCTGCACCGCTTCGAACGCGAGGGCTGGGTGCGCTTGTCGCGCGAGTGCATCACGATCCAGGACAGTGCCGCCTTGCGTGCCTGGGCCGCCGGGGACGTAGAACCTACCCACAACCGTGTGACTTGAGTCACAGATACCGTCGGGTGATCGCGGTGTAATCAAAGCTCTTCCCCGTTTTTCACCCAACAAAGGTTTGATCATGAAACAGAACGTCGGCGGTATCGACCGCATCTTGCGCTTGGTGGTGGGCGTTGCCTTGATCGCGCTGGCCGCGACCGGCACGGTCGGTGCTTGGGGTTACATCGGCGTGCTGCCCTTGTTGACCGGACTCATGGGCTGGTGCCCGCCGTACAGCCTGTTTGGCTGGAACACCTGCAAAACCCGCTCCTGACCCTTGATCGCCCTGCCCCCATGCAGGGCGTGAAGCTGATCAGCGAGAATCGGGGGATGACCACACCCCCCTCACTTCTGATTTTTGCCGGCAGCGCACGCGTCCAGTCCTGGAATAAGCGTTTGGCGTGGGCCGCTGCCGACGCAGCACGAGCCCAGGGCGTCGCACCGACGGTCATCGACCTGGCCGATTTTGACATCCCCCTGTACGACGCCGATCTGGAGGCCCGTGGCACCCCGGCTGACGTGTTCCGGCTCAAAGCCGTGTTTCATGCCCATCCGGCCTGGATCATTTGCTCCCCCGAATACAACGGCAGCTACACGGGACTGCTGAAAAACACGATCGACTGGGTATCCAGCCCGGTCCAGGGCGACCCAGAATGGTCCAGCGGCCTCAAACCCTTTGAAGGCAAGGTGGTGGGGCTGATGTCCGCCTCTCCCGGCAACCTAGGGGGACTGCGCGGACTGAGTCATCTCACGCCCTTGCTCATGAACCTGCAGTGCTGGGTTGCTCCACGCCAGTTTGCTCTGGCGCGACCCGCCGAGGTGTTCGACGCCACGGGCCGACTCCTGCCCGGCTGCGCACACGACGCCGTGCAAGCGGTCGTGCATCAAACCCTGTGGGCGGCCCGCGCTCTGCAACAGCTACACCCGGTCTAAGCTGCCTCTCCCGCCGCTTTCCCCCGCCGTCTGTGTGCGCTTTGGAGCCGAGCGCAGCGCTGTGCGCTAACCAAGCCGCGCAAGCCGTGGCGTCGTGGGTTGAGAACGAGGGTGCACTCAAACTCAGCCCAGCAGCCCGAAGCGGTCGTCCAGAGCTTCCACAAACACCGCCTGCCCGGTGAGCCCGTATCAATCCGCATAGGCCGGCGCTGCGCCGGGTGGCCGGGTTTTGAAGCGCCGATGCAACCAGTGGTATTGGCCCGGCATGGATCGGATATACCGCTCCAACTCTTGGTTCATGCGTAGGGCATCGGCGGCGTCATCGCCTTGCGGGTAGGCGTCCCAGAGCGGGCCGATCTCAACCCGGTACCCGCCAGGGACCATGCGGCAGACCAAGGAGGCCACCGGCACGCCAGCCGCAGCGGCCAGCCGCGGCAACGATGTCACGGTCGCGGTCTGGACGCCGAAAAACGACACGAACACCGAGTTTCGGGCACCATGATCCATGTCGGGCAGCAGGCACAGGCTCGCGCCTTCTTGCAGGCCCCTGAGCAAGGGCCGAAGCCCTTCGCGGCGCGAAACCAGCCGGGGCCGCCCGAATCGCTGGCGTCCGGCCTTGACCCAGCGATCCAGCGCCGCCGGCCGCTGCGGCGCATAAAACGTCCACCAGCGCCGCCGGACGTCCAGCGTCAGTTTGGCCCAACCGGCGTCCATGCCGTAAAAATGCGGCGCAAAAAACAGCAGCGGCCCGTCGTGCTGCAAAACGCCATGCGGGTCGGACACCTGAACACGTTGGCGCACCCGGTCTGGCGTGCCTTGCCACAACCAGACGCGATCCAGAAAAGACTGTGAAAAGTGCAGAAAGGTCTGCCAGGCCCAGCGCCTGCGCGCACGCGCCGTGGCCTGCGGAAAGCAAAGGGCGAGGTTGCGCAGCACCACCCGCCGCCGACTCGGTGCCAGCAGCAGCAGCGCCGCCGCCATCACCCAGCCCGCCGCGCGAAACAGCGGCACCGGCAACCGGGCCAAAGCACGCAGCCACCAGGCCGAGGGGGTGGGGGTGGAGGAGTCGGGATGGACAGTCATGAAAGATGCCGGATTATCGCCGCCGCCGGGCATGCACCCAGACGGCCCGCACAGGGCGGAGTCGGCTAGCGCTCACAGCGGCGAGTCGATGCGGATCCAGGTGGTTTTGGTTTCGGTGTATTTGTCGAAGGCGTGCAGCGATTTGTCTCGCCCCACGCCACTTTGCTTGTAGCCCCCGAAGGGCACGGTGATGTCGTCTTCGTCGTACTGGTTGACATGCACCGTACCCGCACGCAGGGCACGCGCCACCCCATGCGCCTTGTTGATGTCGCGCGTCCACACCGCCGCCTGCAAGCCGTAGATGCTCTGGTTGGCCTGCCGCACCACGTCGGCCACGTCGGTGAACGACAACACACTCAGCACCGGGCCGAAAATTTCCTCTCGGGCGATGGTCATGTCGTTGCGCACCCCGTCGAAGATGGTGGGCTGCACGTAGCAGCCGCCCGCCACCGGCTGCACCGCCGCGCCGCCTGCCAGCAACTTGGCACCCTCGGCCTGGCCGGATTCGATATAACGCATCACCGTGTTGAGCTGGGTCGTGTCCACCAGAGCGCCCATGACGGTGTTTTTGTCCAGCGGGTTGGCCGGTTGATAGCCCGGCACCAGGGCCAGCGCCTTGTCAAGGAAAGCGTCCTTGATGGACGCCTCCACGAACAGGCGCGACGGCGCGTTGCAGCTTTCACCCTGGTTGAAAAAGATGCTGCCCACCGCAGCTTCGACGGCTCGATCCAGATTCGGGCAGTCGGCAAACACGATGTTGGGCGATTTGCCGCCGAGTTCCGTCCAGGCCCGCTTGAGATTGCTCTGCCCCGCCATCACGTGGATTTGCTTGCCCACCCGCGTGCTGCCGGTGAAGGCGATGCAATCCACGTCCATGTGCAGCGCCAACGGGCTGCCCGCCTCAGGGCCGTAGCCGGGCACCACGTTCAACACCCCGGGCGGCACGCCCGCCTGCAGTGCCAGTTCAGCCAAGCGCAGCGCCGTCAAGGGGCTTTTTTCCGACGGCTTGAGCACCACCGAATTGCCCACCGCCAGCGCCGGGGCGATCTTCCACGCCGCCATGATCATCGGGTAGTTCCACGGCACGATCACCCCCACCACGCCCACCGGCTCGCGGGTGATGAGCGCCAGCGCGGTGTCGGGGGTCGGCGCAATTTGGTCATAGACCTTGTCCAGCGCTTCGCCGTACCAGCGCATGCAGTTGGCCGTGCTGCTCACGTCCACGCCTTTGGCGTACTTGACCGGCTTGCCCATGTCCAGCGTTTCGGTCAGGGCCAGCTCATCGCCATGCGCGTGTATGAGCTCGGCAAACTTGATCAGGATGCGCTTGCGTTGCGCCGGGGCCTTGCCTGCCCAGCGCCGGTCTGCAAAGGCCGTGCGGGCGGCCTGCACCGCCAGCTCGACGTCGGCTTGGTTACAGCGTGCCACCTGGGTCAGCACGCGGCCATCCACCGGCGAGATGCAATCAAACACGGCCCCACTGCAGGCACCGACGCGCTGGCCACCGATGAAAGCACGGCCATCAAAAGTCGGCCGGGTCAGAGGGTCTGTCATGTAGCAAGCTCCATAGCATTGAACCTAGGGTGGTGGTGAACCGTGGTGGCAGCGCCATCAAGTCAGCGATTTGAGTTCCTGGCGCTCGGCGGCGGCCACTTCCCGGGCATGTTTGCGCGCCGCATGCGCCACCCACATGGCGTAACTCACCACGATCACCGTCACCGCGAAAATCAGCAAGGTGGCGGCAGCGTAGATGGTGGGGTTGATGCCGCGCCTGGCAAAACCAAAGATGACTTGCGGCAGGGTATTGACCCCAGGCCCAGACAGGAATTCAGCAATCACCACATCGTCGAACGACAAGGTGAACGACAGCAGGAAGGCAGCCAGTATGGCCTGAGAGATGTTGGGCAAGGTGATCAGAAAAAACACCTGGTAGGGTTTCGCCCCCAGATCCATCGCCGCTTCTTCGATGCTGCGGTTCATGCTCTGCAAGCGACTCTGGATCACCACCACGGCATAAGCCATGCCGAGCAGCGTATGGCCGACGATGATGGTCAGCAGCCCGCGCGACGGCGCACCGAAGAAGTTCTGCGACCCCACAAACAGCAGCAGCAGCGACATGCCGATGATCACCTCCGGCATCACCAGCGGCGCACTGACCATGGCGGAAAACAAAGACCGCCCGAAAAACGACCGGTAGCGCACCAGCACATACGCCGCAAACACCGCCAGTATGGCCGACAGGACGCCCACGGTGGTCGCCACCTTGAGCGAAGTCCAGAAGCCTTCGATGATCCGGGTGTCGCTCAGCAGCGCCTCGTACCAGCGCAAGGAAAAGCCGGTGAAGCGTGCGTCCTGGCGCGTGCTGTTGAACGAGAACACGATCATGAACACCAGCGGCAGGTAGAGGAAGGCGAACACGATCGCCAGCCAGAACTTGCCCAAGTGTCGTTCCAGAAAACGGGTCACGACCGCCCCCCTTCCTGCTGCTTGCCGCTGTAGTGGTAGTACAGGGTGAGCGGAATCACGATCAGCAGAATCATCACCACCGCCAGCGCCGTGGCACGCGGCCAGTTGTTGCCGAGGAACATCTCGTCCCACACCACGAGGCCGATCATCTGGTTCTCGGGGCCGCCGAGCAGCGCCGGGATGACGAACTCACCCACCGAGGGAATGAACACCAGCAACAGCCCCGCGATGATGCCCGGCATCGACAGCGGCACCGTGACCAGCCAAAACGCCTTGAACGGCGTGGTGCCGAGGTCGTAGGCCGCTTCCAGCAGGCGGTGGTCCATTTTCACCAGCGTGGCGTACAGCGGCAGCACCATGAAGGGCAGATAGACATAGGTCATGCCGACGATCATGGAAATGTCGGTATAGACCATGCGTATCGGTTCGCTGGTCAGCCCGATCCACATGAAGAACTGGTTGATCACGCCCCGATCGGTCAGCAGACCGCGCCAGGCATAGACGCGCAGCAGGAAAGCGGTCCAGAACGGCAGCATCACCATCAGCAGCAAAATCGGGCGCAGCTTTTCCGGCGAGCGGGCGATGAAGTAGGCAAACGGGTAGCCAATCACCAGGCACAGCAGGGCGGTGATGGTGGCGTAATACAGGGAGCGCCCGTAAGCCTCCACATAAATGGTCTGGAACCAGGGGGCACCCTCGTGGGTGCGAAAGATCGAGAGGTAGTTCTCGTAACGCAGTTGCAGGGTGCCCGCTTGCGGGTCCCAGAGCGGCAAAAAGGGGTGGATGCTGGCACCCTGATCGACGAAGCTGATGTACAGCAGGATCAGGAAAGGCACGAAGAAAAACAGCAACAGCCACAAAAAGGGCACCGCGATGACGAATCTGCGCCCCGAGCCGGGAAATTGGAGAGCCATACTGCCCCTTTGCGTCGGTTGAGCCGGTCGGTCAGTCGCGCAGCACGACGCCGGAGTTGTTGCGCCACCAGAAGAACACCTCGTCTTCCCAGGTGATGTCAGACAGGTCGTGGCGGTCCGTGTTGGCCTCCGTCACCTTGATCTTGCGCCCGTCGAGCGTCTGCACGATGTAGGTGTTGTAGGAGCCGAAATAGGCAATTTCCTTGACGCGCCCCTGGAACAGGTTGTGATCCACGTGGGCGGGGCGTTGTTTGCTGATGCCGATCTTTTCCGGTCGTATCGCTACCGCCACCGGCATGTCCAGGGCTCCACTGACGCCGTGCCCGACATGGATTTCGCCGATGGCCGTGGCCACGGCACAGCGGTCCACCTCGTCCACCGACAGCTTGCCGTCGAACAGGTTGGCGTGGCCGATGAAGTCGGCCACAAACCGGTTGCAGGGGTATTCGTACACTTCCTCGGGGCTGCCGACCTGCAGCACACGCCCCTTGCTCATGACGGCAATGCGGTTGGCCATGGTCATGGCTTCTTCCTGATCGTGGGTCACCATGACACAGGTCACCCCGACCTTCTCGATGATGTTGACCAGCTCGAACTGGGTTTGCTCGCGCAGCTTTTTGTCGAGGGCACCCAGCGGCTCGTCGAGCAGCAGGAGTTTGGGCCGCTTGGCCAGGCTGCGCGCCAGTGCCACCCGCTGCTGCTGCCCGCCAGACAACTGATGCGGCTTGCGCTTGGCGTAAGCACCCAACTGCACCAGGTTGAGCATGTCGTCGGTGCGCTGCTGCACCTCGGCCTTGGGCAGGCCTTCGCGCTTCAGACCAAAGGCCACGTTCTCCCAGATGCTCAGATGCGGGAACAGGGCGTAGCTCTGGAACATCATGTTCACCGGCCGCACATAAGGCGGCATGCCCACCACGTCCTGCCCGCCGAGCAGGATGCGACCGGACGACGGGGTCTCAAAACCGGCCAGCATACGCAACAGAGTGGACTTGCCACAACCCGAGCTGCCCAGCAGCGCGAAAATCTCGCCCTTGCGGATGGACAGGGACACTTCATCGACCGCCGCCACGTCGTCAAAGTGCTTGACGAGGTTTTCGGTCACCAGATAGCCTTCGCCTTGGGAGGCCGACGCTGCAGACTGTGCCATAGAGGCTCCCTCCGCCTGACTCAAAGAAAAGCAGACCCAGAAAAAAGGGGCTGGCTACACCAGCCCCTCCGACGACCGCCGAGGCAGACGATCAGTTACCACGCTTGAAGGCGTTGAAGACCTCGTTCAAGGTACCCGCCGCTTCCAGCGGGTAGTCACCCGAGGGCACCAGACGGGCCATGTTTTCATCGTCGAGGAAGATCGTGTTGTTGCCCTTGATCTCCGGCTTGATGAGCGGCAGGGCGGCCTTGTTGCCGGTGGGGTAATTCATCTCGTTGGCCATGGCGGCCCCGTTTTCGGGGCGCAGGAAGAAGTCGATGAACAGATGGGCTTCGGCAACGTTGCGGGCGTCGGCCGGAATGGCCATCACGTCAGCAAAGAAGACGCCACCGATGCTGGGCAACAGCGGCACGATCTCGTCGGCTCCGGCGATTTCGCGCACGCGGTCCGAGGCGATGTTGATGTCACCCGACCAGCCGACAAATGCGCAGCCCAAGCCGCTGACGATGTCGTCAATCATGTTGTTCGAGAACTGGCGGATGTTGGGTCGCACCTTGGCCAGCATCTCACCCGCTGCACGCAGGTGCTCCGGGTTGCCGCTGTAGGGAGGCAGGCCCATGTAGTTCAAGGCAGCCGGCATGATGTCGTTGGGCGAATCGAGGAAGATGATGCCGCAGCCGCGCAGGCGGTTGGCGTACTTCGGGTTGAACACCAATTCCCACGCGTTGGCGGGCAGTTCGGTCGTACCCAGCGCGGCCTGAACTTTCTGGCGGTTGATGCCGACGGTGGTAAAACCCCAGCCCCAAGGCACGTAGTGGCGGTTGCCCTCGTCGATCGAGGCCAGCTTCTTCATGAAAGTCGGGTCGAGGTTGGCCAGGTTGGGGATCAGGCTCTTGTTGAGCGGCTGGTACAGGCCCGCGCTGAGCTGGCGCTGCGAGAAACCGACGGTGGGCACCACGATGTCGAAGCCCGAATTACCGGCCACCAAGCGGGCGTGCAGGGCTTCGTTGCTTTCGAAGGTGTTGTAGTTGACGCGGATGCCGGTCTCGGCCTCGAAGGCGGCGATCATGCCTTCGGGAATGTAATCGTCCCAGTTGAAGATGTTGAGCACGCGCTCGCTGGGCGGCGGAGGCGCTTGCGGAGCGGGGGCTGGCGCATCTTGCTTGCCACAGGCCACCAGAAAGGCAGCAGCCAGCGCCGCTGTCAGGAGTGATTTCATCATGCCATTGCTCCAGAAAAGGGGTCCCAACCAAGAAACGGAAAAGCCAGTTGCAGGCGCTTCCGCGCTCACCGTGATTTTAGTCACCGTTTTGAGATTTTTCCCAGCAATTGAAGTTCCTCTAGCGTCAAATCCAGTGCTTTTCGTATCAACGCCAACATTTCATCGATCTGGGCCCGGGTCATGGTCAGCGGCGGGGCGATGATCATGCGGTCGCCCACGGCCCGCATCACCAGACCGTTGTCAAAACAGTGGCCGCGGCACATCATGCCCACCGCCCATTCCTCGGGGAAGGGCTGTCGGCTGGCCTGGTCCGGTACCAAAACCAGGCCGGCCACGAAACCGCAGGTCTCGGCGTCGCCCACCAGCGGGTGGTCTTTGAGCCGCTCGAACTCCTTGGCCAGATAGGGGCCGACCTCATCGCGCACCCGGCCGGGCAGGTTCTCGCGGGCCATGATGTCGATGTTGGCCAGCGCCACCGCACAAGCCACCGGGTGGCCGCTGTAGGTGTAGCCGTGGTTGAACTCGCCGCCGCGCTCGATCAGCACCTGTGCCACGCGCTCGCCCACCAGCACGCCACCGAGCGGGATGTAGCCGCTGGTCACGGCCTTGGCAAATGTCACCAGATCGGGCTTGATGCCGAATTTTTCGTAGCCAAACCAGTGGCCAAGCCGACCGAAGGCGCAGATCACCTCGTCGGCAATCAGCAAAATGCCGTATCGATCGACGATGCGCTGCACCTCGGGCCAGTAGGTGGCGGGCGGGATGATGACGCCCCCGGCCCCCTGCACCGGCTCGGCAATGAACGCGGCCACTCGATCGGGGCCGACTTCGAGAATCTTTGCTTCCAGCCAGCGGGCGGCACGCAGGCCGAAGGCGTCTTTGCTTTCCCCGTGCTGGGCCAGTTCGTAAAAATACGGCTGCTGGATGTGGGTGATGTCGGGTATGGGCAGGTCGCCCTGGGCATGCATGCCGCTCATGCCGCCCAGCGACGCACCCGCCATGGTCGAGCCGTGGTAGGCGTTGTGGCGGCTGATGATGACCTTGCGCTGGGGCTGGCCCATCAAGTCCCAGTAGCGCCGAGCCATGCGGACGTTGGTGTCGTTGCTCTCGGAGCCACTGGAACTGAAGAACACGTGCTGGAAGCGCCGCCCATCCACCACCGGCACCAGTTCGGCCAGCCGGGCCGCCAGCCGGACGGCCGGTTCGTTGGTGGTCTGGAAAAAGCTGTTGTAAAAAGGCAGCTTCATCATCTGGGCGTGAGCGGCATCGGCGAGCTGCTGGCGTCCGTAGCCCACGTTGACGCACCACAGGCCGCTCATCGCGTCGAGAATCTGCTTGCCCTCGCTGTCCCAGACATAAATGTCTTGCGCATGGGTGATGACGCGCGCACCCTTGGCCGACAAGGCCTTGTGGTCGGTGAACGGGTGCAGAAAATGGGCGCTGTCGAGCGCCTGCAGTTCGGCGGTACTGAGGGTGTGCGGGTTCATAGGGGTATGCACGGTAGGCTCCAGATACAAACGGTCAGACGTGCAGCAACAGGTGTTCACGTTCCCAAGGTGAAATCACTTTCATGAATTCGGCAAATTCGAGTTCCTTGATTTCGGTGTACACGGTAATGAATTCGTGGCCCAGCACCTCGTGCAGTTCCGAGTCGCGGCGCAGCCAGTCCAGCGCCTCACCCAAGCTGCGCGGCAGGGCATAGGGCGACAGGTAGGCGTCACCCTTCATTTCCGGTTTCGGCTTGATCTGGTTTTTCATGCCCACATAACCGCAAGCCAGCGTCATGGCCATGGCCAGATAGGGGTTGGCGTCGGCACCGATGACGCGGTTCTCGACGCGCCGCGCCGCTGGCGATGAAATCGGGGAGCGGATGCCCACGGTGCGGTTGTCGTAACCCCATTCGATGTTGATGGGTGCCGCCGTGTAACGCGACAGGCGCCGGTAGCTGTTCACATAGGGGGCCACCAGCGCCATGGCCGACGGGACGTGTTTTTGCAACCCGCCGATGTAGTGGAAAAACGCTGCGGTAGGCAAACCGTCGGCGCTGCTGAAGATGTTGCGCCCGTCGGCCTTGCTGACGATGCTCTGGTGCATGTGCATGGCACTGCCCGGCTCGCCCGCGATCGGCTTGGCCATGAAGGTGGCGTACATGTCGTGGCGCAGCGCGGCTTCGCGCACGGTGCGCTTGAAGAAAAAGACCTCGTCGGCCAGCCCCAGCGGGTGGCCGTGAAAGAAGTTGATCTCCATCTGGCCGGCACCGATTTCGTGGATCAGCGTGTCCACATTCAAGCCCATCTGGTGGCAGTATTCGTAGATGTCTTCGAATAGCGGGTCGAACTCGTTGACGGCGTCGATGCTGTAGGCCTGACGCGACGTTTCGGCACGGCCACTGCGACCCACCGGCGGGCGCAACGGGGTGTTGGAGTCGGTGTTGCGGGCCGTCAGGTAGAACTCCAGCTCGGGCGCAATCACCGGCTCCCAGCCCTCGGTGGCGTAGAGGTCGCAGACCCGGCGCAACACGCTGCGCGGGGCGTAAGGCACCAACTGGCCATTGGAGTCGAAACAGTCATGGATGACCTGCGCCGTCGGGTCGGTGGCCCAAGGCACGATGCGCACGCTGGACGGGTCGGGCCGCAGTTGCATGTCACGGTCGGTTGGCTCGATCACGTCGTAATACGGCCCACTGGACGGCTGCTCGCCGGTCACGCTCATGGCCACGATGGCATGGGGCAGGCGCATCCCCCGGTCTTCGGTGAACTTTTCGCGCGGCAGAATCTTGCCGCGTGCCACGCCGGTCAGGTCCGGCACCAGACACTCGACTTCGGTCACGCGGCGCGCATTGAGCCAGTGTTCCAGTTCGATAAAGCTGTGGGGGGTGCTGTGTTGCATGGTCGATCCGGATGAAAAGTCAGGTGAACATCATCGCAGGAACTGGGCGCTGAGTTCAACCGAGAGTCTTTCGGGCGCTGCGGCAACGGCCCGCCCTTGCTGCAGGCGGGTCTGGTGCCGGGCACGCACCGCTTCGCCAAAGGCGCGCCAGATGGCGGCATAGAACGGATTTTCCGAGCAGCGCCATTCGGGGTGCCACTGCACCGCGTAGGCAAAAGCAGGTGCGCCCAGCACCTCGAAGGCCTCCACCAACCCATCGGGCGCGTACGCCAACGCCCGCAAACCGGGGGCCAGTCGGGCGACGCCCTGCCCATGCAGGGAATTGACCCGTGCTTGCCCGCCGCCCGCCCATTGCTCGAACACGCTGCCCGGCTCGAACCGAAGCGCATGGCTGGGTGCGTATTGCTGGTCGATGCTGCCGTCGGGCTCCCGGTGGTCCATCAGGCCATCGACCGCATGCACGGTCTGGTGCAAACTCCCACCCAAGGCGACGTTGATTTCCTGCAACCCCCGGCAAATGCCCAGCAGCGGCACGCCCTCGGCCACACAGGCCTTGACTAGGGTCAGGGTCAGGGAATCGCGCTGCGGATCCAGCGGCAGGCTGGGGTCGTACAAGGCCTCGTTGAAGTGAGACGGATGCACATTGGACGGGGAGCCGGTGAGCATGACCCCATCGACCAGATTGAGCAGTTGCGGCACCTGGGCGGCGTCGGCCAACGGGAACATGACCGGCTGTGCGTGAGCGCCCACCTTGACGGCGCGGGCGTATTTGTCGCCCAGCAGCAGAAACGGCATCCTGTGGCTGCCCAGCAGGCGGTGGTCGGCCGGCAGCCAGACCAAGGGCGGAGGGGAAAAAGTGTCGTCGTTCATCTCAAACTCGCACAAGCGCTCAACCCAGCGCGTCCTTGAACCGATACCACAGCATCCCCAGCGCCAGCGCCGGGGTGCGCAGCATCGCTCCCCCCGGGAAAGGGGTGTGGCGGATGCGGGCAAACAAGTCGAAGCGGCTGGCCTGCCCGGCAATGGCTTCGGCCACCAAGCGCCCTGCCAGCCCGGTAGCCGCGACGCCATGTCCGCTGAACCCCTGCAGGTAATACACCTTGGATGACAAACGCCCAAAGTCGGGCGCACGGTTCATGCTGATATCGACAAAACCGCCCCACACATAATCCACCGGCACGTCTTTGAGCGCTGGGAAGATGCGCACCATGCGTTCGCGCATGACGGCTTGGAGCCGGGGTGGTGTCATGGTGGTGTAGCTCACCCGCCCGCCAAAGAGCAGGCGGTGGTCGGCACTGAAGCGGAAATAATCCAGCACGAAGTTGTTGTCGCAGACGGCGGCGTTGGACGGAATCAGGCGCTGGCAGTGTGCCGGATCGATCGCTGCCGTGCCGATGATGTAAGTGCCCACCGGCATGATGCGGCTGTGCAGAGGCCGGGCCAGTTGCGGCGAAATGGCCGACAACATGCAATTGCCCGCCAGAACGGCAAAGCGCGCCTGCACCTGCCCGTGCGGGGTCTGCACGGTCAGCCCACTAGCGGTGGTCGCCATGGACAGCGCCGGGCTGCCTTCAAACAAGCGCACCCCCAGCGACTCGGCGGCCTGCGCCAGCCCCAGCGCGTACTTCAAGGGGTGCAGGTGGCCGGAGGTGTTTTCGTAAGCGGCGGCATGGTAGCGCTCGCTGGCAATCAGTCGGGATACGTCCGCTCCAGTGGCCACGTCACAGGACAGCCCATAGTCTCTGGCCTGTACGTCCAGATCGTCGAGCAGTTGCCGCGCCTTGCGGGCACTATCGGCCACATACAGATAGCCCGGCACCCAGTCACAGGCGATGCCAAAGCGGGCGATGCGTTCACGAATGATGGCGATCGCTTCGAGCGACATGTCCCAGACGCGGCGGGCATCTGCGCGGCCCAGTTGCTGCTCGAACGGCTCCTGCCCACTGGCAAAACCTACGATGGCCTGACCACCGTTGCGGCCACTGGCCCCGAAACCGACCCGTTCGGCGTCCAGCAGCACCACACTCAAGCCCCGGTCGGCCAGTTCTATCGCCGCGTTCAAGCCAGCAAACCCCGCACCCACCACCACCACATCGGCTTGCACCGGTTCGGCCAAGGGGGGCCGTGGCGGCGCACGCTGCACGCTGGCTTCGTAGTAGCTGTGCTGGTTCAGCACGGTGTCAGAGCGCAACAAAGAGGTCTGGAACATGGCAAACGGTGCGGGCAAACGGTTCCCTCGAGAGTAGCCGCAAAACAGGCGATAAACCAAACGATAACGCAAACGATACCGGGATCCCTTGCCTGTGTAAGGTTGCCGCTCAGCGCTGGCCACCTGCATCGGCCAAGGCCCGCTGGTGCCAAGCAAAAGCCGCACCCACCCAGAGCGCCAGCGCCGAAAACAGCAGCCCGCGCTGCAAGCCGCCCGGGCCGTCGGCAATCCAGCCCACCACCGTCGGCCCGACGATCTGCCCGACGGCAAACACGATGGTGAAGGCGCTGATGCCAGTGGCCCACTGGGCGGCGGGCAGGTTGTGGCGCACCCAGGCCGTGGTGGAGGCCACCACCGACAGGAACACCCCGCCAAACAGCAGCCCCGACAACAGCAGCATCGGCCAAGCGGCGGTGAGCGCGGGTATGACCGTGGCCAGGCCGAGCAGGGCATTCAGCCGTGCCAAGGGCTGACCGTCTCGGTGGCGATCCAGCAAGCCGGCCCAGATGCGGGACGAGGCCACCACCGCCAGCCCGAGCAGGCTGTAAAACAGGGTGATGGCGGCACTGCCGACCCCTTGGTCGCGCAATAGCGCAATCACGAAGGTCATGTAGCCGATGTAGCCGACGCCAAACAGGGTGTAGCCCACCAATGCCGGGGCAAACCGCCGCCAGCGCACAGGGGGCAAGGGGCAAGTCGCCGACTCGCCCGCGCTGTGGGCGGGTTTGGCGGCACTAGCCGTCTGTGCCAAGGCCCGCTGCACCCAGGCCAGCGCCAGCGTAGCCAGCACACACAGCAGCGCCAGCCACCACCAGGCCCAGGCCCAGGCATGTGGCCGGTGCGCCATGATGTCGAGCACCCAGGGCACCGACACCGCCGACGCCACGATGCCCCAACCCGTGCCGCCGTAGTACAGACCCAGCAACAAGCCACTGCGGGCCGGCCACAAGGCTCCCATGCGGGCCGCCAGCAAACCACCAGCCACAAACACCCAGGCACTGGCCACGCCCGCCAGCAGCCGCTGCCACAACAGGGGAATGACATCGACAAAAAACCCGCTCGCCGCCATGAACACACTGGCCAGTGCAGCACCCAGCACCAGCAAACGGCCTGGGCCGATGCGCTGCATCAGCCACGGCGTACCCAGGGCACCCAGCAGGTAGCCCAAGGCGTTGAAGGTGTTCATGGCCCCGGCCAGGGTGTAGCTCCAACCCAAGTCGTCGCGCATCGGCGGCAGCAACAAACCATAGGCAAAGCGCGTGATGCCCAATGAAACCGCCGCCCCCAGCGACAGCGCCAACGCCAGCCACAAGACCGACGCTGGCCGAACCGGCATAGGGGGGCAACTTGCTGGCGTCATGACTGCGCAGCGGGTTTCCAGCGCTTGAGCCACAGGGCATTGGCGACCACGCTGACCGAACTCAGCGCCATGGCGGCACCGGCCACCATCGGACTCAGATAGCCCAGCGCTGCCAGCGGTATCCCGGCGGTGTTATAGACAAAGGCCCAAAACAGGTTCTGGCGTATCTTGTTGAGGGTGCGTCGCGCAATGCTCAACGCCCCACTCACCAGCAGCGGGTCGCCGCGCATCAGCGTGATGCCCGCCGCGTGCATGGCCACGTCCGAGCCGCCCTGGGCATGGCTCATGGCGATGCTCACATCCGCTGCGGCCAAGGCCGGCGCATCGTTGATGCCATCGCCCACCATCAGCACCCGTTGCCCGGCGGCTCTCAGCGCGGCCACCCGGGCGGCTTTGTCAGCCGGCAGCACCTCGGCCAGCACCTCGCCCGCTTCGGGTCGCAGGCCCAATCGTCGAGCCATGGCTTCTGCCGCGCCCCGGTTGTCGCCCGAGATCATGCAGACCCGATAACCCTGTGTACGCAGATCGGCAATCGCCTGTTGCGCATGTGCTTTGGGCTGGTCGGCAAACCCCATCAAGGCCAGCGCACGGATGCGGCCCGTGCCGGTGGCCAGCCCGGATACGGTCTGACCCTGGGCCTGCATGGCCTGCGCCGATGCGGACAAGTCGCCCCACTCCACCCCGAGTTGCTCCAGCCAGCGCAAACTGCCCACCCACATCGGGCTGCCCTGCACCAAGCCGTGGCTGCCGTGGCCCGGCACGGTCTGAACCGACTCGGCCATCCATCCAGCGTCGGGGTATGAAGCCAGCGCATCCAGCACCGCACGGGCCAGCGGGTGTTCGCTTTGCCGCTGCAAAGCGGCAGCCGTCTGCAGCACCTGTTGCTGGTCCACGCCGGGGGCCAGCAGCAAGTTCACCAGGCGCGGACGACCTTCGGTCAGGGTGCCGGTTTTGTCAAAGGCCACCACATCCACCCGCTGAGCCTGTTCCAGCACCGCCGCGTCCTTGATCAAAATGCCATGCCGCGCTGCCACACCGGTGCCCGCCATGATGGCGGTCGGGGTGGCCAGCCCCAACGCACAGGGGCAGGCAATCACCAGCACCGCCACCGCGTGCAACACCGCGACTTCCAGCGCCACCCCCTGCCAAGCCCACCAAGCGAAGAAGGTGATGATGGCAATCAACAAAACCACCGGCACAAAGACGGTAGCAACCCGATCCACCAGACGCTGCACCGGTGGCTTGGCAACTTGCGCGTCCTGCACCAGCGCAATGATGCGCGACAGCACACTCTGGGTACCCACCGCCAGCACCTGAATCTGCAGCACCCCATCGCCGTTCAGACTGCCCCCGGTGACGCTGTCACCCACGCGCTTGGCCACCGGCATCGGTTCGCCCGTGAGCATCGATTCATCGACAGCCGATTGGCCTTGCAGCACCCGTCCATCGGCGGGAAAACGCTCACCGGCTTTCACCAGCAGCACGTCGTCTGGCAGCAATTCAGCCACTGGCACATCCTGCATCGACTCGCGACGCTGCCCGTCGGGCAGCAGATGCGCCACCTCGGGCCGCAAAGCCTGCAAGGCACGGATGGCCTCGGTCGTCTGGCGTTTGGCCCGCGCTTCCAGCCATTTACCCAGCAAGACCAGGGTGATGATCATGGCCGAGGCTTCGTAGTACAGATGCACCACGGCGCCTGGCTCGGCACGCCACCACAGCCAAGTGCTCAAACCCCAGGCCGCGCTGGTGCCCAAGGCCACCAGCAATTCCATGTTGCCGCTGCCGACCTTGATGGCATGCCAGCCAGCGCGATAGAAACGGGCACCGAGTATGAATTGCACCGGCGTCGCCAACACAAACTGCCACAAAGCGGGCAACATCCAGTGTTCGCCCAACAACTCGCCCACCATCGGTCCGGCCAAGGGTAGCGTCAGCAAGATTCCCAGCAACACCGGCCAGAAGTCGCGCGGCAGCCCTAGCAAGGAACTTGCCTGAGCTTGCTGGGCCGCCTCTAGGGTGCGCGGTTCATAGCCCGCGTCACGCACGGCGCGTTGCAGGCGGGCCTGCCAGGCGCTCGGGGGCTCATCCGTGGCGGGCTGACCCAGCACACGGGCCGACTCAGTGGCCAGATTGACCGACACCGACTGCACCCCAGGCACACGCTGCAAAGCCCGTTCGACCCGCCCGACACAACTGGCACAGGTCATGCCACCCACCCCGAGGTCAACTGGCCGCAGCGACGGTGTATCAACGATCGTTTGCATGGCCGAAGTATGAACCCAGACGCCGTGGCCAAGTCAAGGGACACGACTTGGACGCGTTGGAAAGATGGATACTGACGCTTTCAATGCAAGGAAACCCCATGGAACACCAGTTTAACGTGCAGGGCATGACCTGCGGCCATTGTGAAAAAGCCGTCCGGCAAGCGCTGCTGGCCACCGACCCCGACGCCCACGTACAGATCGACCGCAGCACTGGCGATGTCCGGGTGCAGAGCACAGCCACTCGCGACGCCTTGGCCGGTGCGATACGGGCAGAAGGCTACACCGTGGCCTAAAAACCGATACGACCAAGAAAAAATGCAGGCACAAACTTGTGAATAAAAAATGAACAACCATAGACTTATCCACAGCATGGTGTAAAAAATCCGACTTGTTCATCTTGGGCGTGTCCATCCAAGGGCGCTCATCCACAGCCATGTGCTTGAGGCAAGTCATTGCATCAAAAAGATTTTTTGCCTTTTCAACAGATCGGTGCCGGGTTCTACTACCACGACTATGTTGAAACAATGAAATAGCCAAGAAAACAGAAAACCCCGGTGCGCCAGCATGGCAGCGACTTGCCCCAGGCGACTGTCGAGGCTGGTAAGATTTGCTTTTCCTTGCTCAACCCCGTTCATGTCGTCTGCGCCTGCAGCCCCTACCCTCTGTTTCGACCTCAAAAGCACCCAGTGGCCGCTGGTGGCCCTGCACCTGCGCAGCACCGATCTGGCCCAACTGCAGCAGGACTGGCAGACACGTTTTGGCGAGCAAGACGATTTTTTTGATCAGGATCCCGTTCTGCTCGATCTGACGGCGCTGGCCGCAGACGAAAGCACAGACTTTCCGGCCTTGCTGGACTGGTTGCAAAAGCAGCGCCTGCGTCCTCTGGCCTACAAGGGAGGCACACAGGCGCAGCGTCTGGCCGCCGAGGCGATGGGTCTGGTGTGGGCCGATGATGCGCGGCCAGTGCTGGCCCCGCCTGCTGCCGTAACCTCTGCCCCTGCGCCCGCCGTTGCGCCGTCGGCGCTTGCCCCACCCCCGTGCAGCGCCTTGGTGATCGACAAACCCCTGCGTTCCGGCCAGCAGGTCTATGCCCGTGGCCGCGACCTCATCCTCACCGCGATGGTCAATCCGGGTGCCGAGGTGGTGGCCGATGGGCACATCCACATCTATGCGCCCTTGCGCGGCAAAGCCATTGCAGGGGCGCGGGGCGATACCAGCGCACGCATTTTTGCCCGCGTGCTGCAAGCCGAACTGGTCTCGATTGCAGGCGTCTATCGCACCAGCGACGTGCCCTTGCCCGACCACGTAAGAGGCAAGGCAGCGCAAATTCGTCTGGACAGCGGCGAGCTAGGCGAACGTTTGCTGATCGAGCCGCTAAACTGATTTTCATTGCACATCCGAAAGCCATCCATGACCAAAATCGTTGTTGTCACCTCCGGCAAAGGTGGCGTGGGCAAGACCACCACCAGCGCCAGCTTTGCTGCGGGTCTGGCTCTCAAAGGGTTCAAGACCGTCGTCATCGACTTCGATGTCGGCCTGCGTAACCTCGACCTCATCATGGGCTGCGAGCGACGCGTGGTGTATGACTTCATCAACGTCATCCACAACGAAGCCAATCTGAATCAGGCGCTGATCAAGGACAAGCAGTGCGACAAGCTGTTCGTTCTGGCCGCCAGCCAGACGCGCGACAAAGATGCCCTGACCCAGGACGGCGTCGAGCGCGTGCTCATGGACCTGGCGGGCATGGGCTTTGACTACATCGTTTGTGATTCACCGGCGGGCATCGAGACCGGTGCCCTCATGGCGATGCATTTTGCCGATGAGGCGCTGGTGGTCACCAACCCCGAAGTCTCCAGCGTGCGCGACAGCGACCGCATTCTGGGCATGCTGGGCAGCAAGACCAGGCGAGCCATCGAAGGCAAGGATCCCATCAAAGAGCACCTGCTGATCACCCGTTACAACCCCAACCGGGTGCAGGACGGGCAGATGCTGTCGCTGGACGACATTCAGGACATTTTGCGCATCCGGCTCATCGGTGTGATTCCAGAAAGTGAAAACGTCTTGCAAGCCTCCAACCAGGGTTTGCCAGCGGTGCATTTGCAAGGCACCGAGGTGTCGGAAGCCTACAAGGACGTCGTTGAACGCTTTCTGGGCCATGAAAAGCCCTTGCGCTTTACCGAGGCACAGAAACCCAGCCTGCTCCAACGGCTGTTCGGGAGGTAAGCGGCATGTCCTTTCTTTCCTTTCTGCTGGGTGAAAAAAAGAAAACCGCCAGCGTCGCCAAGGAACGCTTGCAAATCATTCTGGCGCACGAGCGCAGTGGTCGCAACGCAGCCGAGCCGGACTACCTGCCCGAGCTGCAGCGCGAACTCGTGGCCGTGATCAGCAAATACGTGCGCATCAACCCCGCAGACATCAAGGTGCAACTGGAGCGCCAGGACAATCTGGAAGTGCTCGAAGTCAAGATCGAGTTGCCCGATACGCGCTGATGGGTCTGCGGCTACGGCCCCGCGCCCTACGTGGCCACCATCGATTCCTTGGTTCGAGTTGGAAATGGGCGCGTAGTCTGGCTTGGGCTTACCTGCACACACGCTCAGGTGGCGGCAGGGGGTTTGATACCTTCGGCATCAAAGGCCTGCATCAACCGTTTCAAATACTCGCGCCGGATGACGAAGTTTTCCTGTGACTGACAGCGCAGTCTGGCACGGATGACCACCGCCGAGTTGGCCCATTCGTTGACGCCAGCCATTTCCAGGTCCTGCAGGATGCGAGGCCCGAATTCGGGGTCTTGCCGCAATTCGACAGCCACGCGCCGCATGATGGCCATGACCTGATCCATGTCTTCGCGGTAGGAGACGCCCGCGTCGATCACGGCGTAAGCAAACCCCCGCGTCATGTTGATCACCATCGTGATTTGCCCATTCGGGATGAAATACACATGGCCCGCGTAATCGCGCAACTGGACGTAGCGCAAGGTGACTTCTTCCACACTGCCGGTCTGGCCAGCCAAGGTGACGATGTCGCCCTGGCGGATCTGGTTTTCCAGCAACATGAAAAAGCCCGAGAAGTAGTCGCGCACCAGGCTTTGGGCACCAAAACCCACCGCCAAGCCGACCACCCCGGCTGCCCCGAGGATGGGTGCCAGCGATATGCCGATTTCAGACAGCACCAGCATCGTGGCCACCACCACCACCACCACGCTGACCAAGTAGCGTATCACGCGCCCCAAGGTTTCCGCGCGTTTGCGGCCTTCGACATCGTCCAGCCCTTTGGTGAGGTGATGGCGCAAACCCCCCACCGCCTTGTGCAGAGCCCTTCTGATTAACCAGGCAATGACGATGATGACGGTGATTCGAAACAGGATCACGGTCCATTGACCCATTTCACTGCCCCAGTGGCCCAGGAATTCGCGAGTCTGGTGGATCCAATCCATGCGGTAAGCTCCTTGTTTGAATGAGGGGTTTGTTAAAACCGGGCCGGCGAGACTAAGGCCGGTTCAGGCGGAGGCACGCTGCAGCCGGTCGCGTACACCGTCCCAGGCGGGGTCATCGGGCGGGGTTTCGACCCAGATCAGCCGGGTATCTGCTTGGTCCAGGGTGCGTAACACCGCAAACAGCTCTTGCGCACAGGCGCTGGGGCTGGCGGGCATGCGCTCCAGGCGTACGTGGGCGCTCGGGCTGCCGACGGGTGAGCGGGCATAGACCGCGATATGACGGGCATCCGGCCCCAGAAGGTCGAGCGCCTGCTGGATAGCGCGTGCATTCATGAGCCGGACGCGGGCCCGCGGGGCGTAGTGTGCCGCAAGCGTGCCGGAGGCCCGGGGCGACGATTGGTCGCGTTCGCTCAAGCGCATGCCAGCGGCGGACTCCAGGGCGTCCATGCCCAGCATGCCGGGGCGCAACAGCACAGGGTGGCCGCGTGAGCAGTCGATGATGGTGGACTCGATACCAATCTGGCAGGGGCCGCCGTCGAGGACGATGAGGTCTGCATCCTGGAGCAGGCCCTGAAATTCATCCCGCACATGCGCCGCCGTGGTCGGGCTGACGCGGCCAAACCGGTTGGCACTGGGGGCGGCCAACCCGTGGATGTTGACCTGCTGACAGCCGCGCAACAGGGCTTGCGCCACCGGATGGGCCGGGCAGCGCAAGCCGATCGAGGCCTGACCCCCCGCCACATCGGCGGCCACACCCGGGCGGCGCGGCAGGATCAGCGTCAATGGGCCAGGCCAGAAGGCGAGCATCAGGGAGCGAGCGAAACCGGGCACCTGAGCCGCGTAATGCTCGACGCCGGTCTGGTCGGCCACATGCACGATCAGCGGGTGGTTGCGGGGCCGCCCCTTGGCGGCGAAGATGCGAGCCACCGCCTCGGGTTGGTCGGCATCGGCTGCCAGGCCGTAAACGGTTTCGGTGGGCATGGCCACCAGCCCACCCTGCCGCAGCAGGGCCAGCGCCTCGGCCAGCACGTCGGTCATGGCCGAGCCATCGGTCGCACGCGCCGTCAGCATCATGCCCAAGGCTCGATGCCGAGCAGGGTGGCGGCCCGCAGGGCCGTGCTGCGCACCTGCTCGACGCTGGAACCAGTCACGTTCAGATGCCCCATCTTGCGCCCGGCATGGGCGCTCAGCTTGCCGTACAGGTGCAGATGGGTGCCGGGCAAAGCCAGCACCCCGGCCCAGTCCGGGGTTCGGGTTTGACCATCGGCATCCAGCCACAAGTCACCCAGCAGATTGAGCATGATGGCCGGGCTGTGCTGTCGGGGCTGGACCAGCGGCAGGCCGGCCAGGGTGCGCACCTGCAGCTCGAACTGCGACACATCGCAGGCATTCAAGGTGTAGTGGCCGCTGTTGTGGGGGCGGGGTGCCATTTCGTTGACCACCAGAGACCCTTCTGCGCTGCCATCATCGACCACGAAGTATTCGACGCACAGCACGCCGACATAGCGGAGCTGGTGCGCTATCGCCTCGGTGGCGGCAACGGCCTGCTGTGCCAGCGCCTGCGGCAGATTGCCTGCAAACACCTCGGTCAGCGCGAGGATGCCCGCACGGTGCAGATTGCGTTGCGGCGGGAAATGCACCACCTGCCCATCGGCCCCACGCGCCACGATGACCGACAGCTCGGTTTTGAGCGCCAGACGCTTTTCCAGCACGCAGGGTACACGGCCCATCTGTTGCCAGGCGGCGGCCAGTTCGGCCCGGTCGTTGACCGGGATTTGCCCTTTGCCATCGTAGCCCAGCCGGGCGGTTTTCAGGATGCCGGGCAGCAAATCGGCGGGTAGCGCGTGCAGCAAGGCCTCGGAATCGATGGCGGCGTAAGGGGCCGGGCCGACCCCGCCGGCCTTGGCACAGGCCACGAAATGGGCCTTTTCGGCGATCCGGTCCTGGGCCACAGCCACCGCTTGCGCACTGGGCGCAACCGGGCGCTGCGCCCCCAGCGTGACGAGCGCCGGGGAAGGTACGTTTTCGAATTCGGTCGTGATGGCCTCGGCGCGCTGCATCAACTGGGCCAAGCCCTGTTCATCCTCGTAAGGCGTCGGGATGTGGTGGTGACTCACCAGCCCAGCCGGGCTGGCCGGGTCGGCATCGAGCACGGCCGTGAAATAGCCCATGGTCTGCGCTGCATGGACGAACATGCGACCGAGTTGGCCACCACCCATCACCCCCAAGGTGGCCAGGTGTCCGCTGGCGCTCAGTTGGCCCGGCAGGATGGGGGGGCGTGCCATGCGGCCACTGGTGCTGGCCCGTGTCATGCCGCCTCCGGCGGTGGCACCAGCATGGCACGGGCGGCGGCGGTCTGTTCGGCACGGAAAGCCTGCAAGCGGTGGTGCAATGCCGGGTTGTCGTGGGCCAGCATGGCCACGGCAAACAAGGCCGCGTTGGCCGCCCCTGCTGGCCCGATGGCAAAGGTGGCGACCGGAATGCCCTTGGGCATCTGCACGATGCTGTGCAGCGAATCGACGCCCGACAGCGCTTTGGTCATGACGGGCACGCCCAGCACCGGAACCGTGGTTTTGCTGGCCAACATGCCCGGCAGGTGTGCCGCCCCACCGGCCCCAGCCACGATGGCCCTGAGCCCGCGCGGGCCGGCCGACTCGGCGTAGGCAAACAAGTCATCCGGCATGCGGTGGGCCGACACCACCCGGGCCTCGTGTTCGACACCGAATTGTTTGAGAATTTCCACCGCATGCTGCATGGTGTCCCAGTCGCTGCTGGACCCCATCACCACACCCACCTGCACCGTTGCGCTCATGGCCGCTCCAAAAGCCGCCATTTTAGAGCGCCGTTGGTCGCAGCGATCAAATCCTGAGCGCAGCACCGGGCTGGACTTTTCCTCCGCTTGGCTGTCCTGGTGTTCACCGCCAGCCCGAAGCAAACGGCAGGCGAGTGTAAAAAGGGAACCGCACGGGTGGCAGACAGGTTGAAAGTTGGTGGGTCAATAACGGCGATCTAGGCGGCTGATGCGGCCGTCGGCGTGAATGATTTCGCGGGCATATATTTCCTTGATGGGATCGTGGTCAACAAAACCGACCACGCGTACCACCTCACCCACGGTGACGGGGACAAAATTGGGGTAGCCGACATCCACCCGTATGCTGCCGGTCGAGTCTCGCAGGCGAAATTCGTCCGTGTCCAGAATACGATCCACCCTTCCTTCGACGGTGACCATGGAGCCGCGCACCACCTCACCGATGGGGACGAGGGGTGGGATCGAAGGCTGGGCCCAGGCAGCGGACAAAGCGAACATGATCGCACCCGCGAGCACGGCAATGGATTGAGTCATGAAGCATCTTCAGGATACAAACGACCTCGTCATTATCCCCTGAAGCCGTGACGTCTCATGGAACATGACGTCTCATGGGCAAAAGCCACTCACCACTGCTCGACGGCGCAGGCAAAAACTCAAAGACGTCCGCGCCCGCCGGTGCTGATGTAGGTCAGCAACTCGCTTTGTTGGCGGTTGATGGCCGTCAGCGTGCTGTGAACCCGCTTGATGATGGCGCGCATGAAGTTGAACACCAGCAAGGGGTGCTCGCTGATCAGCGGGTCGATGTCGCTTTTGTTGAAACTGATGACGCGCGAATGGCCCAGCGAGCGCACCGTCGAGGCGTGCGGCGAGCCGTCGATAAAACTCAGCTCGCCGACCAGATCGCCTTTTTCGAGGATGTGCAGAATGTTGGCTTGAGTACGCATGGGCTCCGCCATGATGGCGAGGCGTCCTTCGATGACGATGTAAAAGCTGTTGGTCGAACTGCCTTTTTCGAACAGCGCCTCGTTGTCCTGCAAATCCAGGCTCTGCGCGGCGCGCTCGGCCAGAATTTGTGAACCGGCATCGCCTATGTACTCCCCAATGGGGGCGGCGCGTATCAGTTTCGTGATTTCATCGACAGTGAGTTTCATCCTAGGCTCCTTGAACAGATAGTCAAACCATATAGGCAGCGCAGCGTTGCGAACCGCAAGGCCCTCTGCACCTCAACCCGGCTGCATGTGCAGGCTGCGGGTCAAAAAATGCGTGGCAGCGAGCAAATTGTTTCGCGCCTGCGTCGTCAAACCCAGTTGCAATTCCCATTCGTAGCCTCGAAGGGCCAGCACGTGGACTTGCGGCGTGCGTCCGAAGCAGAGCTGGCACGTGGCCATGACCGCCTCGATCGACAGCGCATGGGAGGTAAAGCTGAAATCGAGGCGCGGTGCAGCGGCATAAAGACTGAATGACTCCAGCGCCGGGTCTTTCGACGCATCGACGAGCAAGACCCGCTGCACCCGACTGAACAGGTCGGCATCCTCCAGACTGAGCTGATAGACGCGCTCACACTGTGCTTTGCGGCACCAGCCTTGCTCCTCCAGCCAGTCGATGAAGGCCCAGCCCAAGCCGTCGTCCTGGCGCCCCAGGTTACCCACCCCATAAATCAAGGTGTCGGCATCGTCGAACGCCTCGAGCGTGAGCTCAGCGTCTGTGCTGTGCGACTTGACGGCCGTCAGCGTCATACACCGTTACCTCCAGTGGCATTTGTCCGAGCGCATGGGTGGCGCAACTCAAGCACGGGTCGTAAGCGCGAATACCGACCTCGATGGCGTTCATCATTCCCTCGGTGATTTCAGCGCGGCCATCCAAGTAGTCCTGTGCAACTTTTTGGATCGTCCGGTTCATGACCTGGTTGTTCTGGGTCGTGGCGACGATGAGGTTGGCGAAGGTGATGTTGCCAGCTTCGTTGGCCCGGTAGTGGTGCAGCAGCGTACCCCGAGGAGCCTCGACCACACCCACGCCGTCGCCGGTCCACATGCTGGGGGCAGGAGTGACGCGCAGTTCATCCTTTTGCAAATCGGGATCGTGCAAGAGCTGACTGATCAATTCCGCCGAATGCAGGATTTCGATGGCTCGCGCCCAGTTGGTGTGCAAGGTCTTGTTGCTGCATAGGCCTTTGTTGTAAGCGTGGAAGCGCTCCAGCTCGGCTTGTGCCAGTGGCGTCGAATACGACTTCGTGATGTTGACGCGGGCCAGCGGCCCGACGCGGACCGAACCCTTGTCTCGCCCCAGAGCCTTGAGGAAAGGAAACTTCATGTAGCTCCATTCCTCGGTCGCTTCCGAGAAGTGGTCTAGATAGTCGTGATAGTCGAGTTCCGTGACAATGTTCTTGTTTTCGTCGATGACACGCAACTTGCCGTGGTAATAGTCAACATTGCCATCGTCATCGACCAGGCACATATCCAAGGCCCTGGCCTCGCCAAAGCCATCGACCAGGGCCCTGTTCTGCTCGTGGTATTGATGAAAAAGAGCCAAGCCGTCCTGGGCGTATTCCAGCACCTGCGCCAGGCTCGGTATGGTTGCATCGCCGCGCAGAAAGCGGTCGCGCACCTCGGCCGTCAGATTGTTGTTGACCCCGCCGGGCACCGAACTGATGCCGTGCATTTTCTTGCCGAGCACTGCCTTGATGAGCTCCTGCCCCCATTTGCGCAACACGACGACCCGTTTCACCAGTTCAGGGTTGGCCGCAACCAGACCCAAGACATTGCGTTGCTCCGGTGCTGCATCAAAACCCATCACCATGTCCGGGGCAATGCAGTAAAAATACGCGGTGGCGTGGGACTGAAGCTGCTGCGCGTAGTGCCCGAGCCGACGCATTTTCTCGGCCGTCGGGGTGATCAGGTTGTGCGTCGAGTAGCCCACGCCCACCATGTCGTCGAGCGCCTTGGCGCCGCACAGGTGGTGACTGACGAAACAGATGCCGCAAATGCGCTGCATCAGCATCGGCGCTTCCCAGTAGGGGTGGCCTTGCAGGAATTTCTCGAAACCGCGGAACTCGACGACGAGCAACTTGGCGTCTGTCACGCGATGGTTGTCGTCGAGCTGTATCGTTACTTTGCCGTGCCCCTCGATGCGGGTGACGGGATCAATCACGAGTTTTCGGCTCATGGGAATTACCTCTCGTTCAGTCGTAACGGTTGATCTGCGCGGGCAGGTCAACCGGGCGACCGTTCACGAGATCCTCCAAAACCTTGGCAATGGCGTCGCCATCGGGCGGGCAGCCGGGAATGAAATAGTCGATCTTGACCACTTCGTGATTGGGATACACCTTGGTCGTGATCTTGGGCAAATCTGGATGATTGGGGATGATGGGGATCGCACCGGCCACGGCGGTGGGCGATTTGATATACGCTTCTTCCAGACAGTCGGCCAGCGGCTCTAGGTTGCGCAACGCCGGCACACCGCCCCAGCAGGCACAGGCACCGACCGAGATCAGAATGTCGCAGTTCTCGCGGAAATGCTCGAGGGTTTCGATGTTTTCTTCGCTGGCCACGCCGCCTTCGACAAACCCGATGGTGCAGCGCACCGGGATGCGCTTGACATCGGTCAACGAAGAGCGGTGTATCGTGACCTTATCGAGCAGGGTCAACAAGCGCTCGTCCATGTCGAGAAAGGACAGCGTACAGCCCCAGCAGCCGACCAATGCGATCATTGCCACGTCGATCTTGCCCGTTTGATTGGCGATGAACGCCGCATCGGGCGCACGTTTGGGCAACTGATGACCGTAAATCACTTGCTCGCTCGCCGACACCGAACCAGCCCCGTGGTGTGTGCTCATGGCTGCTCTCCTGCAAGCGCGTGTTCGCGCACCGATTTGAGGTCGTATTTACGCTGGCCGATCGGCTCGTTGTAACCCAGGGATTTGTCGATGATGGTGCCCACCGGGCACAACCGCGCCGCCTCCCTGACTTGCTCGGCGCTCATTTTGTCGGCCAGTTCGGCATTGATCTCGATGCGCGCCTGCGCCCCCCGGCCCTGGATGCTGAAGATTTTTTGCCCCGTTTCTTCGTCGCGCACCCACTCCACGCAGCGTTGGCAAAAAATGCAACGGTCGCGTTCGAGCATGATGCGCTGGGCGCTGTAGTCCTTGTCGCGCGGCGTGAAGCGGTATTCGAAGCGCGACACCATCATGCCCAGCTCGATGCCCACGGCCTGCAAATCACAGCGTCCGCTCTTTTCGCAGCTCGGACAGTTGTGCGTGCCTTCGGCAAACAGGCTCTCGATCAGCGACTTGCGCATATCGACCAGCTCGGGGGTGTTGACCTCGACTTGCATGCCGTGCGCCACTGGAACGGTGCAGCCAGCCACGACCGCGCTGCCCACCTTCACGGTACAAACCCGGCAGGTGCCCAAGCAGGGCTTGCCTTTTTGGTAGCACAGCGTCGGTATATAGACGCCGTTTTCGTGCGCCACATCGACCAGTGGCGTCCCCTCGCGGGCATTGATGTTGCGACCGTCGATACTGAGTTGAATCACGATGTTTGACTCCGCTGGTTAAAGGTGGCAAGGGCTTCGAGGTAGCCACGGCGGCTTTCCTCAAGGTCGAAGGACGGCAGCAAGGGGCCATCCTGGCGCACCAGCTTGGGTTGATAGACCTCGGGGAAACGCGCCAGCGAGGTCATGATGGGCTTGGGCGAGGTGCCGCCCAGCCCGCAGCGGCTGGTTTTGCGCACGGTGTTGCCCCAGGCCATGGCGCTGTCGAGGTCTTGCTGGCAAGCGGTGCCAGCGATCACGCGATCGATTTTCTTGAGCAGATCGATATTGCCCGAACGACACGGCACGCAAATGCCACACGATTCGGCGACGAAGAACGCGGTGAAATGGCGGACGATGCCCAGCAAATTGCGGGTGCGGTTGAAGATCATCAAGGAACCGTTGCACGGGAGGTCTTCCAGCGCGATTTTGCGCTGCCCGTCACGATCAGCGGCGACGCATTCGCCCGAGGGGCCGCTGACCTGCACCGCCCACGGATCGCGCGCGCCGACGCGCTCGAGCACCTGCTTGAGCGTGATACCCCACTCGATTTCGTAAATGCCCGGGGCGTCACAGTCGCCGGATACGCTCAGCAGCCGCGTGCCCGCAGAGTCAGGCGTGCCGTAACTGCGGAACCAGCGTGGGCCTTCTTCCATGATGCGTGTGACGGCTGCAAAAGTCTCGACGTTGTTCACGCTCGTGGGCTTGCCCAAGTAGCCCGCGTTGACCGGATACGGCGGCTTGACGCGCGGCGTACCGCGTTTGCCCTCCAGCGATTCGATCAGCGCGGTTTCGTCGCCACAGACGTAGGCACCCGCGCCGAGCTGGATGCGCAGATCGAACTGGAAACCGGCCTTGCCAGCCACCGCTTGGCCAAGCCAGCCCTGGGCGCGCATGTGCTCGATTTGCGCCTGCAAATAGGCCTTGAGGTAGGCGTATTCGGAGCGCAGATAGATGATGCCCTGCTGCGCCCCGATGGCGTAGCCCGCGATCACCATCCCGATCAGGACGTCGAGCGGCGACTCGGTGAGCAGCACCCGGTCTTTGAAGGTGCCGGGTTCGCCCTCGTCGGCGTTGCACACCACGTAGCGGGTTTTTTCCTGGTTGGCGGCGCACATGCGCCACTTCAGTCCAGTCGTGAAACCGGCCCCGCCCCGTCCCTTGAGGCCCGAGTCGAACACGGTCTGAAGCGCGACTTCTGGCGGCAGGCTGACCACTTTTTCCAGCAACTGTGCATAGGCGTTGCGGTTTTGGAAGAACACCGGGCCCCTGGAGCGGATGTTGGACTGCACCATCGCACGCACGTAGGCCAAGGTGTCCTTGCCATGCCCTTGCGGATTGGCCAGCGCAGCCGGATCGGCCCCGGCACGCAACTGCGCCACCAGATCGCGCACCTTGTCGGGCGTCAGGCCAGTGAAGACCTGCTCGCCGATCAGCAAGGCCGGTTCCTGGTCGCTCAGCCCGATGCAGGGCGTGGTCTCGAGGCCAAAGGTGCCGCTCGCATCCGGCTGACCAAAGCGGCAGCCGGTGGCTTGTTCGAGCGCGTCATAGACTGCTTGATAGCCGCGCAAGCGGGCGATGACGGTATCGGCCAAGTAAATCGGGTACTTGGGCGGCGGGGTATCGCGGAAGAAGTGGTAGAAGGAGTAGGTCTCCTTGATGTCTGGCTCAGACAGATTCAAGCGCTGAGCCAAGGCGGGAAGCACATCCGCTGGTATGTAGCCCCAGCGGTTTTGCACATCCCACAAAATATCCATCAAACGGCTGCGATCCGCCTGATAGCGCTCCAGTATGTCGTCGATTTCTCTCATGGACTTCCTTGTCTCCAGGGTTATGTCGAACGTGGAGCTTGTTCGGCGGCTAGGGGAGCCATCCACCGAGCGCAAGCTGTTGGGATTCGAAGGGGCGTCGATTTTTTCCGGTGCTGGCATTCTGCGCTATTACCGCAATTTTGCAAAGTCCCTGTCCATCCGGATTGATTTTTTTGACCATATTCACAATCCGGGCTTTGCCGGTCTGGCCCGCATGCGGCATAACCCGTTGCGACGGCTGCGGGGCACCGGATGACGTACCATTTCGGTTTCGCCAACCTGGCGCTCGCTATAACTGTCTGCCCACCATGATCGACGTCACCCTTGCCAATTTTGAATCCGAAGTCATCGAGGCTTCGCACACCGTGCCCGTGCTGGTGGACTTCTGGGCACCCTGGTGCGGCCCCTGCCGTACGCTCGGCCCGGTGCTGGAAAAGGTGGAAGCCGCCTACGCGGGGCGCTTCAAGCTGGTCAAGATCGATTCCGACGCGCAACAGCAGCTCGCGGCGGCGTTTGGCATCCGCAGCATCCCGACTTGCGTGCTGATGGTCGCTGGCCAGCCGGTGGACGGCTTCATGGGAGCGCTGCCCGAAGGGCAGGTCAAAGCCTTCCTCGACCAACACCTTGCGCCGCAGGGGGCCACCCCCGAGGCGGTGGTGGAAGAAGCCGTTGCACCTGACCTGGCCGAAGCCGCAGCCGACGGCCTGCTCGATCGACTGGCCAGCCAGTTGGCCCAAGACCCCGCCAACAACGATGTGCGCTTCGACTACGTCAAGCGCCTCATCAGCGCGGGTCACTTCGAAGAAGCTGAAGTGGCCCTCGCCCCCGCCATGGCGCAGATCCCCCTGCCCTTGCGTTTTGAAGGCCTGGCCCACTGGCTCAATGCCCTGCTCTTCACCGCCAACGACCCACGCGGCCAGTGGAGCCTGGCGCAATTCGATGCGGCGATCCAGCAAAACAAGCGCGACTTTGGCACCCGCTTGGCCAAGAGCCGGGTCTTGATCGCGTTGGGCGAATGGCCCGCCGCGCTGGAGGAATTGCTCGAAATCATCATGCGCGACAAGCACTGGGCCGACGAGGCCCCGCGCAAAACCTACATCGGCCTGCTGGAACTGATGACACCGCCCGCGCCCAAGCCTGCCGCCACGGCGGGAGCTGCGGCCCCGGGTGGCGGCATTCAGCTCGCAGGCAACACCGCCGTGCAAGAAGATCCGCAGCGTGAACTGGTCTCGCGCTTGCGGCGCAAGCTGAGCATGGCCTTGAACTGAAGGTGGGCGCGGGGATAACCCTGGTAGCGTATCGGAATTCATAACTTCCTAGAATTTCAGAAATTTCTGAAAATTCAGGAAGTATCATGGCAACCACGCCGCTCACCTTGTCGTTCATCCACCATTTTGGTGAGATGGGAAGCCGTTGGGGTATTAACCGCACGGTGGGTCAAATCTACGCTTTGTTGTTTGTGTCGCGGCAACCGCTGTGTGCGGACGACATTGCCGATGCGCTCCAGTTTTCACGCTCCAACGTGAGCATGGGTTTGAAAGAGCTGCAGTCCTGGCAGTTGGTGAAGTTGCGCCATTTCCCCGGCGACCGGCGCGAGTTTTTCGAGGCCCCGGAGGACGTGTGGGAAATCTTCCACACCTTGGCCGATCAGCGCCGTCGCCGTGAGGTCGAGCCCACCCAGAGCATGCTGCGCGTGGCGCTGCTGCACACCCCGAGCAACCCCGACGAGGCCTACGCGCAGCAACGCATGCGCGAGATGCACGACCTGATCGAACAACTCATGGGCTGGTTTGACGAGGTGCAAAAACTCTCGCCCGAGACG
Source organism: Tepidimonas sp. UBA997 (assembly GCA_002291945.1). Taxonomy (GTDB): domain Bacteria; phylum Pseudomonadota; class Gammaproteobacteria; order Burkholderiales; family Burkholderiaceae_C; genus UBA997. Next base: position 78,252 of record DBAZ01000026.1, read on the forward strand.
GCCAAGCAACTGCTCGACATGGGTACCAAAGTTACCAAGGTGCTGGAGTTGAAAGACCGCTTGACGGGCAAGACGCCGCGCAGAAAACCCGACGCCAGTGACGCTGCTGCCTGACGCATCAACCACGAGACGACCATGGAATTCGATACCCTGCTTCTATCCCGCATCCAGTTTGCGGTCAACATCACTTTTCACATCCTGTTTCCGACCATCACGATCGCGCTGGCCTGGTTCCTGGTGTTTTTCCGCTGGCGTTTCATCCAGACCCGCGACGTGGCCTGGGAAGAAGCCTATTACTTCTGGACCAAGATCTTCGCGCTCACGTTTGCGCTGGGGGTGGTGTCGGGCATCGTCATGAGCTTTCAGTTCGGCACCAACTGGCCGGGCTTCATGGAGCGCACGGGCAACATTGCAGGTCCCTTGCTCGGTTACGAAGTGCTGACGGCCTTCTTCCTGGAGGCCAGCTTCCTGGGGATCATGCTGTTTGGTCGCGGCCGCGTGAGCGAGCGCGTCCACATGACGGCGACCGTGCTGGTGGCCTTCGGCACCACCCTGTCGGCGTTCTGGATTCTGGTTCTCAACTCCTGGATGCAGACCCCGGCCGGGTATGAGTTCGTGCATGGCGAATTCATACCCGCAGACTGGCTGGCCATCGTGTTCAATCCGTCCTTCCCTTACCGCCTGTCTCACAAGCTGCTGGCCTCGGCCCTGACGGCGTCTTTCCTGATCGCTGGTCTGTGTGCCTGGCAGTTGCTCAAGGGCAGCTCGACGCGCGGTACCCACAAGGCCATGCGTGCTGCGGTGGCGGTGGCCGCAGTGGTGATCCCCCTGCAATTCGTGGCCGGCGACATGCATGGCCTCAATACCCTGCAGTACCAGCCTGCCAAAGTGGCGGCGATCGAAGCGGTCTGGGAAACCCAGCGCGGTGCCCCCCTGGTGCTGTTTGGCATCCCGGATGAAGAGGCCCGCACCACCCACTTCGCGATCCAGATTCCCAATCTCGCCAGCCTGATCCTCACTCACGAGTGGTACGGCGAGCTCAAGGGGCTCAACGAGTTTGAAGGCTCGCACCCACCGGTGGCCCCCGTGTTCTATGCCTTTCGGCTGATGGTGGGCGTGGGCACCCTGATGCTGATCGTGGCCTTCTGGGCGGCCTGGAAGCTCTGGCCACAACGGCGTGCCGACAACACCCAGTTGTCGCGGCCCTTGCTGTGGACATTGGCGGGCATGACTTTCTCCGGCTGGGTGGCCACCTTGGCGGGCTGGTACGTGACCGAAATTGGCCGCCAGCCCTACATCGTGTACGGCCTGCTGCGCACTGACGAAGTAGTGACGCAAATCGGTGCGGGCAACGTCTGGGTCACGCTGATGGCCTACGTGGTGGTTTACACCTTGCTGTTGATCGCTTACATCGGTGTGCTCAAGCACATGGCCGAAAATCCGAAACCCGCGGGCGTGCACGCGACTTCGGACGCCACGCTTGGCAAGGCAGGAGCCTGAAATGAGCTTTGCAGAATTTCTCCCGCTGTTTTTCATGGCCGTGATGGGGCTTTCGCTCCTGGCCTATGTGATTCTGGATGGCTACGACCTGGGCGTCGGCATGTTGCTGCCCAGAGGCACGGACGCCCAGAAAGACACCATGATCGCCAGCATTGGGCCCTTCTGGGACGCCAATGAAACCTGGCTGGTGCTGGGTGTCGGCGTGCTGCTGGTGGCGTTTCCCAAAGCGCATGGTGTGGTGTTGCAGGCCTTGTACCTGCCGGTGGCCATCATGCTGATTGGCTTGATTCTGCGTGGGGTGGCGTTTGACTTCCGGGCCAAAGCACCATTGGCGTACAAGCCGTTCTGGAACCGGACTTTTTTTGCCGGCTCGCTGGTAGCCAGTGCGGCGCAGGGCTGGATGCTGGGCAGTTACATCACGGGCTTTGACGGCAGCCTGCTGGGCTGGGCCTTCAGTTTCGCGATCGCTATCACCCTGCCCGCCGCCTACGTGATGCTGGGTGCCGGCTGGCTGATCATGAAAACGGAGGGAGAGCTCAAGGACAAAGCGGTGCGCTGGGCCCACCAGGCTTTGTGGCCCATGGCGTTTTCCCTGATGGCCATCTCGTTGGCGACGCCTCTGGTCAGTCAGCAGGTGTGGGACAAGTGGTTTGCCTTGCCTGCCCTGTTCATGCTGCTGCCCGTGCCCCTGGTGAGCGTGCTGGCGCTGGTGGCCATTCACCGGGTGAGCACGCGCCCACGGGTGGTTCACGCAGGCTATGGCTGGCTGATATTTGCCAACACCGTGCTGATCTTCGTGCTGGCCTTTTTCGGGCTGGCATACAGCGTCTATCCCTACGTGGTGATCGGTCAGATGACGGTGTACGAAGCCGCCGCCATCACGCAGTCACTGACGGTGACGTTCATTGGCGTGGCGATTACGGTGCCGGTGATCATTGCCTACACCATCTTTATGTACAAGGTGTTCTGGGGTAAGGCTGGCAGCCTGAGTTACTGATCACAGTTCGTCGTAACTGTGCAGTCCGGTTCATGATTCGGCCTTGGGTGCCGGGCGCACCAGCACCATCAGCAACTCGAACTCTTTAGTGCGAAGAGCCACGGGTTGACCGTCCCGTTGGACGGTGCGCACCGCCAGGTCGATGTCGAGCGCCCCGTGCATCAGACCCGGCAGGGCACGGCCCTCGCTGCGACGCAGGGCCACCCACATGCGTGCGAGCAGATCTTCCGGCTGGAACGGCTTGACCAGGTAGTCGTCGGCCCCCTCGTCGAGGCCCTGCACCTTGGCGGGCAATCCGTCGCGGGCCGACATGATCAGCACCGGGGTCTGGCACCCCAGATGGCGGAGTCGCCGCAACCAGTCCAGCCCGTCGCCATCGGGCAGGCCCAGGTCGAGCAGGATCAGTGGCGGTGGCCGCCACCGTGGCCGTGACCGCCGCCGCCACCATGCCCACCACCGTGCCCGCCAGCGAGCGCACGTACCGTGGCAACGATTTGCTGGGTATGCCGAAGCCGGTTGGCGTCCTCGAACACCAGGGTGATGGGCACATTCTGGCCCGCCTGCAGCGGCTGCTTGAGGTCCATCAGCATGACGTGCAAGCCGCCGGGCTTGAGCTCGACGGTTTGTCCGGCGGCCAGGTCCAGCCCAGCGATCTGGCGCATGCGCATGACGTTGTTGTCCATCGCCATCTCATGGATTTCCGTCACCCCGGCCACCGGGGAACTGGCTTGCACCAGCCGGGCGGGCTGGGCGGCGGTGAGGCGCATGAAGGCCCCGGTGGCGTGTTGCTGCGCCACGGTGCCGCGCACCCAGGCGTCTTGCACGGTCACGGGGGTCTGGGCCGAGGCGGCAGCGCCGAGGGCCAGCAGGGCGGTCAATACAAGGTGTTTCATCAAAAATGCTCCATAAACTATGCGGTAAACAGACCGGGCGTTGCGGCCCGGCCCGGGTCGTCGTGCAGCAACAGGCGTACGTCGTGGGTGTAGTCGTCCACGCTTTGCTCGTGCCGCAGCACCACGCGGGGTTGCCCGCGTGGGTCGATCAGGTAGGTCATCGCGGAATGGTCCACGGTGTAGCTGCTGCCGGTGGGCACGTGCCGGAAAAAGACCCGGAATTCGCTGGCGGCGGCGCGTATCTCGTCCATGCTGCCGGTCAGGGCCAGAAAGGACGGGTCAAACGCCGCCATGTATTCGCGCAGCATGGCGGGCGTGTCGCGCTCCGGGTCGAGGGTCACGAACAGCAGTTGCACCCGCTGGGCGTCGGCCCCCAGCCCTTGCATGACTTCGCTGGCACGGGCCAGCGCCGTCGGGCACACATCCGGGCATTGGACGAAACCGAAAAACAGCAGCACCACCCGACCACGGAAGTCGGCCAGCGAACGGGCTTGCCCGTGCTGGTCGGTCAAGTTGAGCGTGCGGGCATAGGGTGCGCCGGTGATGTCGATGCCACGGAACGCGGCCACCCGACTGGCCGACGGCACCGGCAGGCGCTCGCAGGCCGCAAGGCCGAGCAGCGCACCCACGGCCACGGCCAGGGCGCTGCGGCGGGAGCAAGAGGAAGTATCAGACACAGCGATGACCTGAAAAAAACCAGACCAGCAGGCCGCCTCATGGCAGCCGCCACACGTGGTGCATCAGGTCAGCCGGGGAGGGGCTCGGGTGAGGGCGGACGGCCAGACCGGTGCCGCCACTGGGCCGGTGTGGTGCAGAGCAGCCGCTGGGGTGGCAGACCGGGGTTGCGGATGCGCCACCTTGGCAGAGGGTGGCAAAGCACCGGCCCCACCCGGCGCGAGGCACCAAGCGCAGTCCGCTTGGGCCAAGGTGGAGGAGCGCTCGGGGACGGACTCCAGCAACTCGCCCGACTGGGTGTGGAACCACGCCATCCCCGTCGAGGTGCAGACCTCCACCCATGCGCCGGGGCTGGCCCAGCGCGCCGCCGCGTGCGAGAGCGTCGGCAGCAGCGCGCCCAGCAACACCGCCGCCACAGCCAGCCATGTGGTGAATGTGCGGGGCGTGCGCAGGGTGAGCATGAGCCGATTGTAGAGAGGTGATCGAGTTTGTCGAGCAGTATGTTCAGCAGTTTATTGAGCCAACGGGACTTCAGTCCAGCAGGCGCTGGAGGGCTTCTTGGTATTTGCTGGCGGTCTGTTCGATCACTTCGCGCGGCAGGCGCGGGGCGGGGGCGGTCTTGTTCCAGGGCCGGCCGTCCACATGCGCCGTTTCCAGCCAGTCGCGCAGGAATTGCTTGTCGAAGCTGGGCGGGTTCTGGCCTGCAAGGTACTGGTCAGCCGGCCAGTAACGCGAGCTGTCGGGGGTGAGCACCTCGTCCATCAGCACCAGCGTGCCAGCGGCATCGAGGCCAAACTCGAACTTGGTGTCGGCAATGATGATGCCCTTGGTTCGCGCATAAGCCGCCGCCGCTTGGTACAGGCGGAGGGACACGTCGCGGATGCGTGCCGCCAAGTCCGGGCCGATCATGGCCACGGTCTGCTCGAAGGTGATGTTTTCGTCGTGTTCGCCCAGCGCAGCCTTGGCCGCCGGGGTGTAGATCGGTTGGGGCAGTTGGCTGGCGTTCTTCAGGCCTTCGGGCAGGGCTAGGCCGCACACGCTGCGGCTTTCCTGGTATTCCTTCCAGCCACTGCCGGCCAGATAGCCGCGCACCACCGCTTCCACCGGGATCGGCTGCAACCGCCGGACCAGCATGGAGCGCCCGCGCACCAGTGCCTTTTCCTCGTCACTGACCACGCTTTGCGGGTCGTCGCCGGTGAGGTGGATCGGGCAGATGTCCCAGCCGCGGGGGCCGATCAGGTCGAACCAGAACAGGCTGAGCCGGGTCAGCAACTCGCCTTTGCCGGGGATGGGTTCGCCCATGATCACGTCAAACGCGCTGATGCGGTCGGACGCGACCATGAGAATGCGGTCGTCGCCCACGGCGTAGTTGTCGCGCACCTTGCCGCGGGCCAGCAGCGGCAGGGACTTGAGGGCGGAGGTGTGCAGGGCGGGGGTCATGTCAGTTCACCACCTGCACCAGCTCACCGCGGGCGTACTTGGCGGCCATGACGCTGAGCGGGTGGCCGGTGATTTTGCCGGCCTGGCCTTCACAGCCGAACTCCAGGTAGCGCTGCTTGCAGATGGCCTGGGCGGCGGCGCGGGCGGGCTTGAGCCATTCGCGGGCGTCGAACTTGTCGGGGTTTTCGGCCAGGAACTTGCGCACGGCAGCCGTCATGGCCAGGCGGATGTCGGTGTCGATGTTGATCTTGCGCACCCCGTGCTGGATGGCTTCTTGGATTTCTTCCACCGGCACGCCGTAGGTTTCCTTCATCTGGCCGCCGTACTGGTTGATTTGGGCCAGCAGTTCCTGCGGCACGCTGCTGGAGCCGTGCATCACCAGATGCGTGTTGGGAATGCGGGCGTGGATGGCCTTCACGCGGGAAATGGCCAAGATGTCGCCGGTCGGCTTGCGGCTGAACTTGTAGGCACCGTGGCTGGTGCCGATGGCAATCGCCAGCGCGTCCAGCCCGGTGGCTTGGACGAACACCGCCGCCTCTTCCGGGTCGGTCAGCATCTGGGCGTGGTCGAGCTTGCCTTCGGCACCGATGCCGTCTTCCTCACCCGCTTCGCCGGTTTCCAGGTTGCCCAGGCAGCCCAATTCGCCTTCCACCGACACGCCCAGCCGGTGCGCCATGTCCACCACGCGGCGGGTCACGTCCACGTTGTAGTCGAAGCTGGCCGGGGTCTTGCCGTCTTCGCGCAGCGAGCCGTCCATCATCACCGAGGAAAAGCCCAAGTCGATCGCGCCTTGGCACACGGCCGGGCTTTGCCCGTGGTCCTGGTGCATGACGATGGGGATTTGCGGGTAGGCTTCAACGGCGGCCTGCACCAGGTGCTTGATGAACGGCTCGCCCGCGTACTTGCGCGCTCCGGCGCTGGCCTGCAGGATGACGGGGGCACCCACGTCTTTGGCGGCCTCCATCACGGCCTGCACCTGTTCGAGGTTGTTGACGTTGAAAGCCGGAATGCCGTAGCCGTGCTCGGCCGCGTGGTCGAGCAGTTCGCGCATGGAGACGAGTGCCATGAAAAAACCCCAGAGTATTGGAAATTCGAGCCCTGATTTTAAGAGCTGCCCACCCGGCACAGTTTGAGCATGTTCGTCCCCCCCGGCGAGCCCATCGGTTCGCCGCAGGTGATGGCGTAGATGTCGCCCGCCTTCACGATGCCGCGCTCTTTGAGGTAGTTTTCGGCTTGCAGCAGCGCGGTGTCGCGGTCGGCGCTGGTGTCCATCAGCAGCGGGCGCACGTTGCGGTACATCGCCATGCGGCGCTGCGAGGCCAGCCGCGACGTGACGGCATAAATGGGGATGTTGACCTTGTGGCGGCTCATCCACAGCGCGGTGGAGCCGGATTCGGTGAGCGCCACGATGGCCTTGGCACCCAAGTGGGACGCGGTAAACAGCGCCCCCATCGCGATCGACTGGTCGATGCGCTGGAAGCGTTTGCCCATGAAGTCGTTTTCCAGTTCGTGGTGGTCGGCCTTTTCGGCCGCTTCGCAGATGTTGGCCATCTCGCGCACGGTTTGCAGCGGGTATTTGCCGGCAGCGGTTTCGGCGCTCAGCATCACGGCGTCGGTGCCGTCGAGCACCGCGTTGGCCACGTCGCTGACTTCGGCGCGGGTGGGCATGGGGGCCAAGATCATGCTTTCCATCATCTGCGTGGCGGTGATGACGAAGCGGTCGTGCTCGTGCGCCAGGCGGATCATGCGCTTTTGCAAAGCCGGAACGGCGGCATGACCCACCTCGACCGCCAAGTCACCCCGGGCGACCATGATGCCGTCGCTGGCGCGCAGGATGTTGTCCAGCTCGGGTATGGCCTCGGCGCGTTCGATCTTGGCCACCAGCGCTGGCCGGTGCCCGGGCGGGGCCGCCACGTTGCAGAGCTGGCGGGCCAGCTCCATGTCGGTGGCGTTCTTGGGAAAGCTCACTGCCACAAAATCGGCCTGCAGCGCCATCGCGGTGCGGATGTCGTCCATGTCCTTGGCGGTCAGGGCGGGCGCGGTCAGGCCACCGCCCTGCTTGTTGATGCCCTTGTTGTTCGACAACTCGCCACCCACTACCACTTCGGTGTGTACGGCGGCCCCGGCCACGCGCAACACCGTCAAGACGATCAGGCCGTCGTTGAGCAACAGGGTGTCACCGGCTTTGACGTCACGCGGCAGCTCCTTGTAGTCCAGGCCCACGCCTTGGTCGTCGCCCGGCTCGCTGCGGTCGGCGTCCAGCACGAAGGGCTGGCCCGGCTCCAGCAGCACCTTGCCGCTGGCAAACTTGCCGACGCGTATCTTGGGCCCCTGCAGGTCGGCCATGATGGCGACTTCGCGCCCCGCCCGTTGCGACGCTTCGCGCACCAGCCGGGCACGGTTCTGGTGGTCCGACGCCGTGCCGTGCGAAAAATTCAGCCGCACCACATTCACGCCGGCGCGGATCATGGCTTCCAGCAAATCCGGCTCGCTCGAAGCAGGCCCTAAGGTGGCAACGATCTTGGTGGCGCGGGTGGGCATGGATGCAGTCTCCTGTGTATGGCGTCGATTATGTCTTCTGTCCGTGACCCTAGGCCTGATAATCGGGGGCATGCCAGAAACCGGCGGCTGGTTGCGACGAGCAGCCGTCAGCATTTGATTGGAGACCCCATGTCGTCAACAGCCGAACCTGTCGGTGATGCACTGAAACCCACCTATCTCCGTGGCGACTCGCTGATGGTCATGGCCTTGGCGATCTATGCGGTCGGGGCCGTCGTTGTCGGATTCCGGTTCGACCAACCGGCCTTCACCTGGGTCACGGCCCTGATCTGGACCGTGCTGCTGTCGCTGCCGGGGTTGATCGGTTACGTGGTGGTCCGGGGGACTCTGGCGTCGCGGCTGCTGCTTGCGTTTTCCCTTTCGGCGTTGGTGGCCTTGCACATCCACACCTCGATGGGGATGATCGAATTCCATTTTGGGGTGTTCGTGACGCTGGCCCTGCTGCTGGTTTATCTGGATTGGCGCCCCATCGTGTTCGGTGCCGGGCTGTTTGCCGTGCACCATGTGGTGTTTGACCGTCTGCAGGCCATGGGTTTTGGCTTGTACTGCCTCAGCGAAGCCAATTTCGGCGTCATCCTGCTGCACGCCTTTTATGTCGTGGTACAGACGGCCATGCAGGTTTTCCTAGTTCTGGGGCTGTCGCGCAGCGTCCGCGACAACGCTGAAGTGGCGCTACTGGCGCAGGGGCTGCGCCAGGGAGACCGGATTGCGCTGCAAACCCAGTGGACGGTTGCTGCACCGGTCGCCAGAGCGCTCCAAGATAACCTTGGCCTGATATCGAGCGCCGTGTCGATGGTGCGCTCGGCCGCCACCCATGTCCAGGGTGTGACGGCAGAGATTGCCAGCGGTAACCGTGACCTGAGCCAGCGAACCGAGCAGACGGCGAGCAGCCTGGAACAGACGGCTGCCAGCATGGTCGAGTTGACCTCGGGGATCCGCCACACCGCCGAGGCAGCGCAGCAGGCGCGTCAGTTGGTGGCCCATGCCGCCGACATGGCCCATCAGGGCGGTGAGGTGGTGGATCATGTGACCCAGACCATGGGGCAGATTCACCAGAGCAGCGAACGCATCCGCGACATCATCGGCGTGATTGACGGCATAGCCTTCCAGACCAACATCTTGGCGCTCAATGCGTCGGTCGAGGCTGCTCGCGCTGGGGAGCAGGGGCGCGGTTTTGCGGTGGTGGCCTCGGAGGTGCGGACGCTGGCCCAACGCAGCGCTCAGGCTGCCAAGGAAATCAAGGAGCTCATCAATGCCAGCGTGGGCCGGGTGCAGGAAGGCAATGAACAGGCCCGGCGGGCTGCGCAAACCATGCGCGGCATTGTCGAGGGCGTGCAGCGCGTCCATGACCTGATTGCCGAGATTTCGGCGGCTAGCCGGGAGCAGAGCGAGGGTATGGCCCAGGTCAATACCGCCGTCTCGCACCTCGACAATGTCACGCAGCAGAATGCCGCCCTGGTGGAGCAGAGCACAGCGGCCGCCGAACAATTGCGGGAACAGGCTGACCGGCTGGTCCAGGCGGTGTCGGTGTTTGTCGAGTCGGGGGGCGCGACGCAACGTCATGAACCGTTGTTGCGCCTCAACGGTTAAGGGTTTTGACACCCATGTTGCCGCTCAAAGGCGTCCGCCTCGTCAGCTTGGCGCTGAATCTGCCCGGCCCCGCAGCCGTGGTGCGACTGCGCGACATGGGTGTGCGCTGCACCCAGGTGCTGCCTCCCGCAGGCGATCCGATGGCTCTTTACAGCCCACAGGCCTATCAGGTCATGACGACCGGGATTCGTCAACGGACCCTGGATCTCAAATCGGCCACCGGTCAGCGCCAGTTGTACAAGCTACTGGCGAACGCCGATGTGCTGCTGACCTCGTTTCGGCCGTCGGCCTTGCACAAGCTGGGGCTGGACGCCAGCACTCTGCGGGAGCGCCACCCCCATTTGTGCGTGGTGTGTATCGTGGGTGCAGCGGGGCCGCGTGCGCAAGAGCCGGGCCACGACCTCACTTACCAAGCCGAAGCGGGCTTGGTCACGGGCCTGAACCTACCCGCCAGCCTGCTGGCCGACATGGCCGGTGCGCTGGTCGCCTCGGAGGCGGTGCTCAAAGCCCTGTGGGGCCGACAGCGCACCGGCCAGGCAGCGCATTTGCAGGTGGCGCTGGCCGATGCCGCACAGTGGCTGGCGCTGCCGGTGCAGTGGGGGCTGGCCGGCCCCGGCACCCTGCTGGGTGGCCGGCACGCGGGCTACCGGGTGTATGCCTGCAAAGGCGGGCGGGTGGCGCTCGCCGCGCTGGAGCCGCATTTTGCAGCCAAGCTCGGGCGCATGGTGGGGCTGGGCCCGCTCACGTCGCAGGACTGCCTGGAGCCTGCCACCCACGACGCGGTGGCGGCCTTCATGGCGCGGCGCACGCGCCGCCAATTGGAGCAACTCGCGCAAACGCACGACTTGCCCCTGCATACCCTGCCCGCCTGATGGTGTTGGTTTTCAAATGCCTGAAGCCGTGACTTCGATGTATCGTTCGGGCGCAGAGCGCCACAGGCTGCGCGGGGACGGATCGATAGGATGCTTGCAATGACGCCCACCCCTTCCCATTTCCCCCCCGCTCAAGCCCTGCTGCTGGCCGCTGGCCGTGGCCAGCGCATGCGCCCGCTCACCGACACCACCCCCAAGCCGCTGCTGGCCGTGCAGGGCAAGCCGCTCATCCAGTGGCACCTGGAGGCCCTGGCCCGGGGTGGGGTGGGCAGCGTGTGCATCAACACCGCGTGGCTGGGCGAGCAGTTGCCAGCCCGCTGGGGTAGCCGCTTCACGCCGCAGGCCGATGCCTGGGACGGCACCGGGTCCGCCCCGACGCTGGCCCTGCAATACTCGATGGAGGGACAGGACTTTGGCGGTGCGCTCGAAACCGCGGGCGGCATCGTGCGGGCGCTGCCCCGGCTCGATGACGTGTTCTGGCTGCTGGCCGGTGACGTGTTTGCGCCCGAATTCGCTTTCTCGAACGCGGTACGTGCGGCGTTTGCCCGCAGCCCGCTGCTGGCTCACATCTGGCTGGTGCCCAACCCGGCGCACCACCCCGAGGGCGACTTTGGCGTGGCGGTGCTGCCCGGTGGCCGCCTGCTGGCCCACAACGGCGCTGACGCGCCCAAACACACCTATTCCACCATCGGGCTGTACAAAAAGGCGTTTTTTGCGCAGCCGTGGTGCCCGATTCCGGTCGGCAACCCGAATGGCGTGTCGGCCCCGCTGGCCCCCCTGTTGCGTGCCGCCATCGATGCCGGGCAGGTGGGCGCTTCGGTGTACCCCGACCGCTGGGTGGACGTGGGCACGCCCGAGCGGCTGGCCGTCCTCAATGCCAGCGCGGCTGTGAGCACGGCGCTGCACTGAACCCGAACCGGTCAAGCGGCAACGGATTGGCGCTGAGAGGCTCGCGTTGGCGTGGCAAACGCCAATGCGGCCAACGCTTGTTTACTGGACCACCCACGCGTGCGGCATTGACCAACGTTGCATCTATACGAACAGAGAGCGTGCTTACGGACGGTCCTCCTTTGTGATTGACCACAGTTGTAGCCGCCACCCAAAACGCTGGCAAACCGTATGATGATCGGCATGAGCGCCATTCCCCACCAAGCCCGCTACGCCGACCGCCGTGCCCGCCTCGCCGCCCAACTGGGTGCCGGGGGTGTTGCCATCGTTCCGACGGCAGCGCAACGCAGCCGCAACCGCGACAGCGAATACCTGTTTCGCTTCGACAGCTATTTTTACTACCTCACCGGCTTCACCGAGCCTCGCAGTTGGCTGGTGCTCAGCGCCGAAGGCCACGCCACCCTGTTCTGCCAGCCGAAAGACCTGGAGCGGGAAATCTGGGACGGCATCCGCCTCGGGCCGCAGGCCGCCCCCGGCGCATTGGGCGTGAACGAAGCGTATTCGGTGGACGAACTCGACGCCCGCTTGCCCAAGCTGCTGGAAAACCGCGCCACCGTGTGGTACCCGTTTGCGATCCACGCCGGGCTGGAAGGCCGGGTCGATGGCTGGCTGCAAAAGGTGCGCGCCCGCGTGCGCTACGGTGCCCTGTGCCCCGACGCCCAGCGCGACCTGTGCCGCCCGCTGGACGAGATGCGCCTCATCAAAGACGCGCACGAAATCGGCGTCATGCAACGCGCCGCCCAGATCAGCGCCCAGGCCCACCTCCGCGCCATGCGCCGCAGCGCCGCCACCCTACGCGCCGGGCAGGATCTGCGCGAATACCACCTGGACGCCGAGCTGCTGCACGAATTTCGCCAGCACGGCTCGCAGTACCCGGCCTACGGCAGCATCGTCGCGGCGGGGGCCAACGCGTGTGTGCTGCACTACCGCGCCGACGCGGCTGCGGTGCGCAACGGCGACTTGGTGCTGATCGACGCCGGTTGCGAACTCGACGGCTACGCCAGCGACATCACCCGCACCTTCCCGGCCAATGGCAGCTTCAGCGGCCCGCAGCGCGACCTGTACGACTTGGTGCTGGCCAGCCAGCACGCCGCAGTGGCCGCCACCGGACCCGGCAGACGCTTCGTGGACCCGCACGACGCCACCGTCGAGGTGCTGGCGCAGGGTATGCTGGACTTGGGGCTGCTCAACCACAACGACGTCGGCCACCTGGACGACGTGATCGAGCAGCGCCGCTACTTGCGCTTTTACATGCACCGCACCGGCCACTGGCTGGGGCTGGACGTACACGACGTGGGCAGCTACGTCGAGCCCAGCGAGCTTGGTCAGATCAGCGAGCGCCGCGACCCCTTGAGCGGCGAAACCATCAAAGACCGGCCCAGCCGCATCCTGCGCCCCGGCATGGTGCTGACCATCGAGCCCGGCCTGTATGTGAGTCCGGCCGCCGGCGTGCCCGAGCATTTCTGGAACATGGGCATCCGCATCGAGGACGATGCGGTGGTCACGGAAACCGGCTGCGAACTCATCACCCGTGGCGTGCCGGTGCAGGCCGATGAGATTGAAGCCGTGATGCGCGGCTGAAGCTGCCGGACTTCAGACCTTTTCCAGCACCAGGGCAATGCCCTGGCCCACGCCGATGCACAGGGTGCACAGCGCGTAGCGGCCGCCGGTGGTGTGCAGGCGGTTGATGGCGGTGGTGGCCAGCCGTGCGCCCGAGGCCCCCAGCGGGTGACCCAGCGCGATGGCGCCACCCCAGGCGTTGACGCGCGGGTCGTCCTCCTGCAAGCCCAGCAGGCGCAATACCGCCAGGCCCTGGGCGGCAAAGGCTTCGTTGAGCTCGATCACGTCCATCTGCGCCAGCGTCAGGCCGGTCTGGTCCAGCACTTTCTGCGTGGCCGGTGCCGGGCCGATGCCCATGATGCGCGGAGCCACACCGGCGGTGGCCATGCCGACCACCCGGGCCTTGGGGCTAAGGCCGTTCTTCGCGGCGGTGGTCTCGTCGGCCAGAATCAGCGCACAGGCACCGTCGTTCACGCCACTGGCGTTGCCAGCGGTCACCGAGCCGTCCGGCCGCACCACGCCTTTGAGCTTGGCCAGCGCTTCCAGGCTGGTCTTGCGCGGATGCTCGTCGGTGTCCACCACTTGTGGCGCACCATTTTTTGGCGCAATGGTGACCGGGCAGATTTCGCGTGCCAGGTGACCGGCCTCGATGGCGGCGACGGCACGGAGTTGGCTGTTGAGGGCCATCACGTCCTGCGCTTCACGCTCGATCTTGAACTCCACCGCCACGTTTTCGGCGGTCTCGGGCATGGAGTCCACGCCGTATTGCGCTTTCATCAGCGGGTTGATGAAGCGCCAGCCGATGGTGGTGTCGTACACGGCGTTGGCGCGGCTGAAGGCGCTCTCGGCCTTGGGCATGACAAAGGGCGCACGGCTCATGCTCTCCACCCCGCCAGCGATCACCAGGCCCGCTTCGCCGGCCTTGATGGCGCGCGCTGCCGTGCCGATGGCGTCCAGCCCCGAGCCGCACAGGCGGTTGACGGTGGTGCCAGGCACGTCCAGCGGCAAGCCCGCGAGCAGGCTGCTCATGCGGGCGACGTTGCGGTTGTCCTCGCCGGCTTGGTTGGCGCAGCCGTAGATCACGTCGGCCACGGCGGCCCAGTCCACGTTGGGGTTGCGCGCCATCAGCGCCTTCAGGGGTATCGCGCCGAGGTCGTCGGTGCGCACGCTGCACAGGACACCGCCGTAGCGGCCAAAGGGGGTGCGAATGGCGTCGCAGATGAAGGCTTGGTTCATGACAGTCTCCGGAAATGGGGGGTAACCCCGCGATGGTTAAGAGAAAAGGCGCATGGCGACCACAGCCTTCCGTGTCGTGCCGCGCCGGGGTCATGCGAGCAGTTTGCCGAGGTTGCCCAGGCGGAAGCCGAACCCGGACTCGCTGGCCATGGTCTGAAGATCACGCGCCATGGCAGCACGGTCTTGCTGGCGGGCCCAAAACACCGGACCTCCCTCCCAGCGTGGGAAGCCGTATCCTTGCACCAGCACCACGTCGATGTCGGTGGCACGGGCGGCCACGCCTTCGGCGAACAGCAGCGCAGCCTCGTTCACCATGGCCAGCAGGGCCCGGCGGCGGATCTGCTCGGCGCTCAGCGGCTGGCGGGTGATGCCGCGTGCAGCGCTGGCCTGTTCGATGATGCCGCGTACGCTGGTGTCGGTGGTTTTGGCGGCTTTGCCTTCTGTGTAGCGGTAGTAACCAGCGCCGGTTTTGCGGCCCAGACGGCCTTGCTCACACAACTGGTCGAGTACGTTGACGTAGCGCACTCGCGGGTCGCGCGTTGCGGCCTGGGCCTTACGCATGCGCCAAGCGATGTCCAGGCCCGACAGGTCAGCCACGGCAAACGGCCCCATTGCAAAGCCCATGCCGGTCAGGGCGTTGTCCACGTCTTCGGGCCAGGCGCCGTCTTCGAGCATGCATTCGCACTGGTTGCGGTAGGCGTTGTAGATCCGGTTGCCGATGAAACCGAAGGCGTTACCAGACAGCACAGGCAGCTTCTTGAGCGCCTTGCCCAGGGCCATGCCGGTGGCCAGCACGTCGGGTGCGGTCCGTGCGCCGCGCACCACTTCGATCAACTTCATCACGTTGGCAGGGCTGAAAAAATGCAGGCCCAATACGTCTTGCGGGCGCTGTGTGGCGTTCGCAATCTGGTCCACGTCCAGGTAGGATGTGTTGGTGGCCAGCACCGCCCCAGGTCGGGCGTGGGCGTCGATTTGCCGGAAAACGTCCTGCTTGACGGCCAGGTCTTCAAACACGGCCTCGATCACCAGGTCGGCGCGGGCCAGTTGGGTCCAGTCGGTGGTCGGGGCCAGGCGGGCCTGCGCGGCCTCGGCTGCGGCAGGTTTCATCTTGCCGGCGGCCACGCGCCCGCCGTAGTGTTCGGCCACACGTTGCTCGCCACGGGTCAGGGCTGCGTCGTTTTGTTCTAGCAACAGCACGTTCAGGCCAGCGTCGAGTGCACAGATGGCGATGCCCGCGCCCATGGTGCCGACGCCGATCACGGCCACGGTCTGCACCGGACGCGGCTCGGCCTGCACATCGGGCGGCAGCCTGGAGGCTTCGCGCTCGGCCTTGAGCTGGTGGCGCAGCGCCTGTGCAGCGTGGCTGGGCACCAGTTGCAGGAATAGCTCGCGCTCGCGCTTGGCACCTTCGGCAAAGGGTAGCGCACAGCCGGCCACCGCGTCCATCAGCGTGCCATAGGCGGGTTGCAGCCGCTGGCGGGCATTGAGCTTGTCGCGTTCGGCGGCCACCTGTTCGGCCACGGCGGCCGTGTCCAGTGTGCGCCCGCGCGTGCCGATCGGCATGGCACCGGATTCGGCCAACTGGCGCGCCAATGCACAGGCCGCGCTTACCACGTCTTCGGTCACCACGCGGTCGAACAGCCCGCTGTCGGCCCAGACCTGCGCGGTCTGGGGCTGGCCGGTCAGCATCATGCCCAGCGCCTTGGGTACCCCGACCAGGCGAGGCAGCAGCTGCGTGCCGGTAGAGCCCGGTATCAAGCCTAGGTTGATTTCAGGCAGGCCCACCTTGGCGCTGGCCAGGGCGACCCGGCCGTGGCAGGTCATGGCCAGTTCCAGTCCACCGCCCAGCGCCACCCCACCCATGGCCGCCACCACCGGGATGCGGCAGGCTGCCAAGCGCGCCAGCACCGTTAGCAGTATCGGTTCGGCAAACTGCGTCGGCGCGCCGAGTTCGGCCACATCGGCCCCGGCCGAAAAGGCCTTGTCGTTGCCCGTGAGTACGATACCTCGCACGTCCGGGTCGGCCTCCGCCGCATCCAGCGCCTGCACGATGAAGTTGCGCAGCACATGGCTGAGGCTGTTGACCGGCGGGTGATTCAAGGTGACGACGGCAATGCCGTCCCGCAAGGCGTAAAAGCTCATGGACGAATCCGAAAACACAACAAGCGGCTATTGTTGCTTTTGGGTATTTCCTTGACAATCACAATGCAAATAAACATACCGTCAAACAGGATTGAACAATGCTCGACGCCGCCGCCTTGTTGTTGCTGGTGGATATTGTCGATGCCGGTGGTTTGAGCCAAGCTGCCCGTAAACGGCGCATGAGCCGCGCCAACATCAGCTACCACCTGGCCCAGTTGGAAAAAACCGTTGGCCTGCAGCTGGTGCGCCGCACCACCCGCCGCATCGAACCGACCGAAGCCGGTCTCAATCTCTACCAGCATGGCTGCGCCATCCGCGACGAGTTGCTGGCTGCACAGGAGTCTCTGGTTAGCCTGGCCGAGGGTTTGCATGGCTATGTGAGGCTGGCGGTACCCACCGGCTTCGGGCAAATGGTGATGTCGGGCTGGTTGATCGAGTTCAAGCGCCTGCACCCCAGCATTCGGCTGGAGCTGGTGTTCGACAACCGGGTGGACGATCTGCTGCGCGACGAAGTGGATGTGGCGGTGCGCGTGATGAGCGACCCCCCGCCTAGCCTGGTGGCGCGCGAACTGGCGCCGATGCGCCACATTGCCTGCGCCTCGGCCGGGTTTGCCGCCCGCCACGCGATGCCACAGCAGGTGGACGACCTGCTGCAGTTGCCCATCATCACCTCCACCGTGGTGGGGCGCGAGCTGCGCCTGGCCGCCTATCGGGGTGACGAACGGCGCGAACTGGCGCTGCAACCCACGCTGGCGTCAGAGAACTTCCAGTTCCTGCACGAGGCCATTCTGGGCGATCTGGGGGTGGGCCTGGTGCCCGACTATCTGGTGGCCGCCGATGTGGCGGTGAGCCGGGTGGTCACCGCACTGGACGACTGGCACCTGAGTCTGTTCGGTACCCGGCTGTACCTGCTGCGCATGCCCGACCGCTACCAGACCCTGGCCACCCGCACGCTGATTGATTTTGTGCTGGAGCGTGCCAGGGTCTGGATGCTCGCAAACCAGGTGGCTTAGGGCCGTCGCCAGGCGCGCGGGTTACCCGCCCGGTGAATGGCGCGGCGGAAGGCGTGCAGTGTGGCCTCGGCACGGCCTAGCACCGACTCAGGCGGGTAAGGGAACGAGCCATCTTCGGGCGCTCCTGCAGCACCCACAGGTACGCCTGTGAGCAGCGCCAACCCTTCCAGCGCGTAACGGGCGGTGTAGATGTGGAATCGCCTTTGCGCCACGGCTTCCACCACGGCATCGTTGAGCATGAGGTGACGCCGGTTGCGGCGGGGGATCAGCACACCCTGTTCACCGGTCAGGCCCTCGGCCTGGCACACGCGGAAAAAGCCCTCGATTTTTTCATTCACCCCGCCAATGGGCAGCACCTCGCCAAAGGCATTGAGTGCGCCCGTCACGGCGATGCCCTGCTTCAGCGGCACGCCCGAGAGCGATGACAGCAGTGCAAACAACTCGGCACACGAGGCCGAATCGCCTTCGATTCCGCTGTACTCCTGCTCGAAAACGATGGAGGCCGACAAGGCCAGTGGTGCCACATGTGCAAACAGCGCAGACAGGTAGCTGTGCAGAATCAACACCGCCTTGTCGTGGATGGGGCCTGAGAGCTCCACCTCCCGTTCGATGTTGAGCAAACCTTGGGAGCCGGCCACTGTGCGTGCGGCCACGCGCATGGGCAGGCCGAAACGGTAGTCGCCGAGGTCGATCACGCTCAGCCCGTTGAGCTGGCCCACGTGCGCCCCACCCAAAGCGATAAGGCGGTCGCCTTCGGCAATGGCTTCGCGCAAGCGCTGGTCGGGGTAGTCGTGGCGGTGGTTGCGGGCAGAGAGTGCGGCGTCAACGTCCTGCGGCTCCACCGTCTTCACGCCACGCGCCTGCGCCAGGGCGGCACTCTCCACCACCAGCGATTCGGTGCGGGCAAACGCCGCGCTCTGGCGGGTCTGGTCCTCGGCTTCGCGGTGGCTGTCTTCAATCAGACGGGCCACCGCAGCAGCCTGAAAATGCGGCAGCCCGAACCGCTGACAAGTGTGGGCCACAAACACGCCGGTGGCGTAGCGGGTGTCGTCGCTGGCGTGGAAAGCATCGGCAAAGTCCACCTTGATGCGGAAATGGCGGGCAAATTCGGGGTCGCCTTCCTGCAAGGCGTAAAAATGTTCGTTGGAGCCGATCAGCACGATTTTCACGTCCACATCCACCGCTTCGGGGGCGAGTGAGGTGGTGGCCAGGGCGCTGAACATCGTCCCGGGTTCCTCGATCTGCAGCCGGCCGCTGCGCAGAAAGCGGCGCAGCTTTTCCCAGACCAGCTCGTCGGTCATGAGATCGCGCAGGTGCAGCATCAGAAAACCGCCGTGCGCCTTGAGCAGACTGCCAGCCCGGATACGGGAGAAGTCCGTCACCAGTACATCGTTTTCCGAGCGGTATTCGATGCTGCCAAACAGCGGGCGGTATAGCGGGTTGTCTTCCACGATCACCGGCGCACCCTCAGCATGGGCGTTGTCCACCACCAGGTTGACTCGGTAGCGCGACAGCTGGGCCGCCAACAGTTCGCGGCGCTGGTCTTCGTCCTCCGGCGCAGCGGCTTCAAACAGCTCCAGATGCTCGAGTACGTCGCGCGCCACTTCGTCCAGCCAGGTGCTGAGCTTGCGCGTGTCCTTGAACTGCTTTTTCAGGCCTTGTCGAATCGCTTGCATCTCGCGCTCCACGAGCGGCTTGATGGCTTGTCGCCGCAAGGCCACCACGCCCTCGCGCAGGGCACGCTCGAGCGGGGCGGTGGCTTCAAGGAAACGCAGGATCTGGCCGCGCAGCTCGCGTTCTCCCTGGTCAAAGCGGGCGCGCTCGGCCTTGGGCAGGGCAGTCATCTCGGCGGCGGTCAGCGTGTCGCCCGATTCGGTCACCAGGGTGAATACCAGCTGCCCACTGTCACGGCGCAAGCCAAAGTGGCGTGCTTCGGCGAAGGCAGACAGCGCAGTGTAGGCCTGGGTTTCCTGCTCGGTATAGCGCTGCTCTAGTGCCTCCAGGTCGGCCTTGAAATCGGGCTCGGCAAAGCGCTTGGGGATCTCGGCCTGCAGGGTGCGGGTGAACTGCTGCATGAGCTGCCGCAGCTCGCGCCCCTGCCCAGCCGGTAGGCGCAAGGCGCGCGGCTGCTCGGGGCATTCAAAGTTGTGTAGGTGGCACAGGTCGGGCGGTACGGGCCGCTGGGCTGCGGCGTTGGCCATCTCCTGTCGTAGCAGGGTGGATCGTCCGGTGCCCACATCGCCCAGCACAAACAGGTGGTAGTCGGGCAGGTCTATCCCTAGGCCGAAACGGGCCGCCGTGTGGGCGCGTTCCTGACCGATCCAGGGCAGCGGCTCCTGGGCCAATTCGGCCGTCGTGGCGAAACCCAGGGTGCCTGGTTCCACCCGATGCCTCAGGTCGGCCGGTGCCAGGGCTTGGGCGACAGCACCTGCCTGAGGCTGGAGGGGGGAGGAAGGCAAGGATGCAGCATCGGTCATTGTGGAAACAGTCTAGCGCCGTTTGTTGGCAGGTGGTCAAGTCCTGCGCATTCTGGCCGATCGACATGTTCATGAAAATCCTGAATGCCCACATGGCGCTGGCCCGAGCGCCTGACCCTGGCGCATGACCCTGGAACGTATGGAGATCCGTGACGAATCTGAGACGGTGGTCTTTGCGGCCCAGGGCAGCGTACAGACTGCGGATAGGCGTAACCTGCCCTTCGAGATGGGCTTGCTCATGCAGCGCGATTGGCTGGAGGCCAGCCAGGCACGCATCCGGGCGGGGGCACCGGAACTGAAGGTCCCGCTGGTGCTGCAGCTCGACGGCCCAGCCCCCACCTTGACCAACACCCGCATTGCGTTTGACCTTACCAGCGACGGCACTCCAGAGTCCATCCCTTATGTCGGCACTGGCGCACGCCCCGCACAGCGGGTCAACGCGATGCCAGCGAGTCGTGCACCAGCAGCAAGCCCATGAGCACCAGCGCCAGGGCGGCTACACTGGACGCATCATCGCCACAGGCCTCTGACATGTCAGCCACCCTCACGACACCGCTGCCGCTGGAAAACTCCCACTACGACCTGCTCGACGAGATCCTCGACGACCTGCGCCAGCGCATGGACGAAGTGCCCCAGTGGGAGTTCTGCGAAGGCTTCATGGCCGCACTCATCTGCTGCCGCCGCCCGATTGCCCCCGATGAATACTTCGGCGCTCTGCTCAGTGACCCGGCAACCGGCACTTTCGGCCCGCACCTGTTTGCCAGCCCCGCACAGCACGACCAGTTCCTGCAGATCTGGCAGCGGCGCTGGGCCGAGGTGCAGGCCGCGCTGGATGCCCCGGTGCAATCGCTGGAAGACGAGCGCTGCTACGCCCCCGAGGTGATCGACGTGCGCGGCGCGGTGGCCAGCATGAATGACGAGGAACGCGCCGAGATGCTGCAGCAGTTGGGCGGCGAAGCGCTGCCTTCGTTCGCCCAAGTCTGGGCGCTGGGCTTCATGTACGCCGTGGAAACCTGGCCCGAAGAATGGCAACCCCCGCGCGACAAGGAGGCGGCCGACTGGGTGGAAGACGCCATGCTGCGCATCGTCGCTCTCACCGAGCCTGACGAAGACGAGCCCAGCATCAGCATGTTTGGCGACGACTGCCCGCCCAGCGTGAGCCAAGCGCGCCTAGACGCTTACGGCGACGCCATCTGGGCGGTCTATGACCTGCGCGACACTTGGAAGCATGTGGGCCCGCGCGTCCCAACCGTGCACAAGACCGAGCAGCCAGGCCGCAACGACCCCTGTTCCTGCGGCTCCGGCAAGAAGTTCAAGAAGTGCTGTGGGGGCTGAGGAAGACCCGCGCCTTGCGCGGTGACACGACGAGCTTTTCGCCTGCTTGCAGACCCAGCGCCCGGAAGTGCTGGGCCGGAATCTGTGCCTCGATCAAGGGGTCGTGCCCGTCGGGGTGACTCGGGTCTTCCGGCCATAACTCCAGCCGGGCGATCGGCCCGACCACGATGGCGCGTTGCAACTCGGCCACGATGCCCACGGCCCCGGGGGTGTAGCGCTCCACCTCCAGGTCGTGCGGGCGCACATAAGCGTAGGCCTTGGCGTCGCGGGCCTGGGCATGTTCGGGGGTGTCGATGGCCACGCCGTCCAGATGCAACTGGCCTTCGTGGGCCCGGCCATGGAACAGATTCACGTCGCCCAGAAAGCCATAGACGAACGGACTGGCCGGGTGTTCCCACACCTCCTGCGGGGTGCCCACCTGTTCGACTCGACCCTGGTTCATCAGCACCACGCGGTCGGCCACCTCCAGTGCCTCTTCCTGGTCGTGCGTGACGAAAACGCTGGTCACATGCAGCTCGTCGTGCAGACGGCGCAGCCAGCGGCGTAATTCCTTGCGCACCTTGGCGTCGAGCGCACCAAAGGGTTCATCGAGCAACAGCACCTTGGGCTCGACGGCCAAGGCGCGCGCCAGGGCAATGCGCTGGCGCTGCCCGCCCGAGAGTTGCGACGGGTAGCGGTCGGCTATCCAGTCGAGTTGCACCAGTTTCAGCAGGTCGGTCACTTTCTGCCGGATCTGGGCCTCGCTCGGGCGTTCGCTGCGGGGTTTCACGCGCAAGCCGAAGGCGACGTTTTCGAACACCGTCATGTGCCGGAACAGCGCGTAGTGCTGGAACACGAAGCCCACGTTGCGTTCACGCACATGCACGTCGGTGGTGTCGGCCCCACCAAACAGGATGCTGCCGGTGGCGGGCGTTTCCAGACCGGCAATGATGCGCAGCAGCGTGGTCTTGCCGCAACCCGAGGGCCCCAGCAGGGCCAGCAGCTCACCGGACTCGATGTCGAGGTTCACGTCGCGCAGCGCGTGAAAGCTGCCGAAGTGCTTGTTGACGTGGCGAATTTCAATGCTCATGGCTCAATTCCAGAGGGGTTGCGGGGATGCCGGGCGTTCCGGGTACAAAGCGCCGATGGCCTGATGAGCACGCTCTTCCTGCCACTCGACATAGCTTTTGATGGCCAGGGTCACGAGGGCGAGCAGGGCCAGCAGGGAAGCCACCGCAAACGCCGCGACGCCCTGGTATTCGTTGTAAAGCACCTCGATATGCAAGGGCATGGTGTTGGTCTGCCCGCGTATGCTGCCGGAAACCACCGAGGCCGCGCCGAATTCGCCCATGGCCCGGGCGTTACACAGAATCACGCCATACAGCAACGCCCACTTGATGTTGGGCAGCGTCACGTGCCAGAAGGTCTGCCAGCCCGATGCGCCCAGCACGATGGCCGCCTGCTCTTCGTCGCTGCCTTGCGCCTGCATCAGCGGTATCAGCTTGCGTGCGATGAACGGAAAGGTCACGAATACCGTCACCAGCACGATGCCGGGCACCGCAAAGATGATGCGGATATCGTGCTCCATCAGCCACGGGCCGAGCCAGCCCTGGGCACCAAACACCAGCACATAGACCAGCCCCGCCACCACCGGCGAGACCGACAGCGGCAGGTCGATCAGCGTGGTCAGGATGGCCTTGCCGCGGAATTCGTACTTGGCCACGCACCAGGCCGCCGCCACCCCGAACACCAGATTCAAGGGCACCGTCATGGCCGCCACCAGCAGGGTCAGCCGGATGGCCGCCCAGGCATCGGGTTCACGCAAGGCGCTCAGGTAGGCCTGCACCCCGTGCCGCAACGCCTCCGCAAAGATGGCCGCCAGCGGCAGAAACAGAAACAGCAGCAGCACGCACAAGGCCAGCGCGATGAGCACGCGGCGTACCCAGGGCGATTCGTTCCTAGGTTTCATGGTCGCCCCCCGTTCAGACGCCGGTTCTGCCAGCCCTGCAAGGCATTGATGAGCAGCAGCAGCACGAAGGAAGCCAGCAGCATGACGGTGGCCACGGCGGTAGCGCCGGCGTAGTCGTATTGTTCGAGCCGACCGATGATGATGAGCGGCGTGATTTCCGAGACCATCGGAATATTGCCCGCGATGAAGACCACCGAACCGTATTCGCCCACGGCACGGGCAAAGGCGAGGGTGAAGCCGGTCAACAAGGCGGGTGTCAGTGCAGGCAGTATCACCCGCCAAAAAATCTGCCAGCGCGTGGCCCCCAGGCACATGGCGGCCTCCTCGAGCTCCGGCTCCAGGTCCTGCAGCACGGGCTGCAGGGTGCGCACCACAAACGGCAGGGTGGTGAAAATCAGCGCCAGCACCACACCGTTGGGGTGAAAAGCCAGTTGGATGCCGAGCGGCTCAAACCAGCGACCAACCCAGCCGTTGCCCGCCAGCACCGCCGTCAGTGCAATGCCTGCGACGGCACCCGGCAGGGCAAAAGGCAGATCAACCAGTGCATCGACGATCTTCTTGCCAGCAAAGGTGTAGCGCACCAGCACCCAGGCCACCAGCAGACCGAAGAACACATTCACCACCGCTGCCAGCAGCGAGGCACCGAAGGTCAGGCGATACGAAGCCAGCACGCGGGGCGAAGTCACGGCCGACCAGAACTCCCCCCAGGTTAGGGCCAAGGTGTTGAACAGCAGCGCCGACAAGGGGATCAGGACAATCAGGCCCAGGTACACCAAGGTGTAGCCGAGCGTGAGCTTGAAGCCGGGCAGCACGCGCACCGATGCGCGCGCCACCGGCGCGGAGGCCGCACCGACTTCGCTCCAAGCCGTGGTGGTGGCAGCAGCCGACATGGTTCAACGCCGTTGGGTGTAGATCTGGTCGAACAGGCCGCCGTCGTTGAAGTGAACCCGATGGGCTTCGGCCAGTGAGCCAAAGAACTCTTCCACGGTAAACAGACGGATCGGCTTGAAGGACTGGGCGTGACGGGCCAGCACGGCCGGGTCACGGGGGCGCATGTGGTGGCGGGCCGCGATCTCCTGCCCGGCCGGGCTGAAGAGGAACTCCAGATACGCCTGCGCCTGGGTGGCAGTGCCCTTGCGATCCACCGTGCGCTGCACGATGGCGACCGGGTTTTCCGTCAGCAGCGACGCGCTGGGGTGGATCGCCTGAACCCGACCCCGGCCAAATTCGGTCTCGACCGACACCACTTCCGACTCAAAAGTCACCAGCACATCGCCGATATTGCGCTGCAAAAAGATGCCGGTGGCATCGCGCCCACCCCGGGCCAGCACCGGCACGTTGCGGTAAAGCTGGTTCACAAAGGCCTGGGCATCGGCATCGCTGCCGCCCTTGTTGCGGACGTAGCCCCAAGCCGCCAGATAGGCCATGCGGCCATTGCCGCCGGTTTTGGGGTTGACCATCACCACCTGCACACCGGGGCGTATCAGGTCGCTCCAGTCGCGGATGTTCTTGGGGTTGCCCTGCCGCACCAGCAGCAGCATGGTCGAGGTGGTGGGCGACGCTTGGTGGGCAAAGCGCTGACGCCAGTCGGCGGCGACCAGGCCACGCCCGGCCAGGAAGTCCACGTCGGTGGTGTTGTTGAAAGTGACCACATCAGCGGCCAAGCCGTCGGCCACCGAACGGGCCTGGGCGCTGGAGCCACCGTGCGACTGATCGACCCGGATGTCCTGCCCGGTGGTCTGGCGAAAGTGCTCCACGAAGGCGGCGTTGATCTCGCGGTAGAACTCGCGTGAAACGTCGTACGACACGTTGAGCAAGGTGGTCTGGGCTGCGGCCCAGGTGCTGGCCGTCAGGGCAAGGACGGCCAAGGCTGTACGCAAGGTATTTTTCATGATGAAGGGTGTCAGAAACAAGGAGTGACGTGATTCTCCAGACATGACTTCAAATCTCAAACGACTTTGTTTTTGTTTTTTTATGACTTTTTGATATAAACGAGTGGGCGTGCAGCATGGCTGTACCTCGCTGACAACAACCGATCACCCTATGCGGCGCGTGGCGGTCTGAGCTGCAGAACATGCACCCGCGAATTCGCGCTCACAGCCGCCGATCGAAAATCTGATCGAACATGCCGCCATCAGCAAAATGAACGCGTGTTGCCTCGGCCCAGCCACCAAAGGCTTCCTCAATCGTGAACAGTTGCATGGCCGGGAACTGCTGCGCGTATTTCGCCTGCGCCTGCACGGAGCGAGGGCGAAAAAAATGCTTGCCGATGATGTCCTGCGCTTCTTCGGTGTACAGATTGTCGAGGTAAGCCTGGGCAACCGCTCGGGTTCCGTGTCGATCGACATTGCGGTCCACCACCGTGACGGCGGGCTCCGCCAGAATGGACAAAGACGGATAAATGAAATCCACCCGTTGGCCGAATTCCTTCTCAAGCAGATGCGCTTCGTTTTCCCAGCTCAGAAACACATCGCCTTGGTTGCGCTGGGCAAAAGTCACCGACGACCCCCGTGCGCCGGTATCCAGCACGGGGACGTTTTGGTAAATCTTGCGAACGAATGCTTGGGCCTGCGCATGGCTGCCGTACTTGCGTCTGGCAAACTCCCACGCCGCCAGGTAATTCCAGCGAGCACCCCCCGAGGTTTTGGGATTGGGTGTGATGGCTCGTACGTCAGGCCGGATGAGATCGTGCCAATCGGTGATGTTCTTCGGGTTGCCTGCGCGAACGACGAAGATTATCGTGGAGGTGTAAGGCGAACTGTTGAAAGGCAGGCGCTGTTGCCAGTTTCGAGGTATCCATCCCCCGTTTTCGTGCAGGGCGTCCGTGTCGCTGGCCAGTGCCAGGGTGGCGACATCGGCCGCCAGACCGCTGACGATGGCACGGGCTTGGCGACCTGAACCCCCGTGGGATTGCTGGACCGTCAGGGTTTGACCGGTCTTGGCTTGCCAGTGCCGAATGAATGCTGCGTTGTAATCGACATACAGCTCGCGGGTCGGGTCGTACGAAACGTTCAGCAACGTGGTGCTGCTGCGTTGTGCTTGAGCCCAAGGGCTCAGACCGACGACTCCGACCGTGGCAGCCAACGATTGAATGACTTGACGACGACGCATGAACACTCCAAGGTTTGATACGAATGGAGCGCATGATCCAGCGTCTTTTAAAAATCTGGAACGAATAAAAATTCAGTTGCTAATAACCATGGCGGCTATTGAGGCGGGTGGTGCAAGAAAGGTCAGACAGCCCCTGTGGGCGCTCGCCCTGAGAGGCCCGATCAGACCTTCACGGATGCTGCCACGAAGAAGGCTCCATCGACCATGCGCGGCGCAATACTTGGGGTGAACGGGCTTCTTCGGGCACCAGCAAGACGTGCTGCGCACGCAAGGCCGCGCCCAGTCGATGATCGCTGGTGAGCACCGCCATCGGTATGGCGAACAACAGCGGCACCCAGACCGGCGCGAACCACAGCAGCGCGGAAGGGCCCGCCGGAGCCGCAGCCAGAACCAGCAAGCCAGCCACCAGCGTGGGCACACACAAAGCCGTGACCGCATCTTTCCAGGGAATTTCCCGCGCGTCACGGGGGGGCGACTTCCACTCCAGCTTCCAGCCGGTCAGCGCCACAACCACAAAAACCGTGTGTCCCAGCATGCGAATCGGTGCCTGCATCAAGGCCAGCACGGTCTCGACCAGGGCACTGCGCACCAGCGCCCATGCACCCCCAAAGCGGATGGCCTCTTTCTGCCACAGAATCGAGACCACCCCCAGTACACGCGGCAGCACCAGCACGAACAGGGTCCAGAACCACAGACCCAAGGTGCCGACGCGCGTGAACCCTTCAGCCGTGGCCAGATCATCGCCCGAGAGCTTCCACAGCAGCAGGCCCAGGCCCATGAACAGCAGCCAGAGCGGGGCCGCCAAGTAGGACAGCGCACCGGTCAGGAACATGAAGCGGTGAACCGTGCTGAAGCCGGGCTCGGCCATCAGGCGCAGATTCTGCAGGTTGCCCTGGCACCAGCGGCGGTCACGTTGCAATTCCGACAGCAGGTCTGGCGGTTGCTGCTCGTAACTGCCCTTGAGGTCGCTGACCAGCCAGACGTCGAATCCGGCACGTCGCATCATGGCGGCTTCGACAAAGTCGTGCGACAGGATGCTGCCCGTCAGGCCGCCTGTGCCGGGAATGGTGGCCAGCGCACAGTGCGCCATGAAAGGCTGCACACGGATGATGGCGTTGTGCCCGAAGTAATGCGAGTCGCCCAGTTGCCAGAACTGCATGCCCAGCGCAAACAGGCGACCCGCCACGCGGGCGGCAAACTGCTGGACGCGGGCGTGCAGGGTGGCGTGACCGATGCTCTGAGTCAAGGTCTGGATGATCCCGGCTTTCGGATGGGCTTCCATCAACTGGGCCAGAGTGACCACGCAGTCCCCGCTCATGACGCTGTCGGCGTCGAGCACGATCATGTAGGCATAGTCCTTGCCCCAGCGGCGGCAGAAGTCGGCCACGTTGCCGGCCTTGCGGTGTGTGCGGCGCTTGCGGGCCCGGTAATAGACCTCGATCGGCGGGGTGCCGGGCGAGCGAGCCGCCAGCTCGGCGCGCAGCGCCGACCAGGCTTGCCACTCTTGCGCCAGCACCTCGGGGTCTTTGCTGTCCGACAGCACGAATACATCGAAGTGCTGCGCTTGGCCGGTGGCAATCAGGGATTCGCAGGTCGCCCGCAGACCGGCAAAGACGGTCGAGACATCCTCATGACAAATCGGCATGATCAGGGCCGTGCGCCGCGCCACGTCCAGCGGCTGGTCGCGCACCGCTCGATGGTCGAGGGCATGGCGATCGCCGTAGAGGCTGACCCAGAACCCCATGAGCGCGGTGATGGCCCCGCTGGCCACCCAAGCGAACAAGAGCGCAAACAGCGTGCTCTGGATGAACGACACGCCCCAGAGCCCTGAAGACGGTTTGAGCTCGACAAACAGCATCGTGGCCCAGGCCGTCAGGGTCACGATGAGGGCCAGAAACACCAGCCTGCGCACACGGGCATGGACTGCCCAAGCCGGCAGCGTGGTGTCGTCCGGCGTACGGGACGCATGGGGCGCACGGGACGCACGCGGTTGGGTGGCGCTGACACGCGCCATCAAGGCCGCACCGACGCTGCGCCAGAAGCCGCGCCAAGGGGTGGCAACCATGGATCCCCGGTGGATCGGCGGCGCACTGGCGCTGCGGATCGAGGGTTTCATTGCGGTAGAAGGACGTAGCTCCATGTTTCGCTCAAAGTGTGGGTGGGGGTGCGCAGGAAAGCCCGCAGTTCGATGGATGCCGGGGGTGCAGTCGTGGTGGCCGGGTCGGAGACGGGCCGCTCCACGCGCAGCGTCAGGCGCCAGTCGCCATTGACCGGGTTGCGATAGACCAGCCGCTCCAGGATGCGGGCTTCGTGGCTGGCACTGACCACGGCTTCGACCGGCGCATCGGCGGGCAATGCCTCCAGCGCCGGGCCGCGAAAGTCGATCACGAACTGCACCTGACGCGCCAGTTCGTCCGCACTGAGCTGGTGGTAGCCGATCCCACGGCGCGACTGCACCGTCCAACTGCTAGGGGGCTGGGTCTTGTGTTCACCCTCCCAGTGCAACTGGTAGGCAAATTCCAGCGGCTCGCCTGGGGCGGGCAACTGGTCGGGCACCCAGTAGGCGACCACATTGTCATGGGTTTCGTCCGGTGTGCTCAGCAGCACCAGCTCGACCCGGCCCGGCCCCCACGGGTGGGTCGGCACCACCCAGGCACTGGGGCGGCGTTCGTAGCGGGCTTCGACGTCCTCGTAACTGCTCCAGGCACGGTCCCGCTGCATCAGGCCAAACCCCTTCGGATTGGTGGTTTGGAAGGAAGTCACGGTCTTGTGGCGGGGGTTTTGCAAAGGACGCCAGATCCACTCACCTTCGCCGGTGGCGACCATCAGGCCGTCGGAGTCGTGGACTTCGGGGCGGAAATCGCCCGGCAAGGGCTGGTTTTCGCCGAAGAAGAACATGCTGGTCAGCGGCGCGATGCCCAAGGTGCTGATGGGTGCCATGCCCTCCGGTGGGGACGTGCGCACATACACCCGCGCCGAAATGTCCACCCGCGTCGTGCTGCCGGGGTGGATCACGAAGCGGTATGCGCCCGTGACCCGGGGCGATTCCAGCAGCGCCAGCACTTCCTGCACCGCGCTGCCGGGGGTCGGGCGCAGCAGCCAGAAATCGGTGAAGCGGGGGAACTCCTCCGGGCTGGGTGCCACGGTATCGACGGCCAGGCCGCGTGCCGACAAACCGTACTGCTGCCCGGCACCGAGCGCACGGAAGTAGCTGGCACCCAGAAAGACGATCAGTTCGTCCTTGAAAGCCTGGGTGTTGAGCGGGTAGTGCAGGCGAAAGCCCGCATGCCCGATGTCGCCCCAGCTTGCGGGGTGCAGAAGGTTGTCGCCGAAATCGTAATCCGCCTGCCGGTAAGGGATCTTCTGGCTCAGCCGCTGGCCCTGAGCGTCGGTCATGACCTCGTGGACGCGCACCGGGTGCTGGTGGTACAGACCGAGGTGAAAGAACATGGCCTCGAAGGGCAGTTGCTGGTCGCGCCACAAAGCCCGATCAGGCCGGTAGCGGATGTCCCGCATCTGGTCGTAGTTGAGCTGCTGCAGCTCGACCGGGATAGGCGGTGTCGGTTGATAAGCCTGGCGCGACAAGGCCTGTGCCTGGGCAGATACCGTGTCCCAGGTGGCGGCCGACGAGACCAAGGGCAGCAAGGCGCACACGCCCAAGCAGAGCGCCCGCCCGCCACGAGAGGCGTGGGCCGCGACCGTTGCAAAGGAATCGAAAAATGATGTCATGCCCAAGCTATAGCAAGCCCCGTGCCTGACGAAAAAACCGTATCGAATCAGCGAGTTAGAACTAGGCGCTGGAGGGGCATCGGAAAAAATCAGGGAAAACCCGATTTTTTGTCGCCAACCAGCGACAGATCCTCCGCATCCAGATCAAAAAGGCTGTGTTTTCAATCACTTAGCCATGTCACCGATGAGCGACATGGGCAGCCTCCCGGGCATGAATGCGGGAGATTCCTGCGCCGCTACGCATGCGCAAGCTGCCGTCTGGTCGCTGCGCTGGGTTTGGGGCTTCTAGGGCGGCAATGGTCGGCTGATTTTGGCAACGGCGCAGTCCACCAACGCCGTCCAGAGGTCTGCCTTGGGTAACTGCTGCGCTACCGCCTTCAGATGGGCTGCTGGCTGGCGGGTGTTTGTCACCGGCAGAGCCGTTCAACGTAGGCCTGATAGCTGTAACTCCGGTTCTTTTTCTGGCCAGTCAACTCGGCCACGATGCTCAACTCCTGTAAGACTTTGACCGCTGCCGTTGCGGTCGGAAAGCTGGTGTCGAGTTGCTGCCTCGCACGTTCGATGGTAAAGCGCGGCATCATGGGTAGCATCTCGAACAGCCGGTAGCTTGCCGGGCCTGCCTTGGCAGATTGCAACAGGCGTCGGCGGTCGGTGGCCACCAGACTGGCGACCTCGATGATGTTTTTTTCGGCGTCGCTCGCAGCGGTCGCCACGCCTTCCAGAAAGAACGTGACCCAAGACTCCCAGTCGCCTTCCGTGCGGATGGCAGAAAGCCGACGGTAGTACTCCGCCTGATGCTGCTTGAGGTAGCCGCTGAGGTACATCAAAGGCTCGGACAACAATCCCCAATGCTCGAACAGAGCGGCGATCAGCAGCCGTCCGATGCGCCCGTTACCGTCCAGAAAAGGGTGGATGGTTTCAAATTGCGCATGGATCAGGGCCACCTTGACCATCGGTGGCATATCCGTCGCCGTGTTGTGTATGAACCGATCCATGTCGGCCAGCAGCGGGGAGCGTGCTCCGGCGGTGGCGGTACGAAAACCGCGTTGCCGGGCCGTGTGCCACCGATCCAGTTTTGCGACTGGCGCAACTCGCCGGGCTGCTTGCCTGCGCCGCGTGCGCCGTCAAGCAGGCGTCGGTGCGCCTCGCACAACAGCCGCACACTGATGGGTAGGCCTTTTGGGTCGCGCAGTTGCTCCTGCGTCCAGCGGAATGCACGTAGGTAGTTGGTCACTTCTTCCACGTCGTCGGCATTGCTGACTTTGAAACCAGCTTCTTCGTCGAACAGGTCGGTGAGCGTGGCCTGCGTGCCCTCGATCTGCGACGTGAGCAACGCCTCCTTGCGAATGGCACTGTACAAAAGCCAGTCCACCGACGGCACCAGCCCTGACACTCCCGCCAGCCGCGCGAGCGCCAGTTCGGCTTGCCGATTCAGTTCGGTGAACACCTCCGGTGACAACGCTGGATCAGACGGCGGTAATGCATAGGGCACGAAGGCACGCGCCGACTCGCCCAGTGTCGTAGAAATCGAATAGGTCCCGGCGGTGCGCACCATTGAAAACAATCTTTGGTATCTTGCCGTCAAATTAAAGCGCTCTTTAATTTGATTGGCAACGATTAAAGCGGCCCGGAGCCACGCGGCGGTCATGCAACTCATCGATCCCCCTGCGTCACGGCTCCGGGTCCGCCACATCATGGCCGTCGTTCTTGAACAGACCGGGGGTGAGGTCGTGTTTTTGCAGCAAGCGGTAGAACTCGGTCCGGTTGCGCTGCGCCAGCCGGGCGGCGTCGGCCACTTGGCCATCGGTCATGCGCAGCAGGCTCACCAGGTATTGCCGCTCGAAGCGCTGCTTGGCCTCGGCAAAGCTGAGCACCTCGACGGACGGAATGCGCAGCGCCCGCTGCACCAGCGAAAGCGGGATCAGGGGCGTCGGCGACAGGGCGCACACCTGTTCGACGACGTTGTACAACTGGCGCACGTTGCCGGGCCAGGAGACCGAGGTGAGGGCCTTCATGGCCTCGGGGGAAAAACCGGCGATCCGGCGCTGGTATTTGCGTGCCAGTTGCAGCAGAAAATGATTGGCCAGCAGGGGGATGTCCTCGCGTCGCTCGGCCAGCGTGGGCAAATGCAGCGTCACCACATGCAGGCGGTAATACAGGTCTTCGCGGAACTGCCCTACGCGCATGGCTTCCTCGAGGTCGCGATGGGTGGCCGAAATGATGCGCACATCCACCTCGACCGACTGGCTGGAGCCGACCGGGCGCACCGCCCGTTCCTGCAGCACCCGCAGCAGCTTGACTTGCAGGGGCAGCGGCATGTCACCGATTTCATCGAGGAACAGTGTGCCGCCATCGGCTGCCTGAAACAGGCCTTTGTGATGCGCCACGGCATCGGTGAAAGCGCCCTTGACGTGGCCGAACAGCTCGGACTCCAGCAAGGCCTCGGGAATGGCACCGCAGTTCACCGCCACGAAAGGCTTTTTGACCCGGGCACTGGCTCGATGGATGGCCCGCGCCAGCAGTTCCTTGCCGGTGCCACTGTCGCCCAGCAATAGCACGCTGGCGTCGGACTGCGCCACCATGCGGGCCTCGCGCAGCAGGTCGTCCATGCGGTGCGATCGACTGACGATTTCGGCGCGCCAGGCGTCGTCTTGCCGATCCACGGATTCGACTCGACCGCCCAGCGCGACGGCTTGCTCCACCTTGTCGAGCAGGGCCTTGGCTTCGTAGGGCTTGGTCAGGTAGGCGAACACGCCGCGGGTGGTGGCTTCGACCGCGTCGGGTATGGTGCCGTGCGCGGTCAGCAAAATCACGGGCAAAGAAGGGTGGCGGCGACGAATGGCATCGAACAAGGCCAAGCCATCTTGGGCGGGCAGCCGAACGTCCGACACCACCACCTGTGGCCGCTCGACATCCAGCCGATCGAGCGCAGACTCGGCCGACGCCGCCGTAATGACCCGATAACCGGATGCGCTCAGGCGCATCGACAGCAGTTTCAGCAGGTCGGCGTCGTCATCGACCAGCAGCACGCAGGGGCGCAGGGAGTGGCCCGCCGTGGCAGACGAAGGCGTGGTCGGGTTCATGGGGCGTTGGGCCGCTGGGGTGGGGCCGTCAGGGGTGCGGGGCGCTGGAGGCTGCGCTCGATCGCACGCATGGCTTCGATCCGGTCACTCAACTGCTCGACCCGGCGCTGGCTGTCGCGCACTTGCTGGCTCAGGCGTTCGTTCTGGAGTTCGAGCCGCCGTTGCTCACGCAGCAGATGCCCCAGCAGATGGGCCAGTGGGCGCAAGGCCACGCTTTGCGGGTCGTTGCTCTCGAGGACGGTCTGCACCAGCGCCAGCGCCCGCTGGGTATCTGGGATTTGCAGCGTCTGTGCCAGCGCCAGTGCCATGCGCAAACGATGCTCGGCCTCGGGGTGCTGGCGCTCCAGACGTTCCAGGCGCTCCATTTCGGCCGCTTGCTGGGACGCACTGAGCAGTCTGAACTGGTAGGCATCACGCAGCAGCGCGGCCAAGGCCAGCGCTTGCGGTGTGGCCGACGCTCCGGGGCGTGCCGCCGACAACTCGGGGGCCGACTGGGCCGACTGGGCGGGCAGGGTGTCGTGCGCGGCGGGCATGGCTGGCGGCAGCGCAGGCAGATCGCTTGCCGTCGCTGCAGGCGCTGCCGACCCGACTTGGGCCGCCGCTGCGGCAAGCTGGGGTGTGGCAACGCTGGTGGGCGAAGCCGCAGGGGCCGAAGGGTCTATAGAAGGCGGGGCGGCACAGCCGACCAACCCCAGGGCCGTCAGCAGCGTCCACCCGAGGCCTGTTGCACGGCGTTGTTCCAGCCTCGAAACCAGTGTCATCGTCATCCGCACATCCTACCGCGTCTTGGGCAACCGCACCTGCAGGTGAGCGCCGGTTTGCGACGGCATCAGGCGCACGCTGCCACCGTGGGCGGACACATACTCCTGCACGATGGACAGACCGATGCCGGTGCCGCGTATGTCGTGTTCGGGCTGGATGGCCCCGCGATAAAACGGCTCAAAGATGCGATCCCGATCCGCTGCGGCCACCCCCGGCCCGCAGTCCTCGATGTCCACCACCACGTCGTGGGCGTCGCAAGACAGGCGGATTGACAAGCGCCCCCCGTGCGGAGAAAACCGGATCGCGTTCGAGAGCAGGTTGCCGAACGCCGACGCCATTTTTTCGCGATCCAGATGTATCCACGCGTTGTCGCCCTCGACTTGAACCTGCAGGGCCTGCGCCTGCCACTGCAGCCGCTGCTCTTGCACCACCTCCAAGATGAGGGCCTGCAGGTCGCAGCGCGTCCGTTTGAGCTGGCGGGCTTCGAAGGCCGCCGCGTTGAAGCGCAGCAAGGTCTCGATCTGCTGCTGCAGGGCATGGGTGTTGTGCGCCAGGATGGTGACCACATCGACCTGATCGGGGGTCAGCGGGCCAGCGACTCGATCTTTCAGAACCGCGACGCCCTCGTGTACCGCAGCCAGCGGCGTCTTCAATTCGTGCGAGATATGCCTGAGGAATCGGGCCTTGTCGGCGTCCAGCTCGGTGAGTCGATCACGCAGCCAGCTCAGTTGCTGGCCTAGGCGGCGCACGTCTTCGGGGCCGGAAATCTGGATCGGCGCATCCAGCCGGTTTTCTCCCAGCGCCACGATGGACTGCTCCAGTTGCCGAAAGGCGCGGGCGAGCCACACACCGGCCGTCAGGGCCATGACCAAGGACAGCACCAGCGCCGTCAGGATGAGCTGGGTGAGTTGCTCGCGCCGCGCTTCGAACTCCTGCTCCAGCGCCCGCGCCCGCTCGGCGACCACTTGCTGCACCTGCTGGCCTATGCCGGCGTTGATCTGCCGGAGTTGGTTGAATTCCTCGGCCACCCGCTGTTCGCGCTCGAAAGCGGGGGTGTAGGCGTCGGCCAGTTGCGCATCCACCGCCTGCCGGTGCCGCTGCCAGGTGACGGCCCAGACCTCGGGCAAGCCCAAGGCTTGCAGGCGCAGCAGCAGGGCGTCCGCCTCGGCGGCGAAGCGGTTGAACTGCCGCAACAGGGCGGGGTCGGCCAGCACCAGCGACTGGCGCGCCGATCGCTCCATGTCCAGACTGCGGGCCGCCAGTGCCTGGGCCGCCGCACTCATGTCGATCGACTGCTGGGCGCGCTGCTGGCTCTGCACCATCAGGCGATCGACCGTCAACACCGACCACAAGGCCGCGCCCCCCAGCAGCAGGCCGATCAGCAAGAAGGCGGTAAGCAGCCAGTATTGGAACGACAACTTGCTCAGGAGGTGCATGACGCCAGGCCTAGGTGCGTTTCAGGACTGCGCCAGACGCAGCAGGCCCGCTAAGGCATGACGCACGGTGGCGCAGCGTATGGCATCGCGGTCGCCCAAGAACTGTTGCCGCTCGGTGCGGACGCCGTCCGCACTGGCCCAGCCGAACCAAACCGTGCCGACCGGCTTGTCCGGGGAACCCCCGGTGGGGCCGGCCACCCCGGTCACGGCCACGCTCACCTGTGCCAGCGACTGCTGCAAGGCCCCGGCGGCCATGGCCCGGGCCACCGGCTCGCTGACCGCACCGTGTGCGGCAAGTAGGTGCTCGGGCACCCCGAGCTGGGCACGCTTGGCGGCGTTGGAATAGGTCACGAAGCCCCGATCGAACCAGTCGCTCGACCCGCTCAGCCCGGTGCAGGTGGCGGCGATCAAGCCCCCGGTGCAGCTTTCGGCGGTGGCCAGCATCCAGCCACGCTGGCGCAAGGCGCAAGCCAGGTTGTGCGCCAGCGCGATCGATTCGGGGGCCAGGGTGTTCATGGCCGCTTCACCAGACATGACGCCACAGTGCAATCACCAGCAGGGTGCAGAAGGCCGCGACGAGGTCGTCGAACATGATGCCCCAGCCGCCTCGCCAGCCCATGCCCTTGAAGGCTCGATCCGCCCAAGCCACCGGCCCCGGCTTGACGGCATCGAAAAACCGGAACAGGGCAAACGCCAGCACCTGACCCCACAGCCCCATCGGCATGGCCAGCCACAAGACCAGCCAGAAGGCGACGATCTCGTCGATCACGATGTAGCGCGGATCGGCCACGCCGCAACGGCGTACCGTGGCCACACTGGCCCACCAGCCGATCAACACGCCAGCGCCGATGAGCGCCGCCCAGACCGCGTCGCTGGGCTGAAACAGCACCTCGATGACCAGAAACAGGGCCCAGCCCCAGAGCGTGCCCACCGTGCCCGGCGCGATACGGCTCAGGCCAGCGCCGAAGCCCAGCGCGATCAGGTGCGACAGCCGCGCCAACAGGAAGCGGGCATTCGGGGTCGTGATGGGGGGGGCGATCACCGGAACCAGCCGTCAAAGCCGTCGCAGGGCTCGAAGCGTTGCCCCACCATCCGAAGCCGGGTCGGGCCGGGCAAGGCACGTTCGGCCACTGGGTGCAAAGGATCACCGGGGTAGCACATGGCCCGGTGTTCGCCGTCCATGAACTGCAGCGGCAGTATGCAAGGTGGGCGGCGCTGCTCGGCCTCTTGCCAAGCGGCCTTGGCCTGCCCGTGCCGTGCGAGCTGGGCCAGCGCCATGAGTTGGGGAGGAATCAGGCCGATCTCTTGCTGCCAGTAACGCGCCAGCGCGTCGCGGGGTGTCAGCCAGCGGGTTTCGATGGCTTCATGCTGGTCATGCGCCGCCGTCTGGCCCGGTGGCAGCAGCGCCAAGAAAAATCGTGTGTCAAAGCGGTGGGAGCCGACCGGGGGGTTGCGTGGCGTGATCCAGCGCGACCAAGGCCGCAAGGCGCTGGCCTGCCCGCGCAGATCGACCGACGCCTCCTCCCACAGCTCACGCAGGGCGGCCACGTACAGGCCCACCGCTCGACTGGCCGGTGTCTGCGGCTCGTTCAGACGCGCCCGCATCAGGTCGGGTGGCAAATCCAAGCACGAGGTTTCGCTTTGTGCGCAGTCGGCCTCATCGAGCTTGCCACCCGGAAACACGTACCAGCCGCCCAGCACAGTCGAATTCTGGTGGCGGCGCTGCAGCAGCACCTCCAGACCACCGGCTCCGTCACGCAGCAGCACCACCGAAGCGGCGTCGCGGGGCGGCGTCTCATCCGGGGCCGGTGCGGCCGCCGCTGGCTGGTCGGAAGGGTTCATGACCCGAATTGTGACATTGCCGCTCAGGCAAAGTGGTCGAAACCGCGCAAGGCCACCCCGCTGGGCAAGGGGTAGTCGCTGCCGTCGGCCTGCAGCAGGCGCACGCGGGCAGCGCCCGGCACCCATGGCCGCACCCGGCCGATGCGCGTCACCGGCGTCGCACTCTGGCGGCTGGCGTGCTCGATGGCCGTGCGGGCAGCCGGTGGGGCCGTGAACACCAGTTCGTAATCGTCGCCGCCAGCCAGCACCCACGGCAGCGCCACGGCTGGCGGCAGCGACTGCACCGGCGCACTCACCAACGCCGACTGCATCAGCCGCTCCAGATCCACTTCGACGCTCACCCCGGAGGCTTCGAGGATGTGCGTCAGGTCGCCCAGCAAACCATCGCTCACATCGGCGCAGGCATGGGCCAGTCCGCGCACAGCCAGACCGAGGCCGACCCGCGGTTGCGGCCACTCCAGCCGACGACGGGCTTGCGCCCAGACGGCCTCGGCCACCGCGATCCGGCCGCGAAACACCTCCAGCGCCAGCCGCGCTTCCCCCAACTGGCCGCTGACATACACGTCGTCGTCCACCTGCGCTGCTTGGCGGCGCAAGGCCTGCTGGGCCGGCACCTCGCCCATGACGGTGATGCAGATGTTCAACGGCCCCGCCGTCGTGTCGCCCCCTACCAGCGCACAGCCGTGCTGGTCAGCCAAGGCCAGCAAACCGGCGGAAAAACCCGCTAGCCAGTCCGCATCCACGCGGGGCAAGGCCAGCGCCAGCGTGAAGGCCAGCGGCTTGGCTCCCATGGCGGCCAGATCGCTCAAATTCACCGCCAGCGCCTTGTGCCCGAGCGCCTGCGGCTGCACCGTGCTCAGAAAATGCCGACCCTCCACCAGCATGTCGGTGGATACCGCGAGCTGGTTGCCCGGCGCCGGTGCCAGCAAGGCGGCGTCGTCTCCATTGCCCAGCACCACCCCGGCTGGCTTGAGGGCATGCTGAAAGTAACGCTGGATCAGATCAAACTCGCCCACGGGTACCTCTCGACCGGTGCTGCGCCCTGGGCCCGCCGATCGGCATCGGGTTGGACTCGTCCATGCATGCATCACCATCAATGCAAGGCACCGCCACCCGGCAGAGGGGCCTTCAGCACAAAGGTCGGCACCGGGGCCTCGAAACGGTGCCCGTCCACCGCGACACAAAAATAGTGACCGCTCATCAGGCCCATGGGGGTGCGCAGCGGCACACTGCTGGTGTACTGGAAAGCCTGACCAGGCTGCAACAGGGGTTGCTGCCCCACCACGCCGAGCCCGTCCACGGTCTGGGTGTGTCCCCGGGCGTCTTCAATGTCCCAGTGCCGGGCAATCAGTTGCGCCGCCACATCTCCCGAGTTGCGCAGGGTGATGGTGTAGGCAAACACATAGACCGAGTGCGCCGGGTCGGACTGTTCGGGCCGATAATGCGGCTCGGCTTCGCATTGAAATTGGTAGGTCGGCATGTCTGCGATTGTGAACCAGCTTGGCGGCGGATGTGCAGCGCAGCATTTGTTGTAGTCGCTGTGGTGCGAAAATCAAGGCCATTCTTCTGGCATCCACCTCACTCACCATGACCACTTACCGGATTGCACCTTCCATCCTGTCGGCCGATTTTGCCCGTCTGGGCGCCGAGGTTCGTGACGTGATTGCGGCCGGTGCCGACTGGATCCACTTCGACGTGATGGACAACCATTACGTGCCGAATCTGACCTTCGGCCCCATGATCTGCAGCGCCCTCAAACCCCATGCCCGCCGCGCCGACGGCACGCCCGTGCCGATCGACGTTCACCTGATGATCCAGCCCGTCGATGCCTTGGCTGGTGCCTTCATCGAGGCCGGGGCCGACCTGGTCAGCTTTCACCCCGATGCCTCCACCCACGTTCACCGCAGCATCCAGGCGATACAGGCCAAGGGGGCCAAAGCTGGCCTGACCTTCAACCCGGCACAGCCGCTCGACGTGCTCGATTGGGTGATCGACGACATCGACCTGATCCTCATCATGAGCGTCAACCCCGGCTTTGGCGGGCAGGGTTTCATCGACTCGGCGCTGCGCAAGATCGAGGCGGCACGCCAGCGCATCGAGGCCTGCGGGAAAGACATCCGGCTCGAGGTCGATGGCGGCATCAAGGCGGACAACATCCGCCGCGTGGCCGACGCCGGGGCCGACACCTTTGTGGCGGGCAGTGCCATTTTTGGCCAACCCGACTACCAGCAGGTCATCGCTGCCATGCGCACGGCGCTGGCGGCACACTGAATGGTCGCCGGATGCGGGCAAACCCGGAGTGTGCTGCGATACGCAACATCAACTGCTAAGGTTATCATCAACTCGGTGTAAACCCATTCGTTTTATTAAAAATGCAAAGCCATCGTCCTACCCCAGTCTTCTTTAGGCCCGGTGTCCGCTTGTTGCAGCATGTCAGCATGGGGTACAAGCTCATCGTCCTGGGGCTGATGTTCGCCTTGCCCATGGGGGTCTTGATCTTCATGTTCCTGCCGTCCATGTGGGCTGCAGGCTCGCCCGCCTTGAGTGGTCCGGTTCGGATCGGGCTGGGACTCGGCTTGCTGTTCCTGGCGCTGCTCACCTACCTGATGCTGTGCTTTTACATCGCCACCTTGCGCAGCCTCAAGGCCCTGGCATTCGCGATGGACAAAGCCACCGAAGGCGACCTGACTGCCGATGTCAAAGTACACGGCACAGACGAACTGGCCCAGATCGGGACCCAATTCCAGACCATGTTGTCAGGACTGTCGGAACTGGTGGCCGACGTACGAAGTGCAGCGGCCGTGCTCAGTCACGTCGGGCGCGAACTGGTCAGCGACAGCCAATCGCTGTCGGATCGGACCCAGTCGCAAGCGGCCAGTTTGGAGCAAACCACCGCCAACGTGCGGCATGTGGCCGACATCGTGTCGAAAAACGCCACATCTGCCGTACAGGCGAGCCAAGTCACCGGCCAGTTGCAAAGTGAAACCGAACGCGCCGGCGGCCTGATGCAAGACACCATGCAAGGCATGACCACGCTGCAGGGCACCTCGCAGCGCATGAACGAGATCATCGGCACCATCGACAGCATCGCCTTCCAGACCAACAT
>DBAZ01000026.1:118836-120598 GCA_002291945.1 Tepidimonas sp. UBA997
CTTCCAGACCAACATCCTGGCCTTGAACGCGGCGGTCGAGGCGGCGCGTGCTGGCGAACAAGGCCGGGGTTTTGCCGTGGTGGCCGCCGAAGTTCGGCATCTGGCCCAGCGCAGCCAAGCCGCCGCCAGCGAAGTGCGCACCCTGATTGCCGAATCCACTGGCCGGGTGCAGACCTCGGTGCAGGAGATCCACTCGGTGAATAAGGCCATGGACACCCTGGTGCATGGTATTCGCGACATTTCCAGCCGCATCGGTGGCATCGCATCAGACAGCAGCCAGCAAAGCAGTGCTTTGTCGGAGGTGGTGCAGGCGGTGGGCGATCTGGACTCGGTGACCAACCAGAACTCCTCCATGGTCGAGCGCACCTCGCACCGCGCCATGCGCCTGATGGAGCGCACCGACGATCTGGACTCGGCGGTGCGCCACATCCATCTGCGCCAAGGCACGGCGGATGAAGCCTACCAGCTCGTCCACAAAGCGCTGGAGCACATCAAGCGGGTGGGCTACACCCGCGCCTGCGACGACTTCTACGACAAGGCCAAAGGCTTTGTCGATCGCGACCTCTACATTTTCGTGTTCGACCGCAAAGGCGTCTATCACGTGATGGGGATGGACCGCAAACGGGCCAACACCCGTCTGCACGACGCCCCCGGCCTGGATGCCGACCAGTTGCTCAGAGACGCCTGGGACCGTGTCGAAAGCGGCGGCGGCTGGGTCGAATACAACATCATCAACCTGCAGACCGGCGCGATCCGGGCCAAGTCCTCGTTTGTGATGCCGCTCAACGACCAGTTGCTGATCGGCTGTGGCGCGTATCGGAGTGCCCTGAAAAAAGTTTGACCGGGCTCTCAACGACAATACGGGCTGTTTTTTAGCCTGTCTGCCCCTTTGTCTTCGCACCGACCCGACCCCTCCACCACCAGCTATCGCATGACGCCGACCGAGCGCCGGGCCAGCCTGTCGCTGGCGGCGATTTTTGCGCTGCGCATGCTCGGGCTGTTCTTGGTGCTGCCCGTGTTTGCGCTGGAAGCGGGGCGCTACCCGGGAGGTGACAACCCGGCCTTGGTGGGGCTGGCCATGGGCATCTACGGCCTGACCCAAGCCTTGTTGCAGATTCCGCTGGGCATGGCGTCCGACCGCTGGGGGCGCAAACGGATCATCCAGGGTGGACTAGCCATTTTTGCCCTAGGCAGCTTGGTCGCCGCCTGGGCCCCGACGCTGGAGTGGCTGACGCTGGGCCGTTGCTTGCAAGGTGCCGGGGCCATTTCGGCTGCCATCACTGCCCTCGTGGCCGACACGACACGCGACGAGGTTCGCACCAAAGCGATGGCGCTGGTGGGCATCAGCATAGCCTCGATGTTCGCCCTTTCGCTGGTGCTGGCGCCGGTGCTGACGGCGCACATCGGCCTCGACGGGCTGTTTGCGCTCACCGCCGTACTGGCCGTGCTGGGCATGGCGGTGGTGGCTTGGGTGGTGCCCCCCGAGGCCGCCCGGCCTGCGGTGCCGGTGCGCTACCCGCTGCGCGACGTGCTGCGCCACGGCGGCTTGCTGCGGCTGAACTTCGGGGTCTTTGTGCTGCACGCGGTGCAACTGGCCATGTGGGTGGTGGTGCCAGCCGCGTTGGTACAGGCTGGGCTGGTGCAGACCGATCACTGGAAGGTCTATCTGCTGGCGTTGTTGGGGTCGTTTGCGGTCATGGGCGCGGTGCTGTTCCGGCTCGAACGCATGGGCTATCTGCGGGCGGTGTTCCTGTGCGCGATC
>DBAZ01000052.1 GCA_002291945.1 Tepidimonas sp. UBA997
TGCGGCTACCCGGATTGCCGCAGCTATGCCGCCGCCATCGCGACCCAAGCGGCAGCCATCAACCAGTGCCCGCCCGGCGGCCAAGAAGGGGTGCGGCGGCTTGCGGCCCTGACCGGCCAGCCCGAACAAGCACTCGACCCCGCCTTTGGCCACGAAGGCCCGATGACCGTGGCCGTGATCGACGAAAACTGGTGCATCGGTTGCACGCTGTGCATCAAGGCCTGCCCGACCGATGCGATCGTGGGCACCCACAAACGCATGCACACCGTGCTGGGTGCTTACTGCACCGGTTGTGACTTGTGCCTGCCGGTATGCCCGGTGGACTGCATCCGCATGGAAACGGTGAGTGGTGATGCAACGGGCTGGGCGGCTTGGAGCCAAGCGCAGGCCGAGCAGGCCCGCGACCGCTACGCCTTACGCCGCGCCCGCCTGACCCGCGAGGAGCAGGAACGCCTAGAACGCAACGAAGCCAAAGCCGCCGCCAAACTGGCCGACCTGCCCGCCCACTCCAAGCACACCGACCCGGCCACGCTGGATCGGAAAAAAGCGCTGATCGAAGCCGCGCTGGCCCAAGCACGGGCAGCGCGTAGCAAACCGACTTAGAACTTGTTATCGGGCCGGAGCAATATTTACGGATAAGTTCTTAGAAGCCGACTCATGCCGCTGAGGCCGCCGAGGCCGCTGAGCTGCTGGCTTGGGAGCGCTCGCCCTGCGGTTTCAGGCCCAGGCGTTGGAACAGACGCTGGTCGCGTTGCACCTGTGGGTTGGTGGTGGTGAGCAAGCGGTCGCCGTAGAAAATCGAATTCGCTCCAGCGGCAAAACACAGGGCTTGGAGGGTGTCGTCCATTTGCTCGCGGCCCGCCGACAGGCGCACCACGGTGGTCGGCATGGTGATGCGGGCCACCGCAATCGTGCGCACAAATTCGAACGGATCGACCGGCTCGGCGTCGGCCAGCGGGGTACCCGGCACCGGCACGAGGTTGTTGATCGGCACCGACTCGGGATAGGGTTCGAGGTTGGCCAATTGGGCCATCAGGCTGGCACGCTGGGTGCGGGTTTCACCCATGCCGACGATGCCGCCGCAGCAGACGTTGATGCCCGCCTCACGCACGTGCTCCAGCGTGTCGAGTCGGTCTTGGTAGGTGCGCGTGCTGATGACGGCACCGTAGTGGTCGGGCGAGGTGTCGAGGTTGTGGTTGTAGTAATCCAAGCCCGCGTCCTTCAACTGCCGGGCCTGCTGGTCGTCGAGCATGCCCAGCGTCATGCAGGTTTGCAGACCCATGCGGCGCACACCGTCGATCATGGCCGTGATGTGTGGCATGTCGCGTGGTTTCGGGCTGCGCCAAGCCGCCCCCATGCAAAAACGGGTGGCCCCCTGCGCCTTGGCCGCGCTCGCCGCTTGCAGCACCTCGTCGAGCGGCAGCAGTTTGCTGGCCTCTAGGCCGGTGTCGAACTGGCTAGACTGGGGGCAATAGCCGCAATCCTCGGCGCAGCCGCCGGTCTTGATGGAGAGCAAGGTCGAGAGCTGGACTTCGTTGGGGTTGAAATGCTGGCGGTGCACCTGCTGGGCACGAAACAGCAGATCCATGAAAGGCAGGTCGTAGAGCGCCTCGATGGCGGCCACCGTCCAGCGGGACTCAGGGACTCCTTGTGCGGGACGCAGCGAAGACAGGGAAATCGGGGCGGCAACAGTGGTCATGGTCAGGAAGCAGTGGTCAAGGCGGGTGCGGTGAAAAGCGATTGCAGTGCCGAAGCGTCCAGAAACGGGGCCACGGCTTCACCCGTCGGACTCGCCAGCCGAGGGACGATGCCCAAGCAAGGGGCCTCAAAACGCTCTTTGAATTCATGGCGCAGCGTCGCAATGTTGCCGTCTGGGTGCAACATGTCAGGATCCACCGTATTGCCCACCCAACCCACGAGGCGAAGCCGCCGCTTGTGCAAGGCTTCTGCCGTGAGCAAGGCGTGGTTGATGCAACCCAGACGCAAGCCCACCACCAGAACGACAGGCAACCCCAGCGCCATCATGAGATGGGAGCTGTCCCAGTCGGGCCCCAGGGGAACGCAAAGCCCCCCTGCCCCTTCGGCGACGATGAAATCGGCACGCTCAGAGAGTTGTTGAGCCCCCAGCAGCAAAGTGGTCCGGTCGATCGACACCCCGGCCGACCGCGCAGCCAGATGCGGTGCACACGGCTCTTGCAACTGGCAGGGCCCGACTTCATGGGGCTGCAGGGGAATGTTGCTCGCCCCCAGGAGGGTCTGGACATCGTCATTCACCCACTGCCCATCCACCCAGTCCATGCCGGCCGACACCGGCTTGTAGCCAGCCACCCGCAAACCGGCCTGAGCGGCGCGGTGTAGCAGTCCGGCACTGACGCGGGTTTTACCGACCTCGGTGTCGGTGCCCGTGACAAAACAACCTCTCATGCGGCTTCCTTCATCAAAATGGCTTGCAGAGCATTCAGCAAATGGTCCACATCTGCCCGGCTGTGGCTGGCCGACAAGGTCAGGCGCAGCCGGGCCGTGCCTTGCGGCACGGTGGGGGGGCGGATGGCGGGC
Organism: Tepidimonas sp. UBA997; assembly: GCA_002291945.1. Taxonomy (GTDB): domain Bacteria; phylum Pseudomonadota; class Gammaproteobacteria; order Burkholderiales; family Burkholderiaceae_C; genus UBA997. Next base: position 2,557 of record DBAZ01000052.1, read on the forward strand.
ACTCGAATTCCACCCGCCTCCAGCGCCGCCTGCCAAGCCAGCGCCCGGCTATTTTCGCCCAAAATCAAAGGCTGGATCGGTGTGCAGGACGGCAGCAGCGTGAGTCCGGCATGGCGTTCGACCAAACCCGCCAGCCCGCTGCGCAACTGACCGATCAAGCCATGCAGGTGCTGCCGACGCGCCGCCCCTGCTTCGCTCTCGATCAGGGCTAGGGCGTGACTGAGCGCGTGGGCCAGCGCCGGTGGCATGGCAGTGGTGTAGATGTAGGTGCGTGCGCGCTGCACCAGCCATTGAATGATCGCGGGATGCGCGGCCACGAAGGCCCCCGAGACGCCAGCTGCCTTGCCCAGCGTGCCCATGTAGATCAGGCGTTCGCTGGACAAGCCGAAATGCTCCAGCGTGCCGCGCCCATGCGAGCCCAGCACACCGAAGCCGTGCGCGTCGTCGAGCACCAGCCAGGCATCGTGTCGCTCGGCCACATCCAGCAAACCGGGCACATCGGCCACGTCGCCGTCCATGCTGAACACGGCATCGGTGACGATCAGCTTGACCGGTGACGCGCAAGCCGCGAGCTGGCTGTTGAGCTCGTCGAGTTGGCCGTGCGCGTAGCGCTGCACCTGCGCACGCGCCAGACGGGTGCCATCGATCAGCGAGGCGTGATTGAGTTGATCAGAAAACAGCGTGGCCTGCGCATCGCCCAAGGTGGTCATCAGGGCAATGTTGGCCATGTAGCCGCTGCAAAACAGCAAGGCCTGAGCCCCCGGGATGTGTGGCGCCAGCCAGTGCCCCAGCCGCGCCTCTAGGTCGGCATGGGCCTGAGTATGCCCGCTGACCAAATGCGAGGCACCGCTGCCTGCGCCCCACCGGTGAGCGCCTTGCGCCAGCGCCTGCACCAGTTGGGGATGGTTGGCAAGCCCGAGGTAGTCGTTGCTGCAAAAAGTGAGCATGGGGCCGTGGCCCGCCCATTGCTGATGCGGCTCACAGGGGGTTAGCCCCACCCGACGCTTGCGGCGCAGGTCGGCTGCGTCGATGTCACGCAGTTGGCGGTTGATGTGTTCGATCAGCATCGTGTGCTTGCACGGTTTGGTGCAGGGTTTCGTGCAGGGTGGCTTGCAGGCGCTCGGCCAGCCAGCGCGACAGGTCATCGTTCAAAACATAGGGGGGCATGAGGTAAACGGTACGCCCTATCGGACGCACCAGCAGTTCATGACGGCGACCCGCTAGGTGGAAGGCCTCGGCGAAGCGCCCTTGGGCATATTCGGCCTTCACGTCGAAGGCCCAGATCATGCCACGGCGGCGCGGGTGTTCGACGCTGGGGTGTGCCATCAGGGGCTGCAGGGCCTGATCCAGCACAGCGGCTTCATGCGCGTTGCGGCCCAGCACGTCTTGCGAGTCGAAGCGGTCGAGCACGGCCAGCGCGGCCCGGCACGCCAGCGCATTGCCGGTGTAAGAATGGGAATGCAGAAAACCCCGGCTCACGTCGTCCGACAGAAAAGCGCGGTAGATGGTGTCGCGGCACAGCACCAGCGACAGCGGCAAAAAGCCGCCGGTGATGCCTTTGGACAGGCAGACCAGGTCTGGCCAGATGCCGGCTTGCTCGCAAGCAAAGAACGTTCCGGTGCGGCCACAGCCAACGGCGATTTCGTCGGCGATCAGGTGTACCCGGTAGCGGTCGCACAGGGCACGTACGCGCTGCAGATAAGACGCATGGTGCATGGCCATGCCGGTGGCGCATTGCACCAGCGGTTCAACGATCAGCGCGGCGATCTGGTCGTGGCGTTGAGCCAGCAGGTTTTCCAGCTCGTGCGCCGCCCGGTACGCCACGGCTTGCGCGTCTTCGCCGGGCCGGGCCTGGCGGTCGTCGGGCGAGGCGACCTGATGCGCCTGCAGCAGCAGGGGGTGGTAGGCGTCCCGGAACACCTGCACGTCGGTCACGGCCAAGGCACCGAGTGTTTCGCCGTGATAGCTCTGGCGCACACAGACGAATTCGCGCTTGCCGGGCTGCCCCACGTTGCGCCAGTGGTGGAAACTCATTTTGAGCGCGATTTCCACCGCAGACGAGCCGTCGCTGGCGTAAAAAGCGTGCCCGAGCACGCCTTGGGTGCGCGCCGACAACCGCTCGGCCAGTTCAATGGCCGGCGCGTGGGTGCAGCCCGCCAGCATCACATGCGGCAGCAGGTCGAGTTGCTGCTTGAGGGCGCTGACGATGCCGGGGTCGGCATGCCCAAACAGATTGACCCACCAACTGCTGTTGGCGTCGAAATAGCGCTGGCCTTCGTGGTCGATCAACCACGGCCCTTGGGCGCGCGCGATGGGCAGCGGGGGCACCACGGTGGCACGCTGCATCTGGGTGCAGGGGTGCCACACGCTGGCCAGACTGCGGGCCTGCCAATCGGGGTTGTTGCTCATTCGTGGATGTTGCTCATGTCAGCCTAGGGCTTGAATCACGTCGGCGGGGGCTTGCACCAGCTCGATGAGCACGCCCTCCCCGGCGATCGGGAACTCGGCATTCGACTTGGGGTGCAGAAAGGTGATGTCGTAACCCGCCGCGCCCTTGCGGATGCCACCGGGCGCGAAACGCACGCCGTGGGCGGTCAGCCACTCGACCGCCTTGGGCAAGTCGTCGATCCACAGGCCGACGTGGTTGAGCGGCGTGGTGTGTACGGCGGGCTTTTTTTCGGGGTCGAGCGGCTGCATCAAGTCCACCTCCACCCGGTGGGGGCCGTGCCCGATGGCGCAGATGTCCTCGTCCACGTTCTCGCGTTCGCTCTGGAAGGTGCCCGTCACCTGCAAGCCCAGCATGTCCACCCACAGCGTTTGCAGGCGGGCCTTGTCCGGCCCCCCGATGGCGATTTGTTGGATGCCCAGCACCCTGAAGGGGCGTGGCGTGCCGCGACGATCCGGCACCGGGCCGCCCCAAGCCGGATCAGCCCCCGGACCCGGCGAGGACCGGGGCCCTTCCCCGTCCTGGGGCAGCGACCCGCGCAGCGGTGGAGCGTGGGGGCCGCTCACTTTTGGAACTCCACGATGGGCTGATCGACGACCAGGCTTTCGCCCTTGGCAGCAAGCACCTTGGCCACCACGCCGTCGGCGGCGGCGAACAGCACGTTTTCCATCTTCATGGCCTCGATCACGGCGACGCGCTCACCGGCCTGCACTTTCTGGCCGGGCTTGACGGCCACGTCCACCAGCAGGCCTGGCATGGGCGAGAGCACGAACTGGCTCATGTCCGGTGCCGCCTTGAACGGCATCAGGCGGTGCAATTCGGCCATGCGCGGGGAAACGACCATGGTTTCGAGCTTGCTGCCGTTGTGCTGCACCACCAGCGCAAGCGGGTTTTTCGCCGAGCCGCGCTCCATCTGGGCGGTGAAAGGCTCGCCATCGCATACGCCGGTGATGACGATATCGTTCAGGCGCGAAGACGAGGTGATCTTGTAGCGCTTGTCATGCACCACCACAGCGGCATAGCCGGTCTCGCCGGTGAATTCCTCGACATGCACCGGGGTGTAGCGGTGCCGACCCTGACTGCCGAGGCTGATGACGGTGAAATCGCTGCCCACCTTCACGCCATAGCCGGGCAACTGGCCCGAAATGCCGGTGGCACGCTCACGGCTCTTGCGGCGCACGAAGGCGGCCAGCGCCACCAGAAAGTCCGCATCGTCGTGCGGCACGTCCTCGGCGCGGAAGCCGCCCGCGTAGTGCTGGGCAATAAAGCCGGTGTTGAAGTTGCCGGAAACGAACTCCGGGTGCGCCAGCAGCGCGGCCTGGAACGGGATGTTGCTGTTGATGCCGCGGATGACGAAGCCGTTGAGCGCCTCGCGCATTTTGGCAATCGCGTCGTTGCGGTCCTTGCCGTGCACGATGAGCTTGGCGATCATCGAGTCGTAGTACATCGGGATCTCGCCGCCCTCGAACACGCCGGTATCGACCCGCACGCCGTGCTTGTGCGCGGTGTCGGCCTGCCACATGGTCTCGGTCGGGGGCGTGAAACGCACCAGCCGACCGGTCGATGGCAGGAAGTTGCGGAACGGGTCCTCGGCGTTGATGCGGCATTCCATGGCCCAGCCGTCGCGCTTGACGTCGGCTTGCGTGAGTGGCAGCTTCTCGCCGGCCGCCACGCGGATCATCAACTCCACCAGATCCAGCCCGGTGATGCACTCGGTCACCGGGTGCTCCACCTGCAGGCGGGTGTTCATTTCGAGGAAGTAGA
>DBAZ01000031.1 GCA_002291945.1 Tepidimonas sp. UBA997
GGGTGCATGATGCGCCATGCGCTCTGGTGGGCGATCGTCGAGGTGGTGGTGAGCAGCAACGCCGCCAGTCGTCAGTGAGCGCGAACCAACTGCATCTGGCATGACCAGCACGCTAACGACCCATGACCCTGACCGAACTCAAATACATCGTCGCCGTGGCGCGCGAGAGGCATTTCGGCAAAGCCGCCGAGGCCTGCTTTGTCTCGCAGCCCACCTTGAGCGTGGCGATCAAGAAGCTGGAAGAAGAGCTGGAACTCAAACTTTTCGAGCGCAACGCCAGCGAAGTGGCCGTCACCCCGTTGGGCGAAGCAATCGTGCGCCAGGCGCAGGTGGTGCTGGAGCAGGCTGCCGCCATCAAGGAAATGGCCAAGCGCGGCAAAAACCCGCTGGCTGGGCCGCTGCGGCTGGGCGTGATCTACACCATCGGGCCCTACCTGCTGCCCGATCTCGTTCGGCAGGTGATCGAGCACACGCCGCAGATGCCGCTGATGTTGCAGGAAAACCTGACCGCCAAGCTGTTGGAGCAACTGCGCCTGGGCGAGATCGACGCGGCCATTCTGGCCGAGCCTTTTCCGGATACCAACCTCGCCATTGCCCCGCTCTACGACGAGCCTTTCCTGGCCGCCGTGCCTGCCTGCCACCCGCTGGCCCTTGGCGACCAAGTGACCACCGCCCAGCTCAAGCAGGAAACCATGCTGCTGCTGGGCAGCGGGCACTGCTTTCGCGACCACGTGCTGGAGGTGTGCCCCGAGTTTGCCCGCTACGCCAGCGACGCCGAAGGCATACGCAAGAGCTTTGAGGGCTCGTCGCTGGAAACCATCAAGCACATGGTGGCGGCGGGCATGGGCATCACCTTGGTGCCGCGCCTGAGCGTGCCGCCGACCGCACTGGAGCCGTCGGCCAAACGGGCCGACCCCGCTTGCGGGCCGGGCGACAAGGCCTATGTCCGTTACCTGCCTTTTGCCGGTGACGCACCCAACCGCCGCGTGGTGCTGGCCTGGCGGCGCAGCTTTCCCCGCTACGAAGCCATCGCGGCGCTGCGCAATGCGGTCTATGCCTGCGAACTGCCGGGTGTCAAACGCCTGACCGCCAGATGACGGCCCGCTCCACACCCGATGCGGCACCGCAGCGCAGCCGTTTCGCCTGCTATCTGGACTTGATCCGCTGGAACCGCCCGGCCGGGTGGTTGCTCCTGCTCTGGCCCACGTTGTCGGCGCTCTGGCTGGCGGCGGCGGGCTGGCCCGGCTGGCATTTGCTGGCCGTGTTTGTGCTGGGCACGATCCTGATGCGCAGTGCAGGTTGCTGCGTCAACGACGTGGCCGACCGCGACTTTGACCGCCACGTCAAGCGCACGGCGCAGCGGCCCGTGACCAGTGGCCGGGTCTCGGTGCGAGAAGCGCTGCTGCTGGGTGCCGTGCTGGCTTTGCTGGCTTTCCTGCTGGTGCTCACCACCACGGCGACGGCGGTCTGGCTGTCTTTGCCGGCGCTGGCGGTGGCGCTGGCGTACCCCTATGCCAAACGGGTGCTGTCGATGCCGCAGGCCGTACTGGGCGTGGCCTTCAGTTTCGGCATTCCGATGGCCTACGCGGCGGCACTCGGCGAACTGCCGTGGCAGGCTTGGGCCTTGTGCGTGGCCAACCTGTTCTGGGTGCTGGCTTACGACACCGAATACGCCATGGTTGACCGCGACGACGACTTGCGCATCGGCATGAAAACCTCGGCCATCACGCTCGGCCAGTGGGACGTCGCGGCCATCGCGGCTTTCTATCTCATCCACCTGGCATTGTGGGGCGGGCTGATCTGGCCCATCGCCGGTGGCCTGTGGTTCGGGCTGGCGCTGGCAGCGGCCTTGCTGCAGGTACTCTGGCACCTGATGCTGATCCGTGATCGCAGCCGGGACGCTTGCTTCAAGGCCTTCCGGCTGAATCACTGGCTCGGCTTCACCCTGTTTGCCGGGCTGGCGATCGAACTGCTGTGATCGGCTGCCGAATCAAGGCACGAATTCGTCGCCCAAGGCCTGGGCGCGGCGATGGGCTGCGTGCATCGCCTGGACGAAGGCTTTGGCCATGCCCGCGTCGTTCATGGCACACAGCGCGGCATGGGTGGTGCCGCCCTTGGAGGTGACGCGCTCGCGCAAGACTTCAGGGGGTTCGCTGGCATCAGCCGCCAGGCGCGAAGCGCCGACAAAGGTGCCGATGGCCAACTGGGTGGCGGTGTCGGCATCCAGCCCCATCTCTTGGCCTGCTTGGCGCATGGCCTCCAGAAAATAGAACACATACGCCGGCCCGGAGCCCGACAAAGCCGTTACCGCATCCAGATCGGACTCGTGCGGCAACCACAAGACCTGCCCGGTGGTGGCCATGATCGCGCTCACCAGCTCCCGTTCCAGCGGGCTCACGGCGGGGCGGGCATACAGGCCGGTCATGCCTGCACCGACCAGCGCCGGTGTGTTGGGCATGGCGCGCACGATGCGTTCGGTGCCCAGCCACTGGGCCATGCTGTCGCAGCGTATGCCAGCGGCTACGCTCAGGTGCAGGGCAGCGGCGGTATGCGGGGCGCAAGCCAGTGCGGCTTGCCCAAACGTCTGCGGCTTGACGGCCCAGACCACCATCGTGGCGCTGTGCAGGGCTGGCCCGGCATGTTCATGTACCTGCATCGGCCAGGTGGCGCGCAGTTTGTCGCGTTGCGCTGCGTCAGGCTCGACCACCTCGATGCGGTCGGCAGGCAGCCCTTGCCGGATCAGCCCGCCAATGATGGCGCTGGCCATATTGCCTCCGCCGATGAAAGCCAGCCGGGCGTGGGCGAGCGCTGGGGGCAAAGCGTGGGTATGGGGATTCATGGCGCGATTGTCGCCTGTTTCACGGCCCGTTCCCAGCGGGCCATCTGGGTCTGGATGCGGTCGGCACTCCACTGCGGCTCGAAGACCCGATCCGCTTTCCAGTGTTGCGCCCACGCCTGCGGGCTAGCCAGCAACCCGGTGTGCAAACCGGCCAGGCAGGCCGCGCCCCAAGCCGTGGCTTCCGTCAGCGCAGAACGCAGCACCGGGATGCCCAGCATGTCGGCCTGCAGTTGCATCAGCAGGTTGTTCACGCTGGCCCCACCATCGACGCGCAACTCGGTCAGCGGCTGGCCCCCTTGCCTTTGGGTGTCGCGGTTCATGGCCTGCAGCACGGCGGCGGATTGGAACGCGATGCTTTCCAGTGCGGCACGGGCAATGTGCGCCAGTGTGGTGCCGCGTGTCAGGCCGGTGAGCGTGCCGCGGGCGTCGGGTTGCCAGTAGGGAGCCCCCAGCCCGGTGAAGGCCGGCACCAGAACCACCCCCGCGCTGTCGGGCACGCTCGCGGCCAGCGCTTCGGCCTGCGCACTGCTCGAAATCGCCTTCAGCCCATCGCGCAGCCACTGCACCACCGCGCCCCCGATGAACACGCTGCCCTCCAGCGCAAACGCCGGTGTGGCATCGGTGGCGGCAGCCATCGTGCAGAGCAGGCCGTTGGCGCTCGGCGTCGGCACGGCACCGGTGTGCAGGAGCAAAAAACAACCGGTGCCGTAGGTGTTTTTCGCCATGCCAGGGCGCAGACACGCCTGCGCCAGCAGCGCACTCTGCTGGTCGCCAGCCACGCCTGCAATTGGCAGGGGGGTGCCCAGCCAGTCCGGATGCGTCATGCCAAAGTCATGGCTGGATGGCAGCACCGTGGGCAACACCGAGCGCGGTATTTGCAGTGCGTCCAACATCGCATCATCCCACTGCTGGGTGTGCAGATTGAACAGCAGCGTGCGCGCTGCGTTGGTGACATCGCTCAAGTGGCGCTGCCCCTGCGTCAGTTGCCAGATCAGCCAGCTATCGACCGTCCCAAAGGCCAGCAGCCCCTGTTCGGCCAAAGCGCGTGCGCCCGGATAATGCGCCAGCATCCAGGCGAGTTTGGTGCCGGAAAAATAGGGGTCCCAGCGCAAGCCGGTGCGCTCATGGACGAAGTCTGGCCCCAGCCGGGAAGCGAGGGCTGCGCACAGCGCAGTGGTGCGGCGGTCCTGCCAGACGATGGCCGGCCCCAGCGCTTGGCCGGTCTGGCGGTGCCAGAGCAGCGAGGTTTCACGCTGGTTGGTGATGCCGACCCCGGCGATCTCGTCGGCGCTCACGCCGCAGCGGCGGATCGCCTCGCGTGCCGTGGCCAGTTGGGTGGACCAGATCACGCCCGGGTCTTGCTCCACCCAGCCGGGCTGCGGGAAATGGACCGGGACTTCCTGTTGCGCCAGCGCAACGACGCGACCTTGCAGGTCAAACACCACACTGCGCGAACTGGTCGTGCCCTGATCCAGAGCCAGCAAGTATTTTTTCATGCAGGCAGTCTATAGGCTAGGGAAAATCGCATCAAGGTGTTGACAAGGAGTCGAGGCAAAGCGATAATACGCAGCTTCGCCAGATTTGGCGGAGTTTTTCTGCCCACCGAAATCGGCTGCTTTGCCGCAGCCGACGACGACGGGCCCAAGACTGATCGCCTGCCGCCGTGGTGGTGGCTGGGATTCAAGTTGGGACTTAAATCAAATGATCCAAACGCAATCTCGACTCGATGTTGCCGACAACACGGGTGCCAAGTCCGTGATGTGCATCAAGGTGCTGGGGGGCTCCAAGCGCCGCTACGCCAGTGTGGGCGACATCATCAAAGTGAGCATCAAGGAAGCTGCTCCCCGTGGCCGCGTCAAAAAAGGCGAGGTCTATAACGCCGTGGTGGTGCGCACCGCCAAGGGCCTGCGTCGCCCTGACGGCGCCCTGATCAAGTTCGACGGCAATGCCGCCGTGCTGTTGAATACCAAGCTGGAGCCCATCGGCACCCGCATCTTCGGACCGGTCACGCGCGAATTGCGCACCGAAAAGTTCATGAAGATCGTGTCGCTAGCCCCTGAAGTGCTGTAAGGAGTGGCCATGAACAAGATCCGTAAAGGCGACGAAGTCATCGTGATCGCTGGTCGCGACAAAGGCAAGCGCGGCAAAGTGGTGGAGCGTTCGAGCGAAGACCGCGTGCTGGTCGAAGGTGTGAACGTGGTCAAGAAGCACACCAAGCCCAATCCCATGAAAGGGGTGACCGGTGGCATCGTGGTCAAATCCATGCCCATCCATCAGTCCAACCTGGCCATCTTCAATGCGGCCACCGGCAAAGCCGACCGCGTGGGTGTGAAATGTCTGGCCGACGGCAAGAAAGTGCGCGTCTTCAAGTCCAGCGGCGAAGAAATCAAGGTGGCATGAACATGGCACGCTTTCAACAAATCTACCGCGACAAAGTCGCACCGGCTCTCAAAGAGCAGTTTGGCTTCCAGTCCGTCATGGAAGTGCCGCGCATCACCAAGATCACCCTGAACATGGG
>DBAZ01000011.1:0-18663 GCA_002291945.1 Tepidimonas sp. UBA997
GCTCGAATTTCTCTTTTGCCATGTTTCAGCTCCGAATGAAAAAATGCCGAAAAAACAAAACACCAATCTTTGGTGCCCATGGGCAGGATCGAACTGCCGACCTCTCCCTTACCAAGGGAGTGCTCTACCACTGAGCCACATGGGCCTGGCCGCCTTGCAGCCGCACAAAAAACCTGCGCCACAACCGCCAAACCGACACTGGAGCGGGAGACGGGAATCGAACCCGCGTCATCAGCTTGGAAGGCTGGGGTTCTACCATTGAACTACTCCCGCATCTGGCTGCACAGCCGGACGCAGACCCACAGTCCGCTCGTTGTTCGGTCTTGCTGGTGGAGGAGGCTGGATTCGAACCAGCGTAGGCGTAAGCCAACAGATTTACAGTCTGCCCCCTTTAGCCACTCGGGCACCCCTCCAGCGAGCCACAGATTATGCCACGGTTTTTAACTAACAGAAAACCAGTCGATGGTTTTTTCTCCGCGCTCGCTCAGCCACCGGTTGACCCGCCCAAAATGGCCGCAGCCGATGAACGGCTCGGGTGGGCGGCGGGCCGACAGCGGCGAGGGGTGGTTGGCGCTCAGGATCAGGTGGTCGGGCCGATCCAGCCACACCTTTTTGGCTTGGGCGTGCGCACCCCAAAGCACGAACGCCTTGGCTCGCCCGTGCCTGTTGCAGTGCTGCATCAGGGCATCGGCGAAGGCCTGCCAGCCCAGCCGGGCGTGACTGCCCGGCTGGCCCTGCTCGACCGTGAGGCTGGTGTTGAGCAGCAACACCCCTTGGCTGGCCCAGCCAGCGAGGCTGCTGCCCACGGGTGCCTGGCCGTATTCACGCTCGAGTTCGGCCCGGATATTGCGCAAGGATGGGGGCGGCTTCTGGCCCGAGGGCACCGAAAAGGCCAAGCCTTCGGCTTGCCCCGGCCCATGATAGGGGTCTTGCCCCAGGATGACGACTCGCGTGTCCTGCAACGGCGTCAGGGCCAGCGCCCGCAGCGGTTGGGCCGGAAAGATTACCGCACCGCTGGCCAGACGCTGGCACAAGGCCTGGCCCAGCGCCAAGCCAGCCGGACTCGACAAAAAAGACGCCCAAACCGCTCGCCAGTCGTCAGCCAGCGCCCAGTCGTGCGGTGCCCAAGCTGTCAGGGTGTTCACGCCCGGCCAAACAAGGCCGCCAGCGCCTCGCCGGGGTCGGGCGCACGCATGAAGGCCTCGCCCACCAGAAAGGCATGCACATCGGCGGCACGCATGCGCTCCACATCGGCACGGCACAGGATGCCGCTTTCCGTCACCAGCAGCCGGTCGGCGGGCACATCGGGCAGCAGGGCCAGCGTGGTGTCCAGCGTCACCTCGAAGGTGCGCAGGTTGCGGTTGTTGATACCGACCAATGGGGTTTTCAGCTTCAAGGCACGCTGCAATTCGGTGCCATCGTGGACTTCGACCAGCACCGCCATGTTCAGGCCGTGCGCCAGCGCCTCTAGGTCGGCCATCTGGGCGTCGTCCAGGCAGGCGGCTATCAGCAAGATGCAGTCCGCCCCCATGGCCCGGGCTTCGAAGACTTGGTAGGCATCGACCATGAAGTCCTTGCGCAGCACCGGCAAATCGCATGAGGCACGCGCCTGCTTGAGGTAGTCGGGGCTGCCTTGGAAGTAGCTGCGGTCGGTCAGTACCGAGAGGCAGGCCGCGCCGTGCTCGGCGTAGCTCTGGGCTATGTCGGCTGCCATGAAGTCTGCGCGGATCACGCCCTTGGACGGGCTGGCTTTCTTGATCTCGGCAATCACGCCCGGCTGCCCGGCCTCGATGCGCTGGCGCAGAGCGCCCACGAAGTCGCGCGTCAGCAAGCGCGATTCGGCGTCCTGCCGCAGCGCTGCCAGCGGTGTTTTTTGCTGCGCCAGCAGGATTTCTTCGCGCTTGGTGGCGACGATTTGGTCGAGGATATCGCTCATCGTGGGGCTTTCAGTGCGGATGCGTGGGCAGGCTCTCAGGCTGCCAACTGGTGGGCCACGGTCAAGAACTGCTCCAGCTTGGCTTTGGCCGCGCCAGCAGTCAGGGCCTGGTCGGCCAGCCGGACGCCGTCTGCCATCGAGGTGGCCACATTCGCTGCATACAGCGCCACCCCGGCATTCAAGGCGACGATGTCGCGCGCCGGGCCGGGCTGGTTGTCGAGCACCGCCAGCAGCATGTTGCGCGACGCTTCGGGGGTTTCGACCTTGAGCGCCCGGTTGCTGGCCATGGTCAGGCCGAAGTCTTCGGGGTGGATCTGGTACTCGGTGATTTGGCCGTGGCGCAGTTCGCCCACCAGGGTGGCGGCTCCGAGGCTGACTTCGTCCATGCCGTCCTGGCCATAGACCACCACGGCGTGTTCGGCCCCCAGCCGCTGCAGGGTGCGCACCTGGATCCCCACCAGGTCGGGGTGGAACACGCCGAGCAGGATGTTGGGCGCGTCAGCCGGGTTGGTCAGTGGCCCGAGGATGTTGAACAGGGTCCTGACGCCCAACTCCCTGCGCACCGGTGCCACGTTCTTCATGGCGGGGTGGTGATTGGGCGCAAACATGAAGCCTATGCCGGTCTGCTCGATGCACGCAGCGATCTGTTCGGGCCCGAGGTGGATGTTGACGCCCAGGTTTTCGAGCACGTCGGCGCTGCCGGACTTGCTCGACACGCTGCGCCCGCCGTGCTTGCTGACCTTGGCACCCGCAGCCGCCGCCACGAACATCGAGCAGGTGGAGATGTTGAAGGTGTGCGCACCGTCGCCGCCGGTGCCGACAATGTCCACCAGGTGGGTTCGATCGCGGACCGGCACCTTGGTGGAAAACTCCCGCATCACCTGCGCGGCGGCGGTGATTTCACCGATGGTTTCCTTTTTCACCCGCAGCCCGGTGATGAGTGCGGCCATCATCACCGGCGACATCTCGCCGCTCATGATGAGCCGCATCAGGTGCAGCATCTCGTCGTGGAAGATTTCGCGGTGCTCGATGGTGCGCTGCAGGGCTTCCTGCGGGGTGATCTGGTGGGTGTGGGGCATGAGGCGGTCTCCGGGGTGTGGGCGATCGAAGGCGTTGCTGCGGTGGAGCGGGTGGCTCACGGCTCGCGCTCGAGGAAGTTTTTCAGCATCGCATGCCCGTGCTCGGTGAGGATGGATTCGGGGTGGAACTGCACCCCCTGGATGGGCAGCTCGCGGTGGCGCACGCCCATGATCTCGCCGTCGTCCGTCCAGGCGGTCACTTTCAGCAGCGCCGGGCAGGTGGCACGCTCGATGGCCAGCGAGTGGTAGCGGTTGACCGTGAACCGTGGCGGCAGCCCCGCGAACACGCCCTCTTGGGTGGTGGTGATGACGCTGGTCTTGCCGTGCATGAGCTGCTGGGCCCGCACGATGGTGCCGCCAAACGCCGCACCGATGCTCTGGTGGCCCAGGCACACGCCCAGAATGGGCAACTGGCCCGCAAAGTGCTGAATCGCGGCAATCGAAATACCGGCTTCGGCGGGCGAACAAGGCCCGGGCGAAATGACCAGCCGGTCGGGTGCACGCCCGGCAATGCCTTCGAGGGTGATGGCGTCGTTGCGAAAGACCTCGACGTCGGCACCCAGCTCGCCCAAATACTGCACGATGTTGTAGGTGAACGAGTCGTAGTTGTCGATCATGAGAAGTTTGATGCGGCTCATTGCAGACCCTCCTCGACCAGCTCGCTGGCGCGCAGCAGGGCACGCGCCTTGTGTTCGGTTTCACGCCATTCCATTTCGGGCACCGAATCGGCGACCACGCCAGCCGCCGCCTGCACGTACAGGGTGCCGTCTTTCACGATGCCGGTGCGTATGGCTATGGCCAGATCCATGTCGCCGGCGTAGCTGAGGTAGCCGACCGCGCCGCCATACAGCCCGCGCTTGGATGGCTCCAACTGGTCGATCAGCTCCATCGCATGCACCTTGGGTGCGCCGGTCAGCGTGCCCGCCGGGAAGGTGGCCTTGAGCACGTCCATGCTGCTCATGCCGGGCTTGAGCAGACCTTCGACGTTGCTCACGATGTGCATGACGTGGCTGTAGCGCTCGATGGCGAAGGCCTCGGTCACTTTCACCGAACCCGTCTGGGCGATGCGACCGATGTCGTTGCGTGCGAGGTCGATCAGCATCACATGCTCGGCGCGCTCTTTCGGGTCGTTGACCAGTTCCTGCTCGGCGGCCTGATCCTTTTCGGGCGTGGCACCGCGTGGGCGGGTTCCGGCCAGCGGGCGGATGGTGATCTTCTCGCCCGCCTCGGTGCGCTCGTGCCGCACCAGAATTTCGGGCGACGCACCCACCACCTGGAAGTCGCCGAAGTGGTAGTAGTACATATAGGGGCTGGGATTGAGCGAGCGCAGCGCCCGGTACAGGCTCAGCGGCGACGCTTGGTAGCGCTTGCTGATGCGCTGACCCACCTGCACCTGCATGAAGTCGCCCGCGGCGATCAGTTCCTTGGCGCGGTCCACCGCGGCCAGAAAGTCGGCCTTGGCGAATTCGCGTTGCTCGGTGTGCGTTGGGCCCGATTTCACGACCGGCGCACTCACCGAGTACTTGAGTTGATCCTTGAGTTCGCGCAGACGCTTTTTGGCGTGCCCGTAGGCCTCGGGCTGGGCCGGGTCGGCATAGACGATGAGGTAGAGCTTGCCCGACAGGTTGTCGATCACGGCCAGCTCTTCGGTCTGCAGCAGCAGGATGTCGGGGCAGCCCAGCGTGTCGGGCGGGCAGGTGCTTGCCAGCTTGTGCTCGATGTGGCGCACCGTGTCGTAGCCAAAGTAACCGGCCAGCCCGCCACAAAAGCGCGGCAAGCCGGGGCGCAGGGCCACCCGCAAGCGCTGCCGGTAGGACTCGATGAAGTCGAGCGGATTGCCCCGATGGGTTTCGACCACCGCGCCATCGCGCACCACTTCGGTGTTTGCCTGCGCCCCAAAGCCCGTGGTGCGCAACAGGGTGCGTGCCGGCAGACCGATGAAGCTGTAGCGCCCGAAGCGCTCGCCGCCCACCACCGACTCCAGCAAGAAGCTGTGCCGCCCGCCGTCCTTGCTGTGGGCCAGCTTGAGGTACAGAGACAAGGGGGTTTCGAGATCCGCAAACGCCTCGGCCATGAGCGGGATGCGGTTGTAGCCTTGACTGGCCAGACTTTTGAATTCGAGTTCTGTGATCACATGAGCCTCCTGCAGCTCACTGCCCCGGGGTGGGGCATGCATTCCAGACTTGCCCCCTTGCTTTGCGGGAGCGCGGTGCGCGGGCCATGCCGGTCGCGAGGTGGGGTCAACGTACAGCCGCTGGCTTACGCCAAGGCCAAGCCCCCCGACCCCATTGCGTGGTCAGGCAGGCGTTGAGCGAACCGTGGGGAATGAACATGCAGACAGTGTAGCAAAGCCATCAGCGCCTATGATGGCGGGTTGACCCTCGATTGGCCGACGTGAACGATACCGACGACGCCTTGCAACCCTCCTGCAGCCCTGCATGTACCCCTGCATGCGGCCCTGATTGCCCCCCGCCGGTGGGCACCCCGGTGCGCGACGCATGGCGTCAGCCCCTGCTCAGCGTGCGCGGCGCACGCACCCACAACCTGAAAAACATCGACCTCGACATCCCCAAACATGCGCTGGTGGTGATCACCGGGCTGAGCGGATCGGGCAAGTCCAGTCTGGCCTTCGACACCCTGTACGCCGAGGGCCAGCGCCGTTACGTCGAGAGCCTGAGCGCGTATGCACGCCAGTTTCTGCAGTTGATGGACAAGCCCGACGTCGATTGGATCGAGGGCTTGTCGCCCGCCATCAGCATCGAGCAAAAGGCCACCAGCCACAACCCGCGCTCCACCGTGGGCACCGTGACCGAGATACACGACTACCTGCGCCTGCTGTTTGCCCGCGCTGGCACACCGCACTGCCCGGAGCACGACTTGCCGCTGCAGGCCCAGACGGTCAGCCAGATGGTGGACCACGTGCTGGCGCTGCCCGCAGACACCAAGCTGATGGTGCTGGCACCGATCGCACGCGACCGCAAGGGCGAGTTTGCCGACACGCTGGCCGAACTGCAGGCGCAGGGCTATGTGCGCTTTCGCCTGCACGGGCGCGTGCTCGAAGCGGCTGACATGCCGACCCTGAACAAGCAGGAAAAACACGATCTGGACGTGGTGGTGGACCGGCTGAAGGTGCGGCCCGAGGTGCAACAACGGCTGGCCGAAAGTTTTGAAGCCGCGCTGCGTTTGGGCCATGGCCGGGCGCTTGCGCTGGACATGGAAAGCGGTGCCGAGCATCTGTTCAGCGCCCGCTTGGCCTGCCCGATGTGCAGCTATGCGCTGAGCGAACTGGAGCCGCGCCTGTTCTCGTTCAACTCGCCGCTGGGTGCCTGCCCAAGCTGCGACGGCTTGGGCCACACCGAGGTGTTCGACCCGCTGCGGGTGGTCGCCTTCCCCAGCTTGAGCTTGGCCAGCGGTGCCATCAAAGGCTGGGACCGGCGCAACGGCTACTACTTCGCGCTCATCGAGAGCCTGGCGGCACACTACGGCTTCGCGACCGAAACGCCTTGGGAATCGCTGCCGGCCCCGGTGCAACAGGTGCTGCTGTTTGGCTCCGGCACCGAGTCCATCGCCTTCCATTACCTGATGGATGGCGCGGCCTCGCCGGGCAAGCGCATCACCAAAAGCCACCCGTTCGAAGGCATCGTGCGCAACTTCGAGCGCCGCTACCGGGAAACCGACAGCCCCACCGTGCGCGAGGAACTGGCCCGCTACCGCGCCACCCACCCTTGCCCCAGTTGCAACGGCACGCGCCTGCGCAAGGAAGCCCGGCATGTGTTCGTGGGCAGCGGCGACCAGCGGCGAGCGATCTTCGACATCGGGCGCATCACCCTGGCGCAGGCACAAAGCTATTTCCAGTCCTTGCAACTCACCGGGGCCAAGGCCGAGATTGCCGACAAGGTGGTGCGCGAAATCGCCTCGCGCCTGAAATTCCTCAATGACGTGGGCTTGAACTACCTGAGCCTGGACCGCAGCGCCGACACCCTCAGCGGCGGCGAGGCCCAGCGCATCCGGCTGGCCTCGCAGATCGGCTCCGGCCTCACCGGGGTGATGTACGTGCTCGACGAGCCCAGCATCGGCCTGCACCAGCGCGACAACGACCGACTGATCGCAACCCTCAAGCACCTGCGCGACTTGGGCAACAGCGTGCTGGTGGTAGAGCACGACGAGGACATGATCCGCGCCGCCGACCATGTGATCGACATGGGCCCGGGCGCTGGCGTACACGGCGGGCGGGTGATGGCACAAGGCACCCCCAGCGCCGTGATGGCCAACCCGAAGTCCCTGACTGGGCAATACCTCAGTGGACGCCAGCGCATCGCCGTGCCGGCACGGCGCACGCCCTGGCTGCCGCAACCGGCCACCGCGCCGACGCCGCCCGCCAAAAAAGCGGCCAAATCCAGCGCCTGGCCCAGCAAAAAAGGGGCCGCGCCCAGCGCCAGCGGCCTGCAAACCCTGCGCCTGGCCGGGGCCAGCGGCCACAGCCTGCAGCAGGTAACGGTCGATTTCCCAGTCGGCCTGTTCACCTGCGTCACCGGGGTGAGCGGGTCGGGCAAATCCACCTTGGTCAATGACACGCTGTACCGCGCCGTGGCGCGCCACCTCTACCGCAGCCACGACGAACCCGAGCCGCATGCAGCCCTCGAAGGTCTGGAGCACTTCGACAAGGTGATCAATGTCGATCAAAGCCCGATAGGCCGCACCCCGCGCAGCAACCCAGCCACCTACACCGGGCTGTTCACGGGTGTGCGCGAGCTGATGGCCGAGGTGCCCAGCGCCCGCGAGCGCGGCTACGGCCCGGGGCGCTTTTCCTTCAACGTCGCCGGTGGCCGCTGCGAAGCCTGCCAGGGCGACGGCGTGGTCAAGGTCGAGATGCACTTCCTGCCCGACGTGTATGTGCCCTGCGACGTGTGCCACGGCCAGCGCTACAACCGCGAGACGCTGGAAGTGCATTACAAGGGCAAGAACATCGCCCAGATTCTGGACTTGACGGTGGAGCAGGCGCACGCCTTCTTCCATGCCGTGCCCACGCTGCAGCGCAAGCTGCAGACCCTGCTGGACGTGGGTCTGTCCTACATCCGCCTCGGCCAGAGCGCCACCACGCTGTCGGGCGGCGAGGCCCAGCGCGTCAAGCTGGCGCAGGAATTGAGCAAGCGCGACACCGGGCGCACGCTCTACATCCTGGACGAACCCACCACCGGCCTGCACTTTGGCGACATCGAGCTGTTGCTGCGGGTGCTGCACCAGTTGCGCGATGCGGGCAACACCATCGTCGTCATCGAGCACAACCTGGACGTGATCAAGACCGCCGACTGGATCATCGACATGGGGCCCGAGGGCGGCTCGGGCGGCGGCCAAGTGGTCGCGTGCGGCACACCCGAGCAGGTGGCACAACACCCCACCAGCCACACCGGGCGCTATCTGCGGCGGCTGCTGACCTGCGCAGACGGCCCAAAATCGACCACAATGGCAGCCTAGCGTTCCAGAACACCCCCTTTGCGCGACACACCCCATGAGATCATTCGACGTTGATTTTTTTGTCATCGGTGGCGGCAGCGGCGGCGTCCGTGCGGCCCGCATGGCGGCCCAGCGTGGCGTGCGCGTCGCCTTGGCCGAAGCCTTGGGCACCGACGGCCTGGGCGGCACCTGCGTCAACCTGGGCTGCATCCCGAAAAAGCTCTACAGCTACGCCGCCCACTATGCCCAAGCGTTCCAGGAGTCGCGGGGCTACGGCTGGGAAGGGCCAGCCCCCGTGCTGAACTGGGCCACGCTCAAGGCCAACCGGGCCAAGGAAATCGCCCGGCTCAATGGCGTCTATGACCATCTGCTGCGCGGCTCCGGGGTGAGCCTGATCAACGGCTTTGCGCAGTTGCAAGACCCGCACACGGTGCGCGTCGCCACCTTGCATGCCGACGGCTCGCCCGGCCACCAGACCCTCACGGCTGCGCACATCCTGATCGCCACCGGCGGCACGCCGCATGTGCCTCACTTCCAGGGGCGCGAGCACGTCATCACCTCCAACGAGGTGTTTGACCTGCCCGACTTCCCGCAGCGCTTGCTGGTGGTGGGCGGCGGCTACATCGCCTGCGAATTTGCGTCCATCTTCAACGGCCTCGGTGCCCGCGTCACACAGCTCTACCGCGGCGAGCAGATTTTGCGCGGTTTCGACGACGAAATCCGCCACTTCCTGGCCCACGAGATGCGCCAGCACGGCGTGGACCTGCGCTTGAATGCCGGGGTGGTGAGCATCGAGCGCGAGGCCGATGGCCTGCATGTGCTGCTGGAAGATGGCAACCGCCTGGTGGTGGACGCCGCGCTGTACGCCACCGGGCGCGTGCCCCATGTGGCCGGTCTGGGGCTGCAAGCGCTGGGCGTGGTGCAAGGCGCACAAGGGGCCATCGTGGTCGATGAGCATTACCGCACCAACGTGCCCCACATCCATGCCTTGGGCGACGTGACCGCACGGGTGCAACTCACCCCCGTCGCCCTCGGTGAAGCCATGAAACTGGTCGATCACCTGTTTGGCCCGGCCACCGGCCAAGCGCCGCGCGACATGCACTACGACCTCATCCCGACGGCCGTGTTCACCCACCCCAGCGTCGGCACCGTGGGGCTCACCGAGGCACAGGCCCGCGAACAGTTTGGCCAGATCACCGTGTTCCGTTCGGCATTCCGCGCACTCAGGCACACCCTGAGCGGCAGCCCGGAGCGCACGCTGATGAAGCTGCTGGTGGATGCGGCCACCGACCGCGTGGTCGGCCTACACATGGTGGGCACCGATGCGGGCGAAATCGTGCAAGGCTTTGCGGTGGCCATGAAAGCCGGTGCCACCAAGGCGGTGTTCGACAGCACCATCGGCATCCACCCGACTGCCGCTGAAGAGTTCGTGACGATGCGAGAACCCGCAGCGCAGCCGCAGCCCTGACCATGCCACACAGCCCCCCGTTCATCGCCCCCCAGCGCTACACCGAGGCGTCTGCGGCATGGGCGCAGGCGCAAACCCTGTATGAGCAGGCCGTGGGGCACCTGCAAACCGCCATGCAGGCGTTTGTGCATGCCGCGCCACCCGCTGTCGGAGCAACCCTGCAGCGGGTACGCGCCTGCTACCCCTTTGTGCGCCTGCATGCCCACAGCGCCAACCGGCGGCCCGGTACGGGTGGCCACGCCCGGCTCAGCTACGGTTTCGTGGCCAGCCCGGGCCGGTTCGAAACCACCCTCACCCGCCCCGACCTCTACGCCGGCTACTACCTGGAGCAATTCCAGTTGCTGCTGGCCAACCACGGCGGTGAACTGGAAGTGGGCGTGAGCCACCAGCCCATCCCGGTTCACTTTGCCTACGCCGAAGATGACCACGTCGAGGGCGAGCTCACCCCCGCCCACCGCGCTGCGCTGCGCGACGTGTTCGACCTGCCGGACCTGACCGTGATGGACGACGGCATTGCCAACGGCACCTTCGCGCCCGGCCCGAACGACCCGCAACCCCTGGCCCTGTTCACCGCCCCGCGGGTGGACTATTCCCTGCAACGCCTGCGCCACTACAGCGGCACGGCCTCGGCCTGGTTCCAGAACTTCGTGCTGTTCACCAACTACCAGTTCTACATCGACGAATTCATCCGCCTGGGCCATGCCGAAATGGCACAGCCGACAAGCGACTACATCGCCTTCGTGGAGCCC
Source organism: Tepidimonas sp. UBA997 (assembly GCA_002291945.1). Lineage (GTDB taxonomy): Bacteria > Pseudomonadota > Gammaproteobacteria > Burkholderiales > Burkholderiaceae_C > UBA997. Next base: position 10,687 of record DBAZ01000011.1, read on the forward strand.
GGCAACGTGGTCACGCCCCGTGTCGGCCTGAGCGTGCAAGCGCTGCAGGCCCTGCAGCCGCTGTGGGGCGGCGAGCCGGGTCAGTCACCACCGCGCTTGCCCCAGATGCCGGCCTACCACCTGCTGCGCGCCGACCGCACCGGCATCACCATGGTCAATATCGGTGTCGGGCCGAGCAACGCCAAGACCATCACCGACCACATCGCCGTGCTGCGCCCGCACGCATGGCTGATGCTGGGCCACTGCGCGGGTCTGCGCAACAGCCAGCAACTCGGCGACTACGTGCTGGCCCATGCCTACGTGCGCGAAGACCACGTGCTCGACGAAGAGCTGCCGCTGTGGGTACCGATTCCCGCGCTGGCCGAAATTCAACTCGCGCTGGAGGGCGCGGTGGCCGACGTGACCGGACTGGCACCGAGCGAACTCAAGCGCGTGATGCGCACCGGCACCGTGGCCAGCACCGACAACCGCAACTGGGAACTGCTGCCCGACAACACGCCGCAACGCCGCTTCAGTCAGAGCCGCGCGGTGGCGCTAGACATGGAAAGCGCCACCATCGCCGCCAACGGGTTCCGCTTCCGCGTGCCCTACGGCACCTTGCTGTGCGTGAGCGACAAACCGCTGCACGGCGAAATCAAGCTGCCGGGCATGGCCAACGCCTTCTACCGCGAGCGGGTCGATCAGCACCTGCGCATCGGCATCCGCGCCGTGGAGCGCTTGCGCCAGGCCGGGGTGGACCAGTTGCACAGCCGCAAGTTACGCAGCTTTGCTGAAGTCGCCTTTCAGTGACCAATGGCGACTCAAACGCCGAATCCCATCGCCTCGCCCATGCGTATCGCACGGGCGGGTGACCAGTCCGGATGGAAGGTCAGCAGATTTTTAGGGAACAGCATCACCACCGTCGAGCCGAGCAGGAAGCGCCCCATTTCCTCCCCCGCCCGCAAGTGGATCGCCTGCCCGCTGTAATCCCATTCACGAACCTGGCCCGGACGTGGCGGATTGACGACACCATGCCACACGGTGGCCATGCTGCCCACGATGGTCGCCCCCACCAGCACCAGCACGAACTCGAAGTGCTGGCCATGGCGCTGCCCGTCGAACACGCAGACGACCCGTTCGTTGCGGGCAAACAGCCCAGGCACCCCACGTGCCGTGGTCGGGTTGACCGAAAACAGCGGGCCAGGCACGTGGATCATGCGCTTCAAGCGCCCGGCACACGGCATGTGGATGCGGTGGTAGTCGCGCGGGCTCAGGTAGAGCGTGGCAAACACACCGTCCTGATACGGCGCGGCCAGCGTGGCATGGCCCCCGAGCAAGGCGGTGCTGCTGTAGCGGTGCCCTTTGGCCTGGAAAATCTGATCCCGCTCTATGCTGCCGAACTGGCTGATGGCCCCATCCACCGGGCAGAGAAAGTCGGCTGCAGCCAAGGGTCGAGCGCCGGGTTTGAGCGCTCGGGTGAAAAAATCATTGAACGTGGCGTAGCGGCTCAGGTCGGGCTCGGCGGCCTCGTCCATATTGACGCGGTAGCGAGCTACGAAGCGACGAATGGCAGCCTGCGTGAGGGCACCGAGCGGGCGCCGCGCCAGAGCTCCCGCCATGACCGTGAGCATCTGCTTGGGCATCAGGTATTGGGGCAGCACAGCCAGGCGATCGGACACGGGCATTCCTTGCAAGTAAAGTGGCGCATTTTAGTGGGTCGGCCTGCCTTGCGACTGTGCTGAAAACAGCCAGCGTGCATGGGCACACATTCGCCACACGTGAGCAGGCCAAGCAGGCGGTCATGGACTGGATGGCCTTCTACAATCACCGAAGACTGCATGCAACGCTGGGCTACCTCAGCCCCATGCAGTACGAACAACGCTGGTACGAGGCACAGCGTAAAAAGGCCGCGTGAACCGTGGGTTAAGAACGCCACAAAACAGGGGCAGGGGCAAGGCTGAAAAACGATTCCCCGCGACAATCACCACCATGACCCCTTTGTTCCAAGCCAGCCACCTGAGCAAATGCTACGGCAGCCAGACGGTGGTGGACGATTTGTCTTTTCACATCGCGCCCGGAGAATGCCTGGGGCTGATCGGCCCCAACGGTGCTGGCAAAACCACGACCATCCGCATGTGCCTGGGGCTGACCGTGCCCGACGCTGGCCAAGTCACCGCGCTGGGCTTGCCCATGCCAGCCGAGGCGCAAGCCATCAAGGCGCGGCTGGGCGTGGTCAGCCAGTTCGACACGCTGGACCCGGATTTCACCTGCGCCGAAAACCTGCTGGTGTTTGGCCGCTACTTTGGGCTGCGCAAAGCCAGCCTGCTGCAACGCATCCCCGATCTGCTGGCGTTTGCGGCGCTGACGCACAAGGCCGACGCCAAACCCGGTGAGCTGTCGGGTGGGATGCGGCGGCGTCTGTCACTGGCCCGGGCGCTGGTGAACGACCCGCAACTGCTGCTGCTCGACGAACCCACCACCGGCCTCGACCCCCAGGCCCGCCACCTGATGTGGGAGCGGCTGCAACAGTTGCTCAAGCAGGGCAAGAGCATCCTGCTGACCACCCACTTCATGGACGAAGCCGAACGCTTGTGCCACCGGCTGGTGGTGATCGACCACGGTCGCAAAATCGCCGAAGGCCCCCCGCGGGCACTGATCGCCCAACACCTGGAGCCGGAGGTGGTGGAGGTCTATGGCAGCAGCGGGCAGGAAGCGAGCCAGCTCGCCCAATCGCCCTTGGCCCAGTTGGCCAGCCGCGTCGAAGTGAGCGGGGAAACGGTGTTTTTCTACACCCGCCAAGCGGCCCCGCTGCTGGCCGAACTGGCCCCGCACAGCCACTTGCGCACCTTGCATCGCCCGGCTAACCTGGAAGACCTGTTCCTGAAACTGACGGGCCGACAAATCCGCGAAGAAGGTTGACTCATGCCCCCCACTGCCGCATCGGCCCGCCAGGGCACCCAACAGCCCGCCCGCCATTGGCGTGCGCCTGAACTGTCCGTCCGGTTCTGGCCGGTCTTTCTGCGCAACCTGCTGGTCTGGCGCAAACTGGCTGCCCCCAGCCTGGTCGGCAACATCGCCGAACCCCTGATCTGGCTGGTGGCCTTTGGCTATGGCATGGGTGCGCTGGTCGGCGCGGTCAGCCTGAGCGGGCCGGATGGGCTGCCCTTGGTGGTGCCGTACATCCTGTTTCTGGCCAGCGGCAGCATCTGCATGAGCGCCATGAATGCCGCCACCTTCGAAGCGCTGTATTCGTCGTTCTCGCGCATGCACGTGCAAAAAACCTGGGACGGCATCATGAATGCGCCGGTCACGCTCGACGACGTGCTGCTGGCCGAAATGCTCTGGGCCGCATTCAAGGCGCTGTTCACGGCCAGCGCCATTCTGGGGGTGATGCTGGCGCTGGGCATCAGCCACAGTCCCAAGCTGCTGGTGGCCTGGCCGGTGCTGCTGCTCACCGGCATCACCTTCAGTTGCATCGCGCTGATCTTCAACGCGCTGGCCAAAGGCTACGACTTTTTCACCTACTACTTCACGCTGTTTCTGACGCCGATGATGTTCTTGAGCGGGGTGTTCTTCCCGCGCGAGCAATTGCCGGACGCGGTGTGGTGGCTGTCCAGCCTGCTGCCGCTGACCCATGCGGTGGAACTGGTGCGCCCGCTGTTCATGGATCAGTGGCCGAGCCAAGCCGCATTGCACCTCGTGGTGCTGGTGGGCTACGCGGTGCTGGCCTTCTGGGTCGCGCTGGCACTGACGCGCCGCCGCTTCGCCAACTGATACCCTCCTCAAGGGGTGCTGGCCGCCAACGGGTCATGCATCCCCAACCGATCCAGCGCCGCCGCCAGATGCTGCACGCTGCGCCGGGGATTGTGCAACTTCTCTAGGCCAAACAGGCCGATGCGGAACGTGCTGAAGTCGGCCGGCTCGTCGCACTGCAAGGGCACACCGGCGGCGATCTGCAGGCCCAGCGCCAGAAATTTCTTGCCGTTCTGGATGCCTGCGTCTCGGGTGTAGCTGACGACCACGCCAGGGGCTTTGTAGCCCTCGGCGGCCACGCTCTGGATGCCACGGCTTTCGAACAGCTCACGCACTTGGCGGCCCAGTTCGATCTGCTCCTGCCGGACTTGGTCGAAGCCATAGGCACGGGTTTCCAGCATCACGTCGCGCAAACGGGCCAAGGCGTCGGTGGGCATGGTGGTGTGGTAGGTGTGGCCCCCGTTTTCGTAGGCCTCCATCACCTGCAGCCATTTTTTCAGGTCGCAGGCAAAGCTGGTGCTGGTGGTGTGGTCGATCGCGGCGCGGGCCCGGTCACTCAGCATCACCATGGCGCAGGCGGGCGAGCCGCTCCAGCCTTTTTGGGGCGCAGTCACCAGCACATCGACGCCGGTGGCTCGCATGTCCACCCACATGGCACCGGAGGCGATGCAGTCCAGCACGAACAGGCCGCCCACCTCGTGCGTGGCTTGGGCCACCGCCTCGAGGTAGTCGTCGGGCAGGATCATCCCGGCCGAGGTTTCCACATGCGGCGCGAACACGGCGGCGGGTCGCTCGCGGCGGATGGTGGCGACCACCTCGTCGATCGGGCACGGCACCCAGGGCGATTGCGGCGCATCGCTCACGCGTCGGGCCTTGAGCACGATTTCCTGCGAAGGGATGCCACCCATCTGGAAAATTTGCGTCCAGCGGTAGCTGAACCAGCCGTTGCGGATCACCAGCACCTGCTGGCGATGGGCAAACTGGCGCGCCACCGCCTCCATGCCAAAGGTGCCGCTGCCCGGCACCAGCACCGCCGAACGGGCGGCATAGACCTCTTTCAGGATGGCCGAAATCTCGGTCATCACGCCCTGAAAGCGTTGCGACATGTGGTTGAGGGCGCGGTCGGTATAGACCACCGAAAATTCCAGCAGACCCTCGGGGTCGATGTGGGGCAACAGGCCAGGCATGGGGACTCCTCGTGTTGGGTTTTCAGGTGGGCAGGTTAGCACGGTCGGCGCAAGGCTGGGCAACGGGCGCAGGCCGTACATGCTCCTGAGCGCCGAAACGGGACTGCAGCTGCGCCAGCCCCAGTTCGTCGAGTATCTGCTGCAAACGCTGGCGGGCGCGGGTCTTGCCCTTGCCCACCTTGTGCGCCAGGATCAGTTCGTTCTTCATCGAATGCTCCCAGCCGACCAGCTCGGTCACGGTTACCTGGTAGCCGTGTGCCTCCAGTTGCAGGCAGCGCAGGACGTTGGTGATCTGGCTACCAAACTCGCGCGTGTGCAAGGGGTGGCGCCAGATTTCGCTCAAGGGGGTGCGCGACAGGCTCAGCGCCTTGTGCTTGCGCAGCACGCTGGCCACCTCGGCCTGGCAGCACGGCACCAGCACCATGTGCTGCGCCTGCTTGGCCAGGGCAAAGGCTATGGCGTCGTCGGTGGCGGTGTCGCAGGCATGCAAGGCGGTCACGATGTCCACCTGACTAGGCAGGTCGGATGAAGTGGTGGCATCCTGCACCGTGGTGGCCACGAAATGCATGCGCTCGAAGCCTAGGCGCTGCGCCAAGGCGGTCGAACGCGCCACCAGTTCGGCCCGGCTTTCCACCCCGTACACCGTGCCCACCCGGCGCGGGCGCAGCACTAGGTCGTACAGCATGAACCCCAGATAAGACTTCCCCGCCCCGTGGTCGGCCAGCACCACGTCACCTTGGGCCTGGAGGACGGCGTCGATCAGCGGCGCGATGAACTGCACCAAGTGCTGCACCTGCTTGAGCTTGCGACGGCTGTCTTGGTTGAGCTTGCCGTCGCGGGTCAGGACGTGCAGCTCCTTGAGCAGTTCGATCGACTGGCCGGGCAGCAGCTCGGGCAAGGTCAGCGGCGCGACGCGCTTGGAGCCGGTGGGTCGGGTCATGGGCCGATGATAAACAAGCGACAGCGCTGGCGCATCAGCCAGTGCGCTACCCACCTACCCAACATGGCTTGGTAGCCGCAACCACTGGCTGGAGCAAACCCAGCTTTTGTGGGACCAGATCGATGCCATGGAAGGCGAACCTTTGGTAGCATGAGGCCAAGCCCATTAGGCTGAGGAGATCCCGCCATGACCAGCACCATTGCCGGTTACGTACCGACGGCCCTGCCCGAAGCCAAGCTCAGGCGCTACCCGACCAAAGTGATCAACATCATCGGTGGGCCAGGCTGCGACAAGTCCCTGTATTCATCGGCCATCGTGCTGAAGCTGCACCTGCGGCACAAGACGGTCGAAACCGTGCCCGACATCGGCAAAATGCTGGTCTGGCAGCAAGACTCCGAAGCGCTGCGCAACCAGTACGGCATTGCGTTGCATCAGTACCGGATGCTGGAAGTTCTGGATGGACGGGTCGCCTTTCTGGTCACCGAAGGGGCACTGCCGCAACTGCTCTACTACAACGCGCACTTCGCCGACAACGTCTGCGATGTGGCAAAAACCCGACAGCAGATCCTAGCCTGGTACAAGCAGTTCAACAACATCAACATTCTGGTGCAGCGCGACCTGGACAAACCCTATGTCAACGGCGGCCGCTACCAGGACGAAGCTCAGGCACGGCAAATCGACAAGGACTTGCGCAGCATGCTGGTCGAAGAGGGCATCAAGTTCACCGTGCTGCCCCCCGACCACAAGGCCATCATCGAATTTGCGGCCACGCTGGATTGAGCCGCCGGTGCCCGGCCCTTGGACAGGGCACCGGACTCGGCCCTCGTGCGCTCACACCAGCAAGGCGTTGACGCGCCTGACATACGCCGCCGGGTCTTGCGGCAGGCCGCCTTCGGCCAGTAGCGCCTGATCGAACAGGATGTGTGCCAGGTCGTCGAACTGGGCGTGTGCGTCGAGCTTTTGCACCAGCGGATGCGCCGGGTTCACTTCCAGAATCGGCTGCACCTCGGGGGCTTTCTGCCCTGCTTGCTTGAGCATCCGCGCCAGTTGCATGGAGTAGTCGCCGTCTTCCACCACCAGGCAGGCGGGTGAATCGACCAGACGCGAGGTCACGCGCACGTCCTTGGCGCGGTCTTTCAGGCTTTCCTTGAGCCGATCGAGCACCGGCTTGAACGTTTCGGCGGCCTGCTCGGCGGCTTTCTTTTCGTCTTCGTCCTGCAGCTTGCCCAAGTCCACCGCGCCCTTGGCCACGCTCTGCAGCGGGGTGCCGTCGAATTCGTTGAGGAAAGACAGCGCCCATTCATCGACACGGTCGGTCATCAGCAGCACGTCGATGCCCTTTTTGCGGAACAGTTCCAGTTGCGGGCTGTTCTTGGCTGCGGCCAGCGTGTCGGCGGTGATGTAGTAGATCGCTTCCTGGCCTTCCTTCATGCGGGCCTTGTAGTCGGCTAGGCCCACACTCACCGTGTCGCTGTGGGTAGAGGCAAAGCGCAGCAGCTTGGCAATGCGCTCGCGGTTGCCGAAGTCCTCGCCCAAGCCTTCCTTGAGCACGGCACCGAATTCGGCGTAGAAGGCGCTGTACTTGCCCGCCATCCTGTCGGCTTCGGCCCTTTCTTCGGTGCTCAGCACGTCGGTCACGCCATCGCTGCCCTCAGCGGCTTGGGCAGGCGGCTTGTCCTTTGTGGCCAAGTCTTCCAGCATGGCCAGCACGCGGCGCGTGTTGCCCTCGCGGATGGCCTTCACGTCGCGGCTTTCCTGCAGCAGCTCGCGGCTGACGTTCAGCGGCAGGTCGGCCGAGTCGATCACGCCTTTGACCCAGCGCAGGTAGGCGGGCATCAGGGCTTCGGCATCGTCCATGATGAAAACGCGCTTGACGTACAGCTTCACGCCGGCCTTTTTGTCGCGGTTCCACAGGTCGTGCGGGGCCTTGGCCGGGATGTAGAGCAGTTGCGTGTATTCGGTGCTGCCCTCGACACGGTTGTGGCTCCAGCTCAGCGGGGCCTCGTTGTCGTAGCTGATGTTCTTGTAGAACTCGGTGTACTGCTCTGGCGCAATGTCTTTCTTGGCCCGCGTCCACAGCGCACTGGCGCTGTTGATGGCTTCCCAGTCGGCCTGCAG
>DBAZ01000011.1:19073-25291 GCA_002291945.1 Tepidimonas sp. UBA997
TTGCCGATGATGGTTTTGAGTTTCCAGCGGCTGAGGTATTCGCTGGCGTCCTCGCGCAGATGCAGAATGACGCGGGTACCGCGCTCGGCACGGGTGATGGTTTCGGTCTCGAAATCGCCCGCGCCACCGCTGACCCAGCGCACGCCCTGTTCGGCCTTCAGGCCGGCACGACGTGACTCGACCGTGATCTTGTCGGCCACGATGAAGCCCGAGTAGAAACCGACCCCGAACTGGCCGATCAGTTGGGCGTCTTTTTTCTGGTCGCCGCTGAGGCGGCTCATGAAGTCCTTGGTGCCGCTCTTGGCGATCGTGCCCAGGTGGTCGATCGCCTCTTGCTCGCTCATGCCGATGCCGTTGTCGGTGATGGTCAGCGTCTGGGCGTCCTTGTCGAACGCGACCCGCACCTCCAGGTTGGGCGCATCCTCGTACAGGCCCGTGTTGTTCAGGGCCTCGAAGCGCAGCTTGTCGCAGGCGTCCGATGCGTTGGACACCAGTTCGCGCAAAAAGATGTCCTTGTTGGAGTACAGCGAGTGGGTCACGAGGTGCAGCAACTGGGCCACTTCGGCCTGAAAAGCGTGTTGTGTCGTCATGGGGCAGATTCAGCGTTGAAGAGAGGGTTGAGCCGGGGAGGGTTGAGGATAGAGGATTGACCGGCAAGCCATTGCCTGTCACACCCCGCCCCATCTGGCGGCAAGCGTCGGGTTTTCAAGAGGTCTCAGAAGCGCTCGTGTGCGCCCAGGTAGCGCCACTGCCCCAGCGGCAGATTGCCCAGCACCACCTTGCCGATGCGGATGCGCTTGAGCCCCACCACGTGCAGCCCGACCTGCTCACACATGCGGCGGATCTGGCGCTTCTTGCCCTCGCGCAGCACAAACCGCAATTGTTCGGGGTTCTGCCAGTCCACCTGGGCCGGCCTGAGCGGCTGTCCGTCCAGGCTCAGCCCGTGCCGGAGCAAGGCCAGCCTGTCGTCCGGGAACACCCGCTGCACCTCCTGCGTCACCAACCCCGCGCCCTTGGGGCCGTTGGGCGCCCAGTGGACACGCACCAGGTATTCCTTGTCGGCCTCGCTGCTTGCGCCGATCAGCGCCTTGGCCACGCGGCCGTCCTGCGTCAGCACCAGCAGGCCGGTGGAATCGATGTCGAGCCGCCCAGCGGGGGCCAAGCCCCGGGTGTGCCCGGCCTCGAATCGGCGCGGCGTGCGATCCTCCCGCCAGCGGGTGGCGGGCTTGACGAGCACGGCAGCGCTCTGGTGCCCGTCTTCGGGCAGACCGCTCACATAGCCGACCGGCTTGTGCAGCAAGATGGTGACACGCGCCCCTTGGTGTTCGGTCGCCTCGGGTGCCACCTCCACCCGGTCGGCGGGGGTCACGGCCTGCCCAGTCTGCGCCGGCTGGCCGTTCACCCGCACCCAGCCACGCGCGATCCACTCGTCGGCTTCGCGCCGCGAGCACAGACCCATGTCGGCCAGCCGCTTGTTCAAGCGCACCGCCTCGGCCGCCTGAGACGGCTGAACAGGGCGCTGAGCAGGCCGTCGGCTGGCGGCAGGCTTGTGGGCCGGGAGGTGCAAGGTACGGGACATGATCAATAGGCAGGCTGATGAAAAAATCCTTGCGCCAAGGCGCTCAAACCCCGATTGAGCGCGAGGTCGCTGGTAGAACGCACGATTTTGGCATCACTTGCATGTTGCATCATGCCCGGGATGCACGATTGGTCCATCTTGCGCTCCTGCACCGGCAAGCGTTTGCAGTCCCACTCTGTCTGCCAGTTCCGCGTTGCTTGGGCGCACTGGTGGTCATCCATGGTGTGGCCTACGCAGCAAAGTGATCGAAATCGCACCCGCTGACGCGCGGCTGCGTGTTTTCAGTGAAAACCACTACGTAATACCCGCGATAGACAGTATGATGCAGTTCGCTAGCATAATGCCATTCTTTCACTCAGGAGACACGATGAAAAAGCTCATGACATTCGCATTGGCCGCTACCTTGGCTGCGGGCACCTATGCTCAGAACTTTCCTGCTCGCCCGATCACGATCGTGGTGCCCTTCGCTGCTGGTGGCCCGACCGACACCGTGGCGCGCCAACTGGCTGAAGCGATGCGGCCGCACCTGAACAATGTCAACATTGTCGTTGAAAATGCAGCGGGTGCTGGCGGCACCATCGGGGCCACGCGCGTCGCTCGTGCCCAGCCGGACGGTCACACCCTTCTGGTTTGGCATATCGGCATGGCTTCGACGGCCAGCCTCTATCGTCGTCTGCAATTCAATGCCTTGCAAGACTTTGAGTACCTGGGCATCATCAACGACGTACCGATGACGCTGATTGGCAAGCCCCAACTGCCGGCCAACACCTACCGCGACTTTGAAAACTTCATTCGTGCGAATGCAGGCCGACTCAATCTGGCCCACGCCGGTCTAGGTTCGGCCTCTCACATCTGTGGCCTGATGTGGCAATCTGCCATCAATGCCGGTCAAGCCATGACGACCATTCCTTTTGGTGGCACGGCCCCGGCCATGAATGCCCTCATTGGTGGCCAGGTCGATGTCATGTGTGACCAGACGACCAACACGGTCAGCCAGATTGAAGCGGGTCGCGTGAAAGCATTTGCCGTCACGACCGCCCAACGCCTGAACGACCATCCTGTGCTGAAAGACTACCCATCCCTTCAGGAAATGGGTCTGCGCAACTTCAACTTGACCATCTGGCACGGGCTGTATGCGCCCAAAGGCACCCCGGCGGCCGTTACCGAAAGGCTCAATACAGCCATGCGGGCGGCCCTGCGTGATCCGAACTTTATTCAGCAGCAACGTGCACTCGGTGCCATAGTAGCGACCGACAACCGTGTGACACCTGCCGGTCACAAGGCGTTCGTGTCCGAGCAAATCACCACACTGACTCGCGTGATTCAGGCCGCCGGTCAATTTGCTGACTGATCATTCCTGACTTGCACCCAACCCCCTGCGTGTCAGGGGGTTTTTTATTTACACACCCCAAGTGACATGAGCCTGTTCACGCTGACAGTGACTGAGCATGCTCAGAAAAGGATGCAGCCGGGTTTTCAGTGAAAGCCGTTCCGGATCGGGCACATATTCACCCTTTTCTGTGGCCTCCTGCTTTTTTCGTTCAAACTCCAGAGCTTCGTCTTCGATGGCACGTCCAATCGCCTCGATGGCTGATGGCATATCCTCCACCAGCAAAATGCCGGGGGCTGCTGCATCCTTACCCAGAATGTCCAGCAGACGCTTTCCGTTTTCCTGAAGCATCAACACATCACCGGTTGCCTTGGATTTAAAACAGTACATTCTTGCCACTCCTTCTTCAACACGCTCTTGATTCTGTCACCGGCAAGCAGTCTTTGTTCCATCGTCAACACGTTGGCTTGATGCAGATCAAGCGGGCGTCGCCTCTCAGACGCTCACACGCGTTCATCCGGATGGATGGCCGTCTCTGCCAGACGTCCCGCAATTTGCAAAACCGCCAACCCCGCTGGGGAACCCGGGGTCTGAGCCAAGAGTAGCTGCCGCCGCATGACAGACTCCTTGACCGCCATGTCGGCCGGAATATCACCCACATGAATCAAGCGGACCGTGCCTACCTGCGGTGCACTGTTCTGATCTTGCATTTTGTCGTTCACGCCCAGAAAACGGTTCAACACCCTCTGCAGTTGAGTCGTGATGGCCTTGCCATCGCCAGGCCGTGCCGTCTGGTTCACCACCAAGCGCACATGCTGACGTTTTTGCTGCGTGGCCAGGACTTTGATCATGGCGTAAGCATCGGTAAGTGAGGTCGGCTCAGGGGTAGCCACCAGCAATATTTCCGTGGCCAACGACAAGGCAAACAACACCACATCAGAGATGCCAGCTCCGGTATCGAGCAGCACCACATCGTAGCGAGGAACAACGTCAGCCATCAGCTTCAGGAAATCTTCGCGCACCTCATGGGTGAGTCGGGAGTACTCCACCATGCCAGAGCCGGCCAGGATGACCGAGAAGCCGCCTGGGGCTTTCAGTATGGCATCATCCAACGTGGCCTTGCCCGTGAACACATCGTGCAACGTGAGCTTCGGGTACAAATTCAGCACAACATCCAGATTGGCCAGCCCAAGGTCCGCATCGAGCACCAACACTTTAAGCCCCCGCCTGGTCAAGGCAGCCGCAAGGTTGGCCGACACAAAGGTTTTCCCCACCCCCCCCTTGCCACTGGTGACGGCCATCACCTTGCCCTTGGCAGGCCGGAAGACAACGCCATCGTTCAGGACACTCCCAGGGTTCATGCTACTTTTGACGATCATGGGTTTTACCTAAGGTGCCTCATTATCGAGATTGCACGGGATCAATGACAAAAGTGGCCTCCTCGCTCCAGCCAAACAGCATGTCTTTTTCCTCCGCACTGACATCGGCCGACGCAGTCTCTTCCAGGGACACACGATTTCTACCCGCTTGTTTGGCTCGATACAGTTGCTGATCAGCACGTTCAAGCCAGATATCCACTTGACCTCGGACCCATGGAGCGGCAAAGGCACCACCGCAACTGACCGTCACGTGGATGTCCACCTGAGAAAACCGTACCACCTGCCTGTCTACCGCCGCACGAATCCGCTCTGCGACGACCGGAGCAAACGTGGGGGGGCAGTTAGGGCACACGACTGAAAATTCTTCACCGCCCAAACGGGCCACAGTATCCATCGGCCTGACCGACGCCCTCAGGCAATCCGCCACCGATCGGATCACGGCATCCCCCGCCAAGTGACCATACACGTCATTGACCCGCTTGAAATGATCGATGTCCACGGCAATCAGAAGCGCCTGCTCTCCGCCGCGAGCCACCCGATCCAGTTCGCGTTGAAGGATGGGCAGAAATGCGCGACGATTCAGCAGGCCAGTGAGTGGATCAGTCGCGGTCAGGTCGCATAAGGCGTCAACCACCCACTGGGCGAATGCGTCCGAGTCGGACATTTCGGGGATGGTCAAACCCGCCTGCCGGAGAAGCGACTTCGCAGTACTCAGGTTGAGTGAACGGGCCATGCACGGAAGGTCAGACAAGTCGACTGTTAGCCCGATCTTAACCGATCAACATGGATCAGCCATACTGGCTGAACGGCCCGGTTCTGGGCTTACTGAGTGCCACCGACTTGCGGATTGAGTCGATATGCTCAGGCGTTGTCCCACAACACCCGCCCACAATATTGACCAAGCCCTCCGCAGCAAAGGCATGCAACAGTCGGGCCGTGTCCTCGGGAGACTCATCAAAGCCCGTGTCGCTCATCGGGTTTGGCAAACCGGCGTTCGGGTAGCATGAGATGAAGGTGTCGCTGGCTACCTTGCTCAGTTCCTGTATGTACGGCTTCATCAGGGCTGCGCCCAGTGCGCAGTTCAAGCCCACAGCCAGCGGCTGGGCGTGCTTGACGCTGGCCCAGAACGCCGACACGGTCTGCCCGCTGAGCACGCGACCTGACGCATCGGTCACGGTGCCACTGATGATAATGGGCAGGCATACGCCGGACGCTTCAAAGACAGTTTCGATCGCAAACAGAGCCGCTTTGGCGTTCAGGGTATCGAAGATGGTTTCAACCAGCAACAGATCGACCCCGCCCTCGATCAAGCCAAGCACCTGCTCACGGTAAGCCAGCGTCAACTGGTCGAAATCAATGTTTCTTGCTCCGGGGTCATGCACATCGGGGCTGATGCTGGCGGTTTTGGGAGTCGGGCCGATGGCACCGGCCGCAAAACGTGGCTTGGCGGAGGTGCTGTGCCGGTCGCACGCTTGCCTAGCCAAACGCGCTGAAGCCAGATTCATCCGGTATGCCCATGAGCCCATGCCGTAATCGTCCTGCGCAATGGTGGTGGCACCGAAGGTATTGGTTTCAATGATGTCTGCGCCTGCGGCCAAATACGCATCGTGTATCTGCCCAATCACATCCGGACGACTCAGACTCAACAATTCATTATTCCCTTTGATGTCTCCCGACAAGCTCTGTAACTCGGCCAGCAGGCTTGAATCAATAGGCCCGCCTTGGCCACGATATTGCCCCTCGGTCAAGCGAAAACGCTGAATCATGGTGCCCATCGCGCCGTCGAGAATGAGAATGCGCTGCCGCAGCAAATCGGGCAATTGGGAGGCACGCGTGTACAGCAAGGTGGACATACGAAAGAACCATTCAAACAAAAACCCCGAATTCGCTCACAAGGAATTCGGGGTTTTTTAATAACAGCCTGACGATG
>DBAZ01000070.1 GCA_002291945.1 Tepidimonas sp. UBA997
GGCAATAGAGGACGTCAATCAAGTTGCATCAGGAATGGTGAACGGTTGCACTGTTTCAAAACCTGCCCACTAGCGAAATCCCGAGATCGCTTCGTACCCGTTCTGCAGGCACGCGGAAGGACCCAACCGGGGGGGGCGTCAACGCATGCGGCTGGCATAGAACCTGACTTGTTGTTCAAAGACTTCAGGGAAGCGCTGCTGCAGGACGCGAACCACGGCGGCGTTGATGCGGCCCTGGTTGAACATTTGCGGCACGTCTATGGTGCGCAGCGACTCTATGGGCAGGCGGCCCGTGCCAGTTCGCCGGAAGGCGGTGCGGCCCTTGTTGCCAATGAATGCACCAGGAACACGGCTGATGGCCCCGCCCTTGCGAATACGGAAGCCCACTTGAGGCCCACCCTTGCGGCCATTGTTCGGTGCCTTGCGCACCAGGAACACCACCAGGTTGGCTGAGCGCTTGCCCGTGCCAAGCAGGCTGGCGGTGAACGACAGGCTTTTTCCCTTGAATATGGCGCGGCTTATGGCTAGGCGCTGGCGAACGTATGCGGCCTTCAGGTTGTAGGTGCCGGTGATCTCCCGCTGCATGGCGGTGCGGGCCTGCTCCATGGTGCGGTTCACGGCCATGGACAATGCCTTGTCGGCAATGTCAGAGCGCAAACGCTGCAGCTTTTTCTGCACATCGGGGAAGTTGGTTTTAATGCTGAGCTGCATGGTTTATTCCTGGTTGCTGGTGGTAGCGGCATAAACCCTAATGCCGCTACCGAAAAACCTTTTCAAATCAAAGCGGTAGCGGCATACCAGGCAGTAGCGGCATTTTTTACGTGATGTGTGCGCACGCGCGTGCATGTATGTATAGGAGAATGCCGCTACTGCTTGTCTTGCCGCTACCGCTTTGATTTCATTGAACTTTTCGGTAGCGGCATGCAACCCTAATGCCGCTACTACCGGCAACCGGGTAGAGGATGAGCCGATCATTCGTCGATCCTCCATGCCTTGATATGCTCGTCAAAGGCTGCAATGGCCTCTTCAGACCAGGCGCCCATATCAACACCCTTGGGGGGCGGGGCCACGAACCACATTCGGTGAACGGTATTGGCGCCCAGCTTGACCTTCCGCACATCCAGCGCATCGCCCGCCACACGCGCCACCATGCGCCCAAACCAGTTCTGGGTGACTGGCCATTTCTCGCCCTCGGCGCTGCACCATTTGCGGTACAGCCGGTAAGCCTGAGCGCTGCTGCAGGTGTTGAAGAGCACAGGCACTTCCCCGGCCTGCCATGACAACCAGAACCGCTCGGGGGTCGGGCGGCCCAGGTCTTGAAGGTTTTGCTTGGCCGCGGTGACAGGCGGCGGCGCGTAAGGGTCGAACTCGGAGAGATCGCGCTGAAGCAGGAAGTGCAAGAAGGCTTCACGCCCACCGCTGTTCATGCACTCGCTGGCGGCCTGGTAGAAGCTGAGCTCCTGCTTGGGTGGCGTCCACACCACCAGGTAGCGCCGGTCTGACGAATCCAGCGCATTGGGCTGCAGCTCGTTGGACAGGAACACCATGTTCACATGGTTGCGCTCGGAGCGCACCGGCATCATCTTGGTGTTGATCTGGATGGTCCTGCCAGAAATCATCGCCTTCAGCTTGCCTTTGAGGTGGCGCATCTCCTGGCGGCTCAGCACCTCATCGCCGATGACGAAACAGGTCTTGCTTATCCAATCGTTGAACTTGTCTTCCAGCTGGTCCTGGCCCACCACCTTGGCGTATTCGCCATACAGGCTGGCGTAGCACTCCCAGAAGAGGTTCTTACCGCTGCCCTCGTCGCCGTGCATGATGATGGACGTGGGCATCTTGGCGCCCAGGTTCTGCAGCGGGTAAGCACACCAGTCCAGCACCCAGTTGTAGATGGTTTCGTCCTGGTCGCAGAGATGCTCCAGGAGGTCCAGGATGGGGCGGTAGTTACCCTCCATGGGCACCATGTCCAGTCCACCGAACAGGTTGACGGCAGCAGGCCCACAGGAACCGGTGGGGTCAAAGACCACCTGGTCTGGCATCACATCGCGGCGCTTGTCGGAACCCAGCCACATCTTCACCTCGTCATTGCCGAAGGTGTGGCGCAGGTTGCTAATGAGGATGGCCATGCGGTTGGCCGCGTCCCAGGCAATGTTGCTGCCGTACTGGTACACGAAGTGCTTGAACAACGTCTGCAGCTTGCTGGTGTCCAGCACCTTCTTGCGCTTTTGACGGCGGGAAGATGTGCCTCGCGGCCCCTCTCCCCTGGGTGGTGGGGTGGTCGCGCCCTGGTTTTCGTCGTCCATGTCGTCCATGTC
Source organism: Tepidimonas sp. UBA997 (assembly GCA_002291945.1). GTDB lineage: Bacteria > Pseudomonadota > Gammaproteobacteria > Burkholderiales > Burkholderiaceae_C > UBA997. The sequence goes on from DBAZ01000070.1 coordinate 2,316, forward strand.
GGGCAGGTGGTAAACGTTGGGGTTAGGCATAGCGCTTCAGCTCCTCAATGCCTTCAAATGCGAAGTTCATGGCTTCGGTCACGGCCTGCAGGCCCTCCAGCCGGTGCAGGTCGTTGAAGTCGGTGTCCTTGTCGGTGCGGGGTGTGGCCTTGTCAAACACCGGGTAATTGCGGCAGACCAGCCGTGCGCCCATGTCCATCACGCTTTCCATGGCCACCTGCGCCTGGATTCGGCCCACGTTCCAGGGCCAGCCATCGCGCTTGGTGGCGTGGTCGTCGTCGGCACAGATCACCATGGGGTTGCTGGGCAGCGCCTGGTAAACGTACTGGGCCACCAGGGGGAGGTTGTAGGCGTCGAACGCCACGAACACCGGGAGGCGGTAGCCCAGGGCCGCGCGAATGCTCATGCCCGTGGCCCAGCCTTCGCAGATGAACACCGGTTCACCCACCACGGCCATGCCCAGTCGGCAGGCGGTGCCGGACTTTTCCATGCCGTAGGTGAACTTCTTGAATCCATCGGCAGCAATGATTTGCACACCCTTCAGCGCCTGGTCGCGCGGGAGGTCGTACCGGATCATGGGGATGACGATGCCGCCATCGGCCGTGAAGCGAACCGACTCGGGCCGCTCGACCAGCTTGCGGGTGCAATAGGGGCTGGAGCCTTCGCGTCTGGCCTGCTGCCACACCTGGAGCGCACGCTGCATGGCCGTGGCCGCATTGGCTTCGCTCTGGGCTTTCTCGGCGGCGGCCTTGGCTGCACGGGCGGCACGGCGCTGGGCCAGCTCCATCAGCTCTTCGCGGGTGGGGCCGTTTTCTCGGCGGGGCTGGTAACCGCCCTGCTTCGCAAACTTCACCACCGTGCCGATGCCATAGCCGCTGGATGTGTTGGACTTGAAGCCACGCCAACAGGCCCGCACGGCCTTGGCATCGTAATTGGGGGCACCGCTGCTCCACTTGTCCCAGGCGTCCAGCGCCTCGGTGCCGAACTCGGCCTTCAGCGCCATTCCCACGGCCAGCCACGTTTCACGGTCTTCAGCACCGTCAACGTATTGCAGCATGGCCTCCACTTCACGCAGGGTGAGGGGGCGGCGGGCGGGAACAACGGTCATGCAGCCCTCAGTGATGCACGGCGATCGACCTGTGGCTGAAGCTGCTCAAGGCGGGCCGCCATGGTCTGCATGTGCTTAGTTGCTTCAAGGAACTGGCGCTGAAGCTCTGCAAATTCGTCGCGCGGCTCAAGGGGTACCGGGGCTGCGTATCCCAGATCGTGGAGCATGAACTCCACGGCCTGGTGGATCCCGCGCTCACGGCCCATGCGCAGCAGAAGCATCATCTGCCCCGGCGTGAGGTGGTGAGGCCGATCATCATTCAGGCAGTCCAGCAACTTGCGCTGAGCCTGGTCAGGCGCAGCGTCTGGCCACAGCCTCGGGCCCACTTGCTTGGAGCCACCCAGGGCCTTCACGAGCTCAATCAGTGCGTCATTGATGGATTCCACAGAACCTCCGAACAAAGGGTGTTGCGAACGGCCACGAACTTTTCGCAAGCGTTCGCAATGACTTGGAAAGGCAAAAAAAAGAGACTGGAGCCATGGAACACACCTACAGCTACAGCAAAGAAAAACCCACCGGCCCGGCCAGCACGGTCAGCCGTGCCAGTTTGGTGGGGAAACTGGGGGGGTGTGCATTCAGGCAGCTTGATCTCTTCGGTGCACTTCTCCCGTCGGCTCATGAAGCCTCCTGTGCGCTGCTGTGCGCCTCGGGCGCAGGCAAGTCCGGCCAGATGCGCCAGTAGTCCACGGGCCGCAGGTCTTGCCGCGTCACCGCGCCGCCTGTCAGGCGTTCGATGGCGGTGCAGAACCGAGCGGGAACCGGCCTTGTGCCGCTTGCCCATTGGTTGACCGTTGGTTGAGACACGCCCAGCGATCTGGCAAGACCAGCTTGTGTGCCCGTGATGGAGGCTGCTATGGAGATCGGATGCTTGCTCATGCCCACACTTTAAGGCATAGCCTAAAGA
>DBAZ01000005.1 GCA_002291945.1 Tepidimonas sp. UBA997
CGGTCTCGGTCTCTTCCTTGAAGTTGGTCTCGATGATGCCGGCCTTGCCGCCCCCATTGGCCATGGCGTAGGACAAGGCCAGGTCGCGGGCCTTGCCGGACTTGTCCTGGTGCACGGCGATCAGGTGAGGCACGCCGCCGCCCTGGGTGTAGGTGTTGCGCACGGTATGGCCAGGGGCCTTGGGCGCGACCATCCACACGTCCAGATCGGCGCGGGGCACGACCTGGTTGTAGTGCACGTTGAAGCCGTGGGCGAACACCAGCGAAGCGCCCTGCTTGATGTTCGGGGCGACGTTGTTGCTGTAGACCTCGGCGATCTGCTCGTCGGGCAACAGGATCATGACCACATCGGCGGCCTTGACGGCGTCGTTGACTTCCATCACGTTCAGGCCGGCCTTGCCGACCTTGTCCCAGGAAGCGCCGCCCTTGCGCAGACCGACCACGACCTTCACGCCGCTGTCGTTGAGGTTCTGGGCGTGGGCGTGGCCTTGGGAGCCGTAGCCGATGATGGCCACCGTCTTGCCCTTGATCAGGCTCAGGTCACAGTCTTTGTCGTAGAAAACTTTCATGTTGCATCCTTGTTGAAAAATCAAATCTTAAACCGAGATGGTTCATTGGGGCTTGAGATGGCAGCGCGGGAATTTGCGCGCCAGTTTGGTCCCGACTGAGGAGCCAATGGCCTTTGCCATTGGCGACGAAGAGGGGCCGAAATGGCCGCAAATGCCCCGCTGACTTCTCAAGCAGCACCGAAGGTGCGCCTAATGGACAATCTCGGTTAAACGCGCAGTATGCGCTCGCCGCGCCCGATGCCGCTGGGGCCGGTGCGCACCGTCTCGAGGATGGCCGTGCGGTCGATGGCCTCCAAGAAGGCGTCGTTCTTGGGCTGGTCGCCGGTGAGTTCGATGGTGTAACTTTTTTCGGTCACGTCGATGATGCGGCCGCGGAAGATGTCGGCCATGCGCTTCATCTCCTCGCGCTCCTTGCCCACGGCGCGCACCTTGACCAGCATGAGTTCGCGCTCGGTGTAAGCGCCTTCGGTCAGATCGACCACCTTGACGACCTCGATCAGGCGGTTCAGATGCTTGGTGATCTGCTCGATCACGTCGTCCGAGCCGGTGGTCTGGATCGTCATGCGCGACAGCGACGGGTCTTCCGTCGGCGCCACGGTAAGCGACTCGATGTTGTAGCCACGGGCCGAGAACAGGCCCACCACACGGGAGAGTGCGCCGGCTTCGTTTTCGAGCAGCACGGCGATGATGTGTTTCATCTGCGATTCCTCATTTCTACCGCCCTCCCCCGGCACCGGTAAGTGGCAGGCTTGGCGGCAAATAGATTCGTCCAAGGAAAGCCCAAGCGCACGAGGCGGCTAGGCAGCGAATGGGGGCAACGGGTGGGGGCAACGGATGGGCTTACAGCTCCTCGCTGCCCAGCAGCATCTCGGTGATGCCCTTGCCGGCCTCGACCATCGGCCAGACGTTTTCGGTCGGGTCGGTGCGGAAATCGAGGAACACGCTGCGATCCTTGATGGCACGGGCTTCGCGCAGGGCCGCCTCGACATCCTGTGGGCGCTCGATCAGCATGCCGACGTGGCCATAGGCCTCGGCCAGCTTGACGAAGTTGGGCAAGGCGTCCATGTAGCTGTGGCTGTAGCGGCCCTGGTAGATCAGTTCCTGCCACTGGCGCACCATGCCCAGATAGCGGTTGTTGAGCGACACGATCTTGACGTGGGTGCCGTATTGCTGGCAGGTGGACAGCTCCTGAATGTTCATCTGGATCGAGCCTTCGCCCGTGATGCACCAGCAGTCCGCCTGTGGCTGCGCCAGCTTGATACCCATGGCGTAAGGCAGGCCCACCCCCATGGTGCCCAAACCGCCCGAGTTGATCCAGCGGCGCGGTTGGTCGAACTTGTAAAACTGGGCTGCGAACATCTGGTGCTGCCCGACGTCGGAGGTGATGTAGCAGTCGTCATGGCGGGTCAGGTTCCACAGCGCCTCGACCACTGCCTGCGGCTTGATGACCTCGGTGTTGCCGCGGTCGTAGCGCAGGCAGTCGCGCGAACGCCAGCCTTCGATGGTGCTCCACCAGTCCTTCAGGGCGTCGGCGTCGGGCTTGTGCTGGCCTTCGCGGATCATGGCGATCAGTTCGGTCAGCACGTCCTTCACGTCGCCCACGATGGGCACATCCACCTTCACCCGCTTGGCGATGCTGGAGGGGTCGATGTCGATGTGGATGATCTTGCGCTCGTTCTGGGCGAAATGCTTGGGGTTGCCGATCACGCGGTCGTCGAAACGGGCACCGACGGCCAGCAGCACGTCGCAGTGCTGCATGGCGTGGTTGGCCTCGACCGTGCCGTGCATGCCCAGCATGCCCAGGAACTTGCGGTCGGTGGCCGGGTAAGCGCCCAAGCCCATCAGCGTGTGCGTGACGGGGTAGCCCAGCATGTCAACCAGCGTGCGCAGTTCGGCCGTTGCATGGCCCAGCAGCACGCCGCCCCCGGTGTAGATGTAGGGCCGCTTGGCGTTGAGCAACAGTTGCAGCGCCTTGCGTATCTGCCCGCCGTGGCCCTTGCGCACCGGGTTGTAAGAGCGCATGGCGACCGACTCGGGGTAGCCGGTATAGGCCACACGCTTGAACGACACGTCTTTCGGGATATCGACCACCACCGGGCCGGGGCGACCGGTGCGCGCAATGTGAAAGGCCTTTTTCATGATCTCGGCCATGTCGCGCACATCTTTGACGAGGAAGTTGTGCTTGACGATCGGGCGCGTGATGCCGACCGTGTCGCACTCCTGGAAGGCGTCGGAGCCGATGGCTGCGGTGGGCACCTGACCGCAGATGATCACCATCGGGATGCTGTCGGTGTAGGCGGTGGCAATGCCGGTCACGGCATTGGTGACGCCGGGGCCGGAAGTGACCAGCGCCACCCCCACATCGCCGGTGGCGCGGGCGTAGCCGTCGGCCGCATGCACGGCAGCCTGCTCGTGGCGCACCAGCACGTGCTGCATGGTTTCTTGCTTGTACAGGGCGTCGTAGATGTAGAGCACCGCCCCGCCCGGGTAGCCCCAGATGTACTTGACGCCTTCGGCCTGCAGGGCACGCACCATGATTTCGGCGCCCATGAGTTCTTCGGTGGCGGGGGATGAGCCAGCAGCGGCGGCAGCGTGGGCCAGTTCGGCCTTGTTGATTTCCATTGATGAACCTTTCGAGAATTTCTCTGACGAAAAACCTTGGGTGCCTCTCGGTCCAGCCCTTGTGAGGCCGCCTTGAGACTTGAGGCCAAAGCCATGGCGGATGTACCGCGCAACCTTGACCCGTTTGCCATTGCACTTTTTGTAACTTTGGATTATCGCACCGATACCGATACCAGCGGGTTCGGCTTGGTCGCTTTTTTTGCCACCACTGCAGGGTGGCGGCGCAGGAATGCGACAATCCGCGCCATGAATCTGACTGCTCCCTCACTGCTGCGCCGCATGGCCTGCTGGATGTACGAAGGCATCTTGCTTTTTGGCGTCGTCTTCATTGCAGGCTATCTGTTCAGCGTCCTGACACAAATGCATCACCCGCTGCAAGGGCGCTACGGCTTGCAGGCCTTTTTGTTTCTGGTGTTTGGCATTTATTTCACCTGGTTCTGGCACAAGGGCCAAACGCTCGCCATGAAAACCTGGCACATCCGCGTGGTGGACACGCAAGGGCGACCGCTGACCCAAATCCGCGCCCTGAAACGCTATCTGTTGAGTTGGGTCTGGTTGTTGCCGCCGCTGCTCGTCGGCTCGTTGCTGGGCTTGTCGGCCATCGACAGTGCGGTACTGCTGCTGGGCTGGGTGCCGATCTGGGCCATCTTGGCGCGCTTTCACCCCCAAAAGCAGTTCTGGCACGATGCCTGGGCGGGCACCCGGCTCGTCAGCAGCACGCCGCCCCAAGCGGGCCAGAAGTAACCGGTCGGCATGCCACAATGCGGGCATGACCGAAGCCACTTCCTCGTCTGCCGCCCGCCCTGCTTTTTCGCTCTGTGTTTACCTGGGATCGAATGCCGGGCTGGACCCGCGATTCACGGACGCAGCCAGCCAGGTTGGCCACTGGATCGGTCAGCATCGCGGGCAACTGGTGTACGGCGGCGGCAACAACGGCCTGATGGGGGTGGTGGCCGACGCCACGCTGGCCGCTGGCGGCACCGTGGTCGGCGTCATCCCGCAAAGCCTGGTGATCAAGGAATTTGCCAAGCTCGACTGCACCGAACTCCATGTGGTGCAGACCATGCACGAGCGCAAACAGATGATGGCCGAACGCGCCGATGCCTTTTTGGTACTGCCGGGTGGCATAGGCACTTTCGAAGAATTTTTCGAAGTCTGGACGTGGCGGCAACTCGGCTACCACGACAAGCCCATCGGCCTGTTGCATGTCGCAGGTTATTACGACGCCCTGAGCCAATGCCTCGACGCTTCGGTGCGTGCAGGGTTTATCGGGCAATGGCAGATGGGCTTGATTCAGCAGTCCGACCAAGTGCAAACCCTGCTCAGCCAACTGGTGCAGGCAGCCGGCTACGCGCCACCCAGCCAACTGGACAAGATCTGACGACACCCGCTCTCAGATCGCGGTTTCGTCCTGTTCGCCGGTTCGGATGCGGATCACCCGCTCCACCGCCGTGACAAAAATCTTGCCGTCGCCGATCTTGCCGGTGCGGGCGGCGCGTATGATGGCATCCACACAGCGATCCACGTCTTCGGTCTTGACGACCACCTCGATGCGCACCTTGGGCAGGAAATCAACCACGTATTCGGCACCACGGTAGAGTTCGGTATGGCCCTTCTGGCGCCCGAAACCCTTGACTTCGGTCACCGTCAACCCGGTCACGCCTTGATCGGCCAAGGCTTCACGCACTTCTTCGAGCTTGAACGGTTTGATGACGGCGGTGATTTGCTTCATGCAGGAAACTCCAGGAGGTTGGTCGATCAGTGACTTTATCACGCGCTCGCATCAGCCGCTCAGCCGCGGTAGCGGTTGGTGTTGGGGTAACGCCAGTCCTTGCCAAAACTGCGGTGGGTCACGCGTATGCCCACCGGGGCCTGGCGGCGCTTGTACTCGTTGATACGGATCAGGCGGATCACCTGATCGACCGCAGCCTGGGGGCAACCGGCCTCGACGATCGCCTGTGGGCTCTGGTCGTTTTCCATGTAGCGCTCCACGATGGCGTCCAGCACCTCGTAGGGGGGCAGACTGTCCTGATCGGTCTGGTCGGGTCGCAGTTCGGCGCTCGGTGGCCGGGTGATGATGCGCTGCGGGATGGGGTCTAGCCCGTGGCCGTAAGGGTCGTGCGCATTGCGCCAGCAAGCGAGGCGAAACACCAGGGTCTTGGCGACGTCCTTGATGACGGCAAAGCCACCGGCCATGTCGCCATACAGGGTGCAGTAGCCGGTCGCCATTTCGCTTTTGTTGCCCGTGGTCAGCACGATGCTGCCGAGTTTGTTGGACAAGGCCATCAACATGGTGCCGCGTATGCGGGCCTGGATGTTTTCTTCGGTGGTGTCTGGCGGGCGCCCTTCAAACAGGGGCTGCATGGAGTTGAGGTAGGCATCGAACGCCGGTTGAATGGAAATTTCGTCGTACCGCACCCCCATGCGGCAGGCCATGTCGCGGGCGTCGATCCAGGAAATGTCGGCGGTGTAAGGCGAAGGCATCATCACCGCCCGCACCCGCGCGGGGCCGAGGGCATCGACCGCAATCGCCAGCACCAGCGCCGAGTCGATACCGCCCGACAGGCCGATCAGCGCCCCCGGGAAGCCGTTTTTGCCCACGTAGTCGCGCACACCCGTGACCAGCGCGGCCCACAGATCGGCCTCCATCGAGGCCTCGGTGGCCACCGGCCCCGCCCAAGCGGCAGCGGGCATGTCAGCCGCCTCGGCCGCCTCGACCATGAACAGCGACTCCTCGAAGCTGGGCGCACGGGCGACCAAGGCACCGGTGCGGTTCAACATGAAGCTGCGCCCCTCGAAGACGATTTCGTCCTGTCCGCCCACCAGGTGGGCGTACAGCAAGGGCAAGCCGGTGTCGGCCACCCGCTGCTGCATGGCCTGTTCGCGTTCGCTGCCTTTGCCGACGTGAAACGGCGAGGCATTGATCACGGCCAGCAGTTCGGCACCGGCTGCGCACAACTCACGCGCCGGGCCGCTGTGCCAGGCGTCTTCACAGATCAGCAGACCGACCCGCAGCGTCTGGCCATCGGGCCCGGGCAGGTCGAACAGGCCCGGCGCGGCACCTGGCATGAAATACCGGCGCTCATCGAACACCTGGTAGTTCGGCAGCTCGCGTTTGGCGTAGGTGTGCAAGCATCGGCCTTCGCGCCACACGGTGGCCGCGTTCAGGCACGGCGCTCGCCCGACGCTGCGTTCTGCAGGGGCACTTTCTGCCCGTGCAATCGGCTGCCCGATGACCAGCGTCAAGCCCTTGAGCCGCGCCGTTTCACGGGCCACCTGGTTGACGGCATCGGCACAGGCAGCGACAAACGCTGGACGCAAAAACAAATCTTCGGCGGCATAGCCACAAATGGCGAGTTCGGGCGTCAGCAGGAGCTGTGCGCCCTGCGCATGGGCCTGATGGGCGGCTTCGATGATGGCGCGGGCATTGCCGGCCAGATCGCCCACCACGAAATTGAGCTGCGCAACGCAGAGCTTGAACGACATGAGCTTAGGATGGATTTGCAGTGGGGGGCATTATGTCATTCAGGGAGTCATCGACCCCACTCACCGCACCCACTGGCTGGATCTGGGGGGCTTGCCTGGGCGGTTCGATCGGTTTTTGCAACCAGACGGCGCCGGGGTTCAACGCGGCCCGCGCCCCCTGGAAAGCAGAAACCCCCTGCAGGCCACATCGCCTGCAAGGGGTTGAGCGCCAAAACCGAAGGGACGGATCAGGCCTGCTGTTCCTGGTTGTAAGCCGCGATGCCGTCCAGAATTTCTTGGTGGGCGGCCTCCACGCCGTCCCAGCCGAGCACCTTGACCCACTTGCCGGTATCCAAGTCTTTGTAGTGTTCAAAGAAATGCTCGATGGCCTTGAGCGACATCGGATTCAGGTCCAGGTAGGTGTTCCAACCGGAATACAAGGGCAGGATTTTGGTGGTGGGCACGGCCAACACCTTGCCATCGACGCCGCCTTCGTCTTCCATTTTCAAAATACCCAAGGCGCGGCAAGGCACCACCACGCCGGGCGGCAGGGGCACCGGGGTGATCACCAGCACGTCCACCGGATCGCCGTCACCGGCAATGGTCTTGGGCACGTAGCCGTAGTTGGTCGGGTAGTGCATGGCGGTGTTCATGAAGCGATCGACGAAGATGCAGCCCGATGCCTTGTCCACTTCGTACTTGATCGGGTCGCCGTTCATCGAAATTTCGATGATGACATTGAATGCTTCGGGCACTTTGCTGCCGGGGGTCACATGATCCAGAGACATGATGATGCTGTTGAGGGTTGAGGAAAGGCGTATTAAGAACGATTTTACCGTCGCCAGCCTGACAGATAGCCACTCGTCAACCACTCGTCAACCACTCGTCAACCACTCGTCAACCACTCGTCAACCACTCGTCAACCACTCGTCAACCACTGGCAGCACGCCAGCACGCCAGTCCGACAAGGCAATGCCGATCAAGCACCCTCGACCCAAGCCCTGAGATTGGTGTACGCTGCGGGCATGTCTGAACGTGTCATTGCCTTGCAGGATCAGCGCCTGCGCAGCCTCCTGCCGCCAGTGCCCGCACGGCCCATCAGGGCCGACGGCCTGCTGCAGGACCAGCTCGGCCGCCCGCTGCGCGATTTGCGCATCAGCGTGACGGATCGATGCAACTTTCGCTGCGGCTATTGCATGCCGAAGGCGGTTTTCGACCAGAACTACACCTACCTGCCACACCGCGCCCTGTTGACTTTCGAGGAAATCACCCGCCTGACCCGCCACTTTGTGGCGCATGGCGTGCGTAAAGTCCGGCTCACCGGCGGCGAACCCTTGCTGCGCAAGAACCTCGAAATCCTGGTCGAGCAACTGGCTCGCCTGCATACGCCAGACGGCCAGCCGCTCGATTTGACGCTGACCACCAACGGCAGCTTGCTCAAACGCAAGGCGCAGGCCTTGAAAGACGCTGGCCTGCATCGGATCACGGTCAGCCTCGACGGGCTCGACGATGCCGTGTTCCGCCAGATGAACGACGTGGATTTTCCGGTTGCCGACGTGCTCGACGGGATCGAGGCCGCCCAGGCAGCCGGTCTGGGGCCGATCAAGGTCAATATGGTGGTCAAAAAAAGCTGCAACCAAGACCAGATCCTGACCATGGCCCGGCATTTTCGGGGCACAGGCATCGTGCTGCGCTTTATCGAATACATGGACGTCGGCGCAACGAACGGCTGGCGCATGGATGAAGTCATGCCCAGCCTAGCCGTGCTGCAGCACATCCACCAGCAAATGCCGCTGGTGCCGTTGCAGGCCAGCGCACCCGGTGCCACGGCCGAGCGCTGGGGCTACGTCGGCAGCAACGGGCAGCATGACTCGAGTCTGGGTGAGGTCGGCTTCATCAGCAGCGTGACGCAAGCGTTTTGCCGCGACTGCAACCGCGCCCGCCTGTCCACCGAAGGCAAGGTTTACCTGTGCCTGTTTGCCAGCCAAGGCTACGAGTTGCGCGAGCTGTTGCGCGGTGGTGCCAGCGACGACGACCTGACATCGGCCATCGGTGCCATCTGGCAGGGGCGCTGCGACCGGTATTCGGAAATCCGCAGCATCCTGCCGCCCGACCAGCGCCCGCAGACTGGCCGACGCATCGAAATGAGCTACATCGGGGGCTGAGGCGATGCGGGCCGCTTCCATCACCGCTGTGGTGCTTGCTGGCGGGCTGGGCACGCGCATGGGCGGGGTGGACAAGGGGCTGCAACCCTTGCGAGGCACCCCCTTGGCCTTGCATGCGCTGCGGCGGCTGCAAGCCCAGCACGGGGGTCTGCTACACGACTGCCTGATCAACGCCAACCGCAACCTGCCAGATTACGCCGCTTTTGGCGTGCCCGTCTGTCCCGATACGCTGCAAGGTTACGCCGGGCCGCTGGCCGGGTTTCTGGCCGGGCTGCAGCGCTGCTCCACCCCCTACCTGCTCACGGTGCCCTGTGACTCGCCGCTGTTCCCGCTCGATCTGGCCCAGCGCCTGGCGCAGGCGCTGCACGACGCTGGTTCCGACATGGCGATGGTCAGTGCGCCGGACGACGACGGCACGCTGCGGTCGCAGCCGGTGTTCACCTTGCTGCGGGCCGACCTGCAGGCCAGCCTGACCCGGTACACCCAGGCTGGTGGGCGTCAAATCGAGGCCTGGAGCCGCCAGCACCGCACCGTGCTGGTTCCCTTCAACGCCGCAAGCGATGACCCGCTCGCCTTCAGCAACGTCAATACACTGGCCGCCTTGCGCGCCCTGCAAACATGAGCTCCACCCTAGACCAGATCGCCGCCGCCTTGCAAGGCTACGACCCGAAATCCCTGCCCGCCGAAACGGTCAACGCCGTTCTGGATCGGCTCGTCGTGCCGGTGCGGGAGACGCAAACGGTGGGGGTGTTCGACGCCCTCGGGCGTGTGCTGGCGCAAGACCTGATTGCACCCATCAGTGTTCCGCCGCACGACAACTCGGCCATGGACGGGTTCGCCTTCAAGGGGCAGGCCCTGTCCACCACCGTAGCCACCCGCTTGCGGCAGGTCGGCACCGCCTACGCAGGGGCTGCCTGGCCCGGCCCGGTGCCCGACGGTGCATGCCTGAAGATCATGACCGGGGCGGTGCTGCCACCCGACCTCGACACCGTAGTGCCGGTGGAATCGGTGCAGGTCAACGGCGACGAGGTGACTGTGCCGCCGGGCGTGGTGCAAACGGGGGACAACCGGCGGCTCATGGGCGAAGACCTGATGGCCGGTCGGCCTGCGCTGCACCAGGGCCAACGCCTCGGGCCGGCTGCCCTGGGCCTGATCGCCAGCCTGGGCGTGGCCGAGGTGGCGGTATGGCGGCGGCTGAAGGTGGCGTATTTTTCGACCGGCGACGAAATCCTGAGCCTGGGTGAACCGCTGCGCGTGGGAGCCGTTTATGACAGCAACCGCTACACCGTCTTTGGCCTGCTCACGCGGCTGGGCATCGAGATGCTGGACATGGGCGTCATCAAGGACGAGCCAGCCGCTTTGCAAGCGGCCTTTGGCCATGCCGCCCGGCACGCCGACGCCATCATCACCAGCGGCGGCGTGAGCATGGGCGAAGCCGACCACACCAAAACCATGATGCAGCAGTTGGGCGATGTCGCGTTCTGGCGCATTGCGATGCGCCCGGGGCGCCCGCTGGCCGTCGGGCACATCACCCAAGGGGAGCGCAGCGCCCTGCTGTTCGGGCTGCCCGGCAATCCGGTGGCGGTGATGGTGACTTTTCTGGCCTTCGTGCGCCCGGCGCTGCTCAAAATGATGGGGGCCTTGCCGCAACCCCCGTTGTACACACGGGCGCGCTCGACCGCAGCGTTGCGCAAAAAACCCGGCCGCACCGAATACCAGCGCGGCGTGGTGACCCGCTCACCCCACGGGCAGCTAGAGGTGCGCACCACCGGCAACCAAGGCTCGGGCGTTTTGCGCTCGATGGTCGAGGCCAACGGCCTGATCGTGCTGCACCACCACCAGGCCGACGTGGCACCGGGCGACGAGGTGGACGTGCTGCTGTTCGACGGCGTGCTCGCCTGAGTGCCCGTGCGCTTGGGGCCGGGTTTGCCGGATTTGCCGTGCAAGCTCGCTGCCTAGTGGGCCACCATGCCCAGCGGCGCTTACCGTGCGCCGTGTGGCACCCCCCGATTGGCCAAGGCATCGGCGCGTTCATTGCCGGGGTCTCCGGCGTGCCCCTTGACCCAGCGCCATTCGATCTGGTGCCCGCCCGACTGCACGAGTTGATCGAGTTGCTGCCATAACTCGACGTTCTTGACCGGCTGTTTGCCAGCCGTGCGCCAGCCACGGGCCTTCCAGCCCGCCAGCCACTCGGTGATGCCTTGGCGAACGTACTCGCTGTCGAGGTAGAGCGTGACGCGGCAGGGCCGCTTCAAGGCCTGCAAGGCTTCGATCACGGCCTGCAATTCCATCCGGTTGTTGGTGGTTTGCGGGTGTCCGCCAAACAGTTCTTTTTCCACCGCGCCCGAGCGCAGCAGCACGCCCCAGCCCCCCGGGCCGGGGTTGCCTTTGCAGGCACCGTCGGTGTAGATGATGACGTGATTCACAAACGCGAGCAAGAGATAGGGCCGTGTCGGCCTTTCAGGGAGGGGCGCTGCGCCACGGCAATCGGTGCCGTGGCCGCTCGACGGGGCTTCCAGGCAGGACCCAGCAAACGCATGCCCTTGACGCGTTTGACCGCCACCAGGAAGTAGACCGCCCCCAGAAAAGGCCATGAGCGGGATCCGAGTCGATCCATCCAGACCCAGCGCTGCAGCCATTTGTCAGAGCGAACGGCAGGCCGATAGCAACCGTATTCACAGGATTCGACCTCAAAACTCAAGAGCTTGAGCCAGTCTTTCAGTCTCCAGGGGCCGATGAAGTCCCCCGCCTCAGGCAGAAAACGCCCGGCCAGGCGGGTCTTGCCCAAGCCAAGGCGGTGCATCAGGTGAGAACGGAACTGCCGCATGCCCCACAGACTGACCGGGTTGAGGCCACAGATCACCAGTCGGCCTTCAGGCACCAAAACACGCTCGACCTCGCGCAAAACAGCATGCGGGTCAGCACTCAATTCCAGGGTGTGCGGGAGCACCACCAAGTCCAGACTGGACTCGGGAAACGGCAAAGCCGCCGCATGATTGATCAAGGCTACCCGACCCGCAGATGGTTCGTGCAGCGGCTCCGGCACCGACAACCATCGATGCGGCATTCGATTGGCTCTCAGGGCGTCCAGATCCGGCAATCCGAGTTGCAAGGCATTGAATCCGAAGCGATCGATCACTTCCTGGTCAAGTTGGGCCTGCTCCCATTGCAGCAGGTACTGACCCGGCGGGGTATGAAACCACGCCGCCAGCTTATGCCCCAACTCACGGGACAAGCCGCTCTCAGGCAACTCGCTGCCTTCAGGAGTCAACGGCTTCATCCACGGCAGGTGCCAGAGACAGAACCACGGAACGGATCATCTCGCGCATGGCCTTTTTTTCGGGGAAGCTCAAGGTTCGAGCCAGTTCGCGGCGAACCTGCAGCAGCAGATGGCGGTCGGTTTCCGGCGGCACACCCTGACTGTTTTGCATTTCTTCGTAGAGGTCGAGCTTGGCGTGGGGGGTTTCATCGCGCCACCAATCCTCAATCACCTTTTGCACTTGGGTGCGCCATTGATCGGACGGCGACGGGATGGAATACGCGTCGTTGTCGGCCAAGGGTTCGATGTCGCGAACAGAGGGCTCCTGCACGAAGGCCGGAAAATAAGTGCTGCCGACCGTGGTCATGGCCTGCCAGGCGGGCTCCGTGATGGCCACGCGACGATCGGCCTGCATCAGCAAGCGAGCCCAACTGGGGTCGTCAGACATCAGCTTATTGAAATCCTGCGCGGATTCGTCCGCCACCATGACGACCTTGAGACCCCGCCATTGGGCTTCGTCGATGTAAGGCATCAGGCGCTCGTCGTCGCTGGCAATGAGGGCGGTCTGGCAACCCCCTCTGGCAGCCAGTTGCGTCAGTTCCAGACCCAGGGCGCGAACCAGCCCCAGGCCACCATCCAGGGCATGGACGGGAACCATGCGCAAGACGACGTCGTCCAGCAGATCGGTGGGCTGATGATCGGTGAACAGGTACAGGCGTGACAGTCCGCCTTCGAATCCGGCCAGACGCGCCAAGCCCCCAAACACCGACAGCAAAGCGGCGCGCTGCAAGGGGCCGCTGGCTGCTGGGGATTGCTGAGCCAGCAGCCAGCTCAGGTAACGTTCATCGACGAGGGCCATGGACTGACCCGACAGGCCATGAGGGGCCGATGGACCGAATCGGGACAATGTCCGTTTAGTCAAATGAAACTTGGTCTTCATAAAGATATATCCAGAAAATAGACGGCACCGAACAGAAAACTCGCAGCGGCCGATGAAATAGGCGCAGGATTTTGGCACGAATTCGGCCAAATGGTTCCGCAGGCTTTGCTATGCTGTTGGCGGTGAACTTTGCCCAACTGCTGTTTCCCGACTTTTCCCTGATTCTGTGCGGATATCTGCTGTGTCGCTTCACGGCGCTGAACCGCAAAGTCTGGGAGCCGATCGAGAGTCTGGTTTACTTTTTTCTCTTTCCTGTGCTGCTGTTCCATTCGATCGTGCGTACCCCGCTGGAGTGGCAGTCGGCCACCCACATGATGGGTGCCGGCCTGACCTTGGGGGTGACCGGCATCGCACTGGCATACTCTTTGCCGAAATGGCCTGTGCTGGGCCAGCGTGTGGATGCGCGTTTGCATGCAGCCAGTGCCCAGGTCGGGTTTCGCTTCAACTCCTTCATCGTGCTGGCACTGGTAGATCGGGTGGCCGGGCCTCAGGGCATGCCTCTGGTTGCCATACTGATCGGTGTGTGCGTCCCCTTGTTCAATGTGGGGGCGGTTTACCCGATGGCACGGCATGGGCAGATGGGGTTTATGCGCGAGTTGGTGCGCAATCCGCTCATCATTGCCACCGTCGGCGGCTTGCTATTCAATGTGGCGGGGCTGTCGATTCCAGACTGGCTGCAGCCGACCACAGAGCGAATCGGCCAGGCCTCGCTGGCGCTGGGCCTGATGGCAGCGGGTGCCGGGATGCAACTCGGGAGCATGACGCAAGCCAAATCGCTGGCTTTGGCGGTGCTCAGCCTCAAACACCTGGGGCTTCCGGTGCTGGCTCTGGGGGTGGCAATCCTCTGGCAACTCAACCCGACCCAGACGCTGGTGCTGCTGATGTTCGCGGCCGTGCCCACGGCCTCCAGTTGTTACGTGCTGGCGGCCCGCATGGGTTATGACGGCCCCTATGTGGCCGGCCTCGTGACCGTGTCCACCGCGCTGGGCGTGCTCAGTCTGCCCTTTGCACTCGGGGTGTTACTGCCTCTGCGCTGAGTAGCAGTTGCAGCCGTCGCTGGGCTTTGACGGGCATCTGAATGGCCTTGCAACAAGGCCCATTGCACATGCTCACGCACCAGCGAACTGGGGTGTGCGAGCCGATCTTGGAGGGATCGGCGGATGGCCTGGGCCTCAGAAGGGCTGAGCACAGCGGCCAGGGCATTGCCCAGCGCCACCGCCACGTTGCGCAACCAGCGTTCATGGCCAATACGGCGAATGGGCGAACCTTCGGTACGACGCAGAAAATCGTCTTCCGACCCACCCAGAGCCTCCACCAGATGGACAGTGGACAACGCTGGTCGCACATCGAAATCGGGTACGGTGGCGCGTTCGGCGTACTTATTCCAGGGGCAGATCAGTTGGCAATCGTCACAGCCGTAAATGCGGTTTCCAATCAACGGCCGCAAGGCTTCGGGAATGGGGCCGGCGTATTCAATGGTCAGGTAGGAAATGCAACGACGGGCGTCGAGCCGGTAGGGCGCGACGATGGCACCCGTCGGGCAGGCCGTCAGGCAGGCCTGGCACTGGCCGCAGTGGTCACTCACCGCAGGGGTTGGAGGTAGAGCAAGATTCACGAAAATCTCGCCCAGAAAAAACATCGAGCCGCCCTGCCGATTCAAGGTCAGCGTATGTTTGCCGCGCCACCCCAGGCCACTGCGTGTCGCCAGCTCGACTTCCATGACGGGAGCCGAGTCGGTGAACACGCGGTAATTCCACGGTGGCGGCGATGGGGACGCATCCAGCAAGGCCAACTGCATGCGCTCGGCCAGTTTCTGCAAACGCTGGCGCAACACTTTATGGTAGTCCCTGCCCCGCGCATACACCGATACCGTGCCCTCCGTCGGGCGTTGCAGCCGCGACCATTCAACGGCCTGCCACCCTTGCCGGGTCTCGCTGGGCAGGTAATCCATGCAGGCAGTGATCACACTGACGGTGCCTGGCACAAGCTCAGCCGGCCGTGCACGTTTGAGCCCATGACTTTGCATGTAGTGCATCTCGCCATGAAACCCGTGCGACAACCAGGCCAGCAAACCCGGCTCGGCCGCAGACAGGTCGATCGAAGCCACACCGATCCGGGACAACCCCAACTCCATCGCCCAGGCGCGAATCTGCGTGACAAAACGAGTAGGATCGAGCATACGTGAGCAGATTGTAGGTACGGATGGCCCGAATCACCCCCCTAAAGGAAGTACAAACCGTTGCAGCCGATGAAACCCAGACGGGTGTGTGGACGCAGCGGCTGGCTCAATCGCCTGCCCTGGGGCATGCCGTCATCTGGCTGCAGGGCGATCTGGGCGCGGGCAAAACAACGTTCGTCAGACACCTGCTGCGGGCACTGGGCGTGCAGGGGCCCATCAAGAGTCCGACCTATGCGATCGTGGAGCCCCACCATGCACCGATCTCAGCCCTTTTCCCTGATGGCTTGTCGATCAGCCACCTGGACTTCTACCGTTTCAGCGACCCTCGGGAGTGGGAAGACGCCGGATTTCGCGAACTTTTTGCGGCACCCGGCCTCAAGCTGGTGGAATGGCCCGAGAAAGCGGCCGACTGCCTGCCCTTGCCTGATCTGGAACTCTCGATTGAAACCCAGCCCGATGATCAACGTTTGTTTGCATTCCAGGCGCTCAGCCCCACCGGGCTGGAACTCTTGAACGCCTTGGCCACATGAAGCGTCGCGCCGCCATTCGTGGATTGGGTAGCGCCGGGGCATGGGTTCTGACCTTCGGGATGCCTGCCCGAGCCGGTGCCACCGCGATCGTGGCGGTGCGGATGTGGCCGGCCCGCGACTACACCCGCATCACCATTGAATCCGATGCTGCGCTGCGAGCCACCCCCTTTTTTGTGGCCGATCCGCCCCGGCTTGCGGTGGATATCGAGGGCATCGAGCTGTCACCGACGCTGCGCGATCTGGTCGGCCATGTGACCCCGGACGACCCGAATGTGGCGGGCATTCGGGTGGCACAAAACGCACCGGCTGTGGTGCGTATCGTGATCGACCTGAAACGGCCCATCACACCGCAAGTCTTTCAACTGGTGCCGGTGGCTGCTTACCAGCACCGACTGGTGCTGGACCTCTACCCGACCGTGCCACGGGACCCGTTGGAAGAACTGATTGCCCAACGGTTGCGAGAGCTCGATCAAGCCCAGAATGCGCTGGCCGCCGAAGACCCGCTGGGCGCGTTGATCGCGCAACTGCCTCCGAGTCCGGCACAAACCCCGCGCCCGCCTCCGGATCGCCCCCCTCTTCTCCCCGGGGCCATCGCCACGGACCCGGCAGCTCCCCGGCCGCCCGTCAATGAGACCGAAACTCGACCGGGATTCGCCGCCAAGCAGCGCCCCCGAGTTCCTTCGACAGGCGGTCGGTCGGATCGTCTGATCGTGGTCGCGGTCGATGCCGGGCATGGCGGCGAAGACCCTGGTGCCATCGGGCCTGGAGGCACCCATGAAAAAAACGTGGTGCTCGCCATCGCCCGGAAAGTGCGTGATCGCATCAACCGCACCCAAGTCAACGGGCACACCATGCGTACGTTCATGACCCGGGATGGCGATTACTTTCTACCTTTGCATGTGCGCGTCCAGAAAGCACGACGGGTGGAAGCCGATCTGTTCGTGAGTGTTCATGCGGATGCGTTCTATACCCCTCGACCGCGTGGCGCGAGCATTTTTGCGCTGAGCCAGCGTGGAGCCACCAGTGCCGCCGCCCAATGGATTGCAGATCGGGAAAACGCCGCCGACCTGGTAGGTGGCGTCAACGTACGGGCGCGGGACGCCGAACTGCAGCGCACCCTGCTCGACATGAGCACCACGGCGCAGATCAATGACAGCCTGCGACTCGCCCAGTTCATACTGCAGGAAATGGGCCAAATAGGCCCATTGCACAAACCTCAGGTCGAACAAGCGGGTTTTGCCGTGCTGCGTGCCCCTGACATTCCCAGCGTTCTGGTGGAAACGGCCTTCATCAGCAACCCTGAGGAAGAACGCCGCCTGCGCGATCCGCGCTTCCAAAACCAGATGGCCGACGCCATCTTGCAGGGCATCGTGGCTTATTTCTCTCAGAACCCGCCGCTGGCGCGTAACCGCCAGGTCTGACGCCGCACCGCCGATACACCGCCGCTGGCGCACCGCTGCCGCACCGTGTTCGCATGTAGCCACCTACAATGCGCCCGTGAACGCCCCTGCCTCCAGCCCCCATCGGCAACCCCGCCGACCAATCCAGGAACTGCCCGACGAACTGATCAGCCAGATTGCGGCCGGAGAGGTGGTCGAGCGCCCGGCATCGGTGGTGCGCGAACTGCTGGACAACGCGCTCGACGCCGGTGCCACCCAAGTGAGCGTGCGGCTCTTGGCCGGCGGGGTGCGGTTGATCGCCGTGGAAGACGACGGCGACGGCATTGCACGCACCGAGCTGAGCACCGCCCTGAAACGGCACGCCACCAGCAAAATCCGCAATCTGGCCGAGCTCGAAGCGGTGGACACCATGGGGTTTCGGGGCGAGGCACTGGCCGCCATCCACTCGATCGCCGAGGTCAGCCTGCTGTCGCGCTGCTGCAACGCCAGTGACGGCCATGCCTGGCTTCTGCAGGGCCGCACCGGCGAAATCACGGCGGCGGCACGCCCACCAGGCACCACGGTCGAGGTGCGCGAACTCTTTTATGCCACCCCGGCACGGCGCAAATTCCTCAAATCGGACGCGACCGAACTGGCCCATTGCCTCGAAGCCGTCCGGCGGCACGCCTTGGCCCGACCGGACGTGGGTTTCACCGTCTGGCATGAAGGCAAGCTGATCGAGCAATGGCGTGCGCCCGGCCCTGCGAGCACTGAGCGCATGAGCGCACTGCGCCAGCGCCTGGGCGACGTGCTGGGCAGCGAATTTCTCACCCAGAGCCTGCCCCTACACGGGCAGGCGGGTGGCCTGCAGGTCTGGGGCTATGCCGGGCTGCCCGACGCCGCCCGCGCCCGCGCCGACCGCCAGTTTGCTTACGTCAATGGCCGCTACGTGCGCGACAAGGTGATCAGCCACGCGGTACGCAGCGCCTACGCGGACGTGCTGCACGGGCAGCGCCAGCCGGTCTATGCCCTGTTTGTCGAGATCGACCCGGCTCGGGTGGATGTGAACGTCCACCCGACCAAGATCGAGGTGCGCTTTCGCGATGGCCGCGAGGTGCACCAGGCGGTACACCGGGCCATCGAGCAAGCGCTGGCTGCACCTAGGTCGGCCCAAATCCACAGCAGCACGGCAGCGGTGCAACCGCTTGCGTCAGCCGAAGGCTTGGCACCGCCTGAGCGCCAGAGCGGCACCCAACTGGGGCTGGACGTGCGCCTGGACAACCCGTATGCAGCATGGCAGACCCCGTATCGGCCCGCCGCCGCCAGCGGCACGGCAGTGAGCGATTTGCGCGCCTTGTGGCCGGGGCCCGGAGGCGGCCAAGCCAGCACCGCACCGGCATCGGCATCGGCCACCGCAGCGCCGGTCTGGCCCTTGGGGCGTGCGCTGGCCCAGTTGCATGGCATCTATCTGCTGGCCGAAAACGCTCACGGGCTGGTGCTGGTGGACATGCACGCCGCCCACGAGCGCATCGTCTATGAGCGCCTGAAAACCCAGCTCGCCAGCGCCGGTGATCAAGCCTTGCCGAGCCAGCCCCTGCTGATTGCAGCCACCTTTGCCGCCACCCCGACCGAGGTCGCCACGGCAGAATCGCAGCAGGCCACGCTGCAACGGCTCGGGCTGGACATCACGCCCTTTTCCGCCCAAACGCTGGCCGTGCGTGCCGTGCCTGCTGCCTTGGCGCAGGGGGATGCCGTCGAACTCGCACGCAGCGTGCTGGCCGAGCTGGCCCAACACGCTGCGGCCACGGTGGTTCAGCGCGCCCAGCACGAGTTGCTGGCCACCATGGCCTGCCACGGGGCCGTGCGTGCCAACCGCCGCCTCACGCTGGAAGAAATGAACGCCCTGCTGCGCCAGATGGAAGCCACCGAACGCAGCGACCAGTGCAACCACGGCCGCCCGACCTGGCGGCAGTTGACGCACAAGGAACTCGACGCACTGTTTTTGCGCGGTCGTTGAGCCTGATGCGGCAAGTCGTACAGTCCAGAGATGCGATCAACAGCGAGGAGCGATTGGTGGCCAACCAAATTTCGCAGGCACAGGGGCGTTTTGAGTTGACATGCCTGCAAAATCATGATGTTGAAGCTGCGATTCAACTGTCACGGTTCTTTGTGTTGACCTCACTCATCCCCCTATCGCGGTGAAAGTCAAGCTGACACGGCCACTTCTCACAGCTTGCGCTTCCAAGACGATCTGTTACGCTCCCCCTATGCCTTCTGACTCACGCAGCCCCATGACGCCTGGGGTGGTGGTGGTGATGTTGTCCCTGTTTCTGGGCATACAACCGATCGCCACCGACCTTTACCTCCCCGCCCTGCCGGCCCTGACCAGTGGCTTCGGGGCCTCCATGCACCAAGCCCAGCTCACGCTCACCGCCCTGCTGCTGGCTTTTGGCCTGTCGCAACTGATCTGGGGCCCGTTGTCGGACCGCTACGGGCGCCGCCCGATTCTGCTCTGGGGCATGGTAGCTTTCACCCTGGCTTCGGTGGGCAGCGTGGTGGCCAGCAGCATCGAGCAATTGTTGATCTGGCGTTCGGCCCAGGGTGCCGCCATGGGGGCGGCGGTCATGTGTGCCCGCGCCATCGTGCGCGACCTGTATGCACCCATCGAAGGCGCTCGCATGATGTCCAAAGGCCTGACCGGACTGGGTCTGCTCGCCTGCATCAGCGCCCCACTGGGCGGGCTGCTGTCAGACTGGCTGGGCTGGCGGGCCGCGCTGGGGGCGCTGGCAGTATTTGGCGCACTCGTGCTCACCATCACCGTGCTGCGCTTTGAGGAAACACTGACCAAGGCTAATCCCCAGGCCCTGCACCCCGTGGCCCTGGCCAGAACCTGGGCCACCATCCTGCGTCACCCGACTTTCTGGACCTTTACCCTACTGGCTGCGACCTCCTACGGTGGTCTGTTCACCTTCCTGGCGACCTCCTCCTTCGTATTCATCAATGCTCTGGGCCTGAGCAAAACCCAGTACGGCTTGCTGATGTTTTCGATGTCGCTGGTCTATATTTGCGGCACCATCATTTGCCGTCGGCTGATTCCGCGCATCGGCATACGCCGCACGGTCGCCCTGGCCGGCGCCTTCACCCTCACCGGGGGCACCCTGGCCGGCGTACTCGGCTGGCTGGGCTGGCACAGTGTGTGGGCCATCATGCTGCCCTACTACCTGTTCATCCTGGCGCATGGTGTGCACCAGCCATGCGGTCAGAGCGGGGCGGTGTCCGCCTTCCCACAGGCTGCAGGCACGGCCTCGGCCCTGAGTGGCTTCCTGATGATGCTCGCGGCTTTCGCCATGGGCCTCTGGCTCGGCGTGACCATGCCCGTCGATGCGGCCAATGCCACCGTGCTGCCGCTGACCCATGGCCTGTGGTTCTGGGCCGTACTGATTGCGGCGGTGGCCTGGCTGCTGGTGCCACGCTTTGGTGATTTGTCCCAGCCCCCGCAGCGCAGCGAACCCAGTGGCCCGGCATGAACCCGAACGCACACACACTCCAATGGCTGGCGATTGCCGGGCCCACCGCCTCGGGCAAGACGGCGTTGGCGCTGGCCATTGCCGAGCGCTGGCCGGTCGAGATCATCAGCGTCGATTCGGCGCTGGTTTATCGGGGCATGGACATCGGCAGCGCCAAGCCCAGCCCGGCTGAACGGGCCCGTGTGCCGCATCACCTGATCGACATCCGCGACCCGAGCGCCGCGTACAGCGCAGCCGAATTCGTGCGCGATGCAACCGTGCGCTTGCACGCGATCCGGCAGCGTGGCCGCCTGCCGGTTCTGGTGGGCGGCACCATGCTGTATTTCAAGGCCCTGTTCGAGGGGCTGGACGATCTGCCGCCCGCTCAGCCGGCCTTGCGGGCGCGGATCGAACAGCAGGCCCGCGAACAAGGCTGGCCTGCCCTGCATGGCCAACTCGCCAGCATCGACCCGGTCACGGCTGCGCGCTTGTCGCTCAACGACACCCAGCGCATCGGGCGGGCGTTGGAAGTGTTTGAAGCCACCGGCCAGCCACTATCGCTCTTGCATACCCGGCCCGAAGGCCGCCGCAGCGAGCCGGGAGCGCCGTTACTGATCGACGGTTTGCCGGGAGCCTTGTGGTCGCTGGAGCCGACGGACCGAGGCTGGCTGCACCAGCGCATCGCCGAGCGCTTCACGGCCATGCTGGCGCAAGGATTGGTGCAGGAAGTGGAGCGCTTGCGTGCTCGGGGCGACCTGCACCCCGAACTGCCCGCCATGCGCTGCGTCGGCTACCGGCAGACTTGGGAACAACTCGATCTGGCGGCCCAAGCGGGCTTGACCGAGCTGCAAGCCAGCCACCTGCAAACCCTGTACGACACCGGGGTGGCAGCCACGCGCCAGTTGGCCAAGCGCCAGTTGACTTGGCTGCGCAGCATGCCGCTGCGCCGGGTCTGGCCATGCGAACAGCCCGACGTCATCGACTCGGCCTTGCAGGCACTGGCCGAAGCGTTGACCCTCACCAGCAGCAGCCCGGTGCCCCGAGCCTGAGTCTGAGTCTCAGAGGGCCAGGCGGGTGCGCGCTGCCGCGTACTCGCGCTTCAGGCGGGCCACACGTTCAGCGGCTGGTACCACCTGGTCTATCGCCCCTATGCCCTGTCCGCAGCCCCAGATGTCTTTCCAGGCTTTACGGGCTTCGCCGCCAAAATTCATCGTGCTCGGGTCGCTCTCGGGCAGTTGGTCCGGGTCCAGCCCCGCCGCACGGATGGACGGCTTGAGGTAGTTGCCATGCACCCCGGTGAACAGGTTGCTATAGACGATGTCGTCGGAATTGCAATCGACCACGCACTGCTTGTAGTCTGCCGACGCGCGGGCCTCGTCGGTGGCAATGAAGGCCGAACCGATGTAGGCAAAATCCGCGCCCATGGCCTGCGCCGCCAGCACCGCATCGCCGGTGGCAATGGCGCCGGACAGCGCCAGCGGGCCTTTGAACCACGAGCGAATTTCCTGCACCAGCGCGAACGGGCTTTTGACCCCCGCATGGCCACCGGCACCAGCGGCCACCGCAATCAGGCCATCGGCCCCTTTTTCTATCGCCTTGCGGGCGAAGAAGTTGTTGATGATGTCATGCAGCACCACGCCGCCCCAACGCTGCACAGCTTGGTTCACGTCTTCACGTGCGCCCAGGCTGGTGATGACGATGGGCACCTTGTACTTGGCGCACAAACCCATGTCGTGTTCCAGCCGGTCGTTGCTCTTGTGGACGATCTGGTTGATGGCAAAGGGTGCCGATGGCTGGTCAGGGTGAGCCTGATCGTGCGCCGCCAGCGCTTGCGTGATTTCATCGAGCCACTCGTCGAGTTGGGAAGCCGGACGGGCATTGAGTGCAGGCATGGAGCCGACGATGCCCGCCTTGCACTGGGCAATGACGAGTTTGGGGTTGCTGATGATGAACAGGGGTGCCCCGATCACCGGAAACGGGACGCGCTGCAGTGCAGCAGGCAAGGAAGACATGCGCAAACTCCGTCTCAGAACGATTCGAGGGCCATTTCGGTCACGCCAGGTGCGCCCTCGACGATGGCGTCGCGCAGGCCCGGTACGCGCGTCAGGATGTGGTCGGCGTAGAAACGTGCGGTGCTGATCTTGGCCTGCATGAAGGCGGCGTCGTTGCCAGCGGCGAGTTCGCGCTCGGCCACCAGCAGGGCACGCGCCATCTGCCAGCCAGCCATCAGCTTGCCCGCCAGCATCAGGTAGTTCACGCTGCCGGCATAGACGGCGTTGGGATCGGCCTTGGCCTGACCGGCAATGAATGCCACCACATCGACAAAAGCAACACGGGCGGCTTGGAGGCGCTTGAGCATGGCCTGGGCATGGGCGCTGCCACTGGCTTGCAGATCGGCCTCGGTGGCCTCGATCTGCCGGGCCAAGGCCAGCGCACCCTGGCCGCCGTCGCGGGTGGTCTTGCGGCCAACCAGGTCATTGGCCTGGATGGCGGTGGTGCCTTCGTAGATGGTGAGGATTTTGGCGTCGCGGTAGTACTGCGCCGCGCCGGTTTCCTCGATGAAGCCCATGCCGCCGTGTACCTGCACCCCCAGGCTGGTGACTTCGAGGCTCATTTCGGTGCTATAGCCCTTGACCAGCGGCACCATGAACTCGTAGAAGGCCTGGTTTTGCTTGCGCACTTCGGCGTCGGGGTGCTTGTGCGCGGCGTCGTAGGCGGCGGCGGCCACGGTCGCCAAGGCGCGGCAGCCTTCGGTCTGGGCCCGCATGGTCATCAGCATGCGCTTGACATCCGGGTGGTGGATGATGGGCGCAGCAGTGTTCATGGAGCCATCGACCGGGCGGCTCTGCACGCGGTCGCGGGCGTAACCAACGGCTTTCTGATAGGCCCGTTCGGCCACCGAAATGCCCTGCACCCCGACGGCGTAGCGGGCCGCGTTCATCATGATGAACATGTACTCCAGGCCACGGTTTTCCTGGCCCACCAAGTAGCCGATGGCACCGCCTCGGTCACCAAACTGCAGCACCGCCGTGGGGCTGGCCTTGATGCCCAGCTTGTGCTCGATGCTCACGCAATGCACGTCGTTGCGCGCGCCGAGGCTGCCGTCGGCGTGGACCATGAATTTGGGCACGATGAACAGGCTGATGCCCTTGACCCCTTCGGGTGCACCCTGTACCCGGGCCAGCACCAGATGGACGATGTTGTCAGCCATGTCGTGCTCACCGTAGGTGATGAAGATTTTGGTGCCAACGATCTTGTAGCTGCCGTCGGGCAGGGGTTCGGCGCGGGTGCGCACCAGCGAGAGGTCGGAACCGGCTTGCGGCTCGGTCAGGTTCATGGTGCCGGTCCATTCGCCCGCAATCATCTTGGGCAGGTAGAGCGCTTGTTGCTCGTCGGTACCGGCTGTCAGCAAGGCCTCGATGGCCCCGTCGGTGAGCAAGGGGCAAAGGGCAAAACTCAAATTGGCGCTGTTGAGGATTTCGCCACAGGCTGCACCTATGGTCTTGGGCAGACCTTGCCCGCCAAAGTCGTCCGGGTGTTGCAAGCCTTGCCAGCCGCCTGCGGCGTATTGCTTGAAGGCCTGCTTGAAACCGGGTGTGGTGGTGACCTTGCCGTCGTGGAACGACGACGGGTATTTGTCGCCCTCCCAGTTCAAGGGGGCGATCACGTCTTCATTGAACTTGGCACACTCCTGCAGCACGGCTTGGGCGGTTTCCAAGCCGGCGTCGTGGAAACCGGGCAACTCGGCCACCTGTTGCAGATCGGCCAGATGCTGCATGTTGAACAGCATGTCCTTGACGGGGGCTTGGTAGGTCATGAGGCTTGTCTCCAGCAAAGGCCTGGGAAGGGGTGCAAAAAGGGATGCAAAAAAGGACGCATCAGGGATGCGAACAGGGCAGCGCCGCCGAGGCGCTGGCATTCGTTGCCATGTCAGAGCGCCTTGACCAGCTCCGGCACGGCAGTGAACAGGTCGGCCTCCAGGCCGTAATCGGCCACGCTGAAGATCGGCGCTTCCGGGTCCTTGTTGATCGCCACGATCACCTTGGAGTCCTTCATGCCCGCTAGGTGCTGGATGGCCCCGCTGATGCCGCAGGCAATGTAGAGTTGCGGTGCCACGATCTTGCCGGTCTGGCCCACCTGCAGGTCGTTGGGGGCATAGCCCGCATCGACCGCCGCCCGGCTGGCACCAATCGCCGCGCCCAGCTTGTCGGCCAGCGGCGTCATGACTTCGTCGAACTTCTCGCTGCTGCCCAGCGCTCGGCCACCGGAGACGATCACCTTGGCCGCCGTGAGTTCAGGTCGGTCGTTCTGGGCCAGTTCACTGCCCACGTAGGCGCTTTTGCCGCTGTCGGCCACGGCCGCCACGGCCTCGACAGTGGCGCTGCCACCTTGGGCTGCCGCGTCGAACCCGGTGCTGCGCACGGTGATCACCTTGATGGCGTCCCGGCTCTGCACCGTGGCCACGGCATTGCCGGCATAGATCGGGCGCTCGAAGGTATCGGCGCTGATGACTTGGGTGATGTCGCTGATTTGCGCCACATCCAGCTTGCCAGCGACGCGCGGTGCCACGTTCTTGCCAGCGGCGGTGGCAGGAAACAGGATGTGGGTGTAGTGGCCAGCGATGGCCAGCACCTGGGCGGCCACGTTCTCGGCCAGGCCGTGGGCCAGCGATACGCCATCGGCGTGGATGACTTTGCTCACCCCCGCGATTTGCGCAGCGGCTTGAGCCGCAGCCGCAGCGTGGTGGCCAGCCACCAGTACGTGCACCTCACCCCCACAGGCAGCGGCTGCGGTGACGGTGTTGCGGGTTGCGCCTTTGAGGGACGCGTTGTCGTGTTCGGCAATGACGAGTGTGGTCATGGTGTGTCTTCCTTGATCGGTGCGTCGCCTCAGAGGACCTTGGCTTCGTTTTTCAGTTTGTCAACCAGGGCGGCCACATCAGCCACCTTGATGCCAGCCTTGCGAGCGGCTGGTTCGGCCACCTTGAGCGTTTGCAGGCGCGGCGTCACATCGACCCCGAGGTCGGCGGGCTTGACGTTTTCCAGCGGCTTTTTCTTGGCCTTCATGATGTTGGGCAGCGTCACGTAGCGCGGCTCGTTGAGGCGCAGATCGGTCGTGACGATGGCGGGCAAACTGAGCGACAGGGTTTCCAGACCGCCGTCGATTTCGCGCGTGACGCTGGCTTTGCCATCAGCGACTTCGACCTTGGAGGCAAAGGTGGCCTGCGGCAGATCGGTGATGGCGGCGAGCATCTGGCCGGTCTGGTTGGCGTCGTCGTCGATGGCCTGTTTGCCCAGGATCACGAGGCCGGGTTGCTCTTTGGCCACCAGCGCGGCCAGCAGCTTGGCCACCGCCAGCGGTTGCAGTTCGGCGTCGGTCTCGACCAGGATGGCGCGATCGGCACCGATGGCCATGGCGGTGCGCAGGGTTTCCTGGCACTGGGCCACGCCGCAGGAAACGGCCACCACTTCGCTGGCTACGCCTTTTTCCTTCAGGCGAACCGCCTCCTCGACCGCGATCTCGTCAAACGGGTTCATGCTCATCTTGACGTTGGCAATGTCCACACCCGTGCCGTCCGCTTTCACGCGGACCGTCACGTTGTAGTCCACCACGCGTTTGACGGGGACCAGAATCTTCATGCCTTGCTCCTGTTGGGGGGTTATCGAATCTCGCTTGAATGGACGTTTCAATTGACGTTGACGTAAACGTCAAGATTCTACGTTGAAAAAAACGAACGACCGTTCTTTTTTTTGCGATTATAGAGGGGCTGCACACCCCCTGCAAGCCACACCCTGCAAGCCAGTTCCACCACCACTTACACCACCACAGTGCAGGCCTGCCCCGGCTCAGGCAACGATCAGGTTGGCCAGACCGGAGTGCGCTTGTCGATGAACGCCTGCACGCCTTCCTGGGCCACCTCATGGGCCATGTTGCAGGCCATGCTTTGCCCGGCCAGTTGATAAGCGGCTTCGATCCCCGTTTCGCGGTGCTGGTAAAAAACCGTTTTGCCCATGGCAATGGCAAGCCGTGGCTTGGCCAAGATGGCCTGCACCAAGGCATCGACAGCGCAGTCCAGTTGCTCGGCACGGGCAACCCGGTTCACCAGCCCGCGGGCTTGGGCCTCGTGCGCCGATATGAACTCGCCCGTCAGCAGCATTTCCATCGCCACTTTGGCGGGCACATTGCGCACCAGCGGCACGCTGGGGGTGGCACAGAACAGGCCAACGTCGATCCCGTTGACACCAAAGCGGGCATCGGCTGCCGCCACCGCCAAGTCACACTGCGCCACCAGTTGGCAACCGGCCGCCGTGGCCAGCCCCTGGACCTTGGCTATCACCGGCACCGGCAGGCGCTGGATCTGCATCATCATGCGCGAGCATTGGGCAAACAGTTGCTGGTAGTAGGCCTGCGTCGGGTTGGCCTTCATTTCCTTGAGGTTGTGGCCAGCGCAGAACGCCTTGCCTGCGCCAGCCAGTATCAGCACGCGGGCATGCTCATCACGGGCTACCGCGTCCAGCGCCGCCGACAGGGCCGTCAGCATGGCCTCGCTCAAGGCGTTGAAAGTCTTGGGCGTGTTCAGCGTGAAGGTGTAAACGCCGCGTTGGTCGCGGTGCCGCAGGAGGATGGGTTCGGCATCAGACATACGACTTGTTGCCCATCAGACGTCGGCCAGCACGCGGATGTGCGCCTCCACGCTGCGTGCCAACGCGCTCAGGTTGTAGCCGCCTTCCAGAATGCTGACGATGCGGCCCTGGGCATGGCGCTGGGCGACCTGTTTGAGCTGCCGGGTGATCCAGGTGTAGTCCTGCTCGACCAAGCCCATTTGCGCCATGTCGTCTTCGCGGTGGGCGTCGAAGCCAGCGCTGATGAAGATCATCTCTGGCCGATGGGCATCGAGCCGGGGCAGCCAGGCCGTCTCGATCAGTTCGCGGATGTCCATGCCACGGGTGTAGGCGGGCACCGGCAGGTTGACCAGGTTCGGGGCATCGGCGTGCGGCCATTCCGGGTAGTAGGGGTGCTGGTAGAAGCTGCACATGAGGATGCGGTCGTCACCGGCCACGATGTCCTCGGTGCCGTTGCCGTGGTGTACATCGAAGTCGATGATGGCCACGCGCTGCAGGCCGTGCCGCTCGAGGGCGTATTTGGCTGCCAGCGCCACGTTGTTGAACAGGCAGAAGCCCATCGCCTTGTCGCGGCAGGCATGATGGCCCGGGGGGCGAACGGCGCAGAAGGCGTTTTCCATTTCACCGGCCAGCACCGCGTCGGTGGCGTCGATGGCCGCGCCTGCCGACAGCAGGGCCGCCTCCCAGCTATGGACGTTGATGGAGGTATCGGGGTCGAGTTGGGCACGGCTGGGGCCACCTGCCAGCACTTCCTCGCGCAACTCGGACGTGAGTCCGCGGATGGAAGCGATGTACATCCGGTCGTGGGCCAGCTCCAGATCCGACATCGAGACCGGTGAGGCGTCGCGTCGATCCAGCGCGTCGATCAGGCCAGTGATGAGCAGCCGGTCCTCGATCGCGCCCAGGCGTTCCGGACATTCCGGATGGCCTGCGCCCATTTCGTGTTTCAAACAAGTTCGGTGGGTGAAATAGCCTGTCGAATTCATGGCAACCTTTTTCCGGTATCGTCACGGCATGGACGCGCCGCAACTCATCATCTCCTCAATGCTTCGCCAGCTTAACACGATCATCGTGGGCAAGGAAGGCCAGATTCGCGACGCCGTCACCTGCCTGCTGGCCGGTGGCCACCTGCTGATCGAGGACGTGCCGGGTGTGGGCAAGACCACGCTGGCCCAGGCGCTGGCGCACACCTTCGGGCTGGCCTTTTCCCGCGTCCAGTTCACCTCCGACCTGATGCCGAGCGACCTGACCGGCGTCTCGGTGTACGAGCGCGACAAGCAGGCCTTCGTGTTCCACCCCGGCCCGCTGTTTGCCCAGGTGCTGCTGGCCGACGAAATCAACCGCGCCAGCCCGAAAACCCAGAGCGCCCTGCTCGAAGCGATGGAGGAAAAACAGGTTTCGGTGGAAGGCGCGACCCGGCCTTTGCCGCAGCCTTTTTTCGTCATTGCGACGCAGAATCCGCACGACCAGCTCGGCACCCATGCCTTGCCCGAATCGCAGCTCGACCGTTTTCTGATGCGGCTGAGCTTGGGCTACCCCAGTCGGCAAGCGGAACGCGAACTGCTGCGCGGCCAGGACCGCCGCACGATGCTTGACCCATTGCCGAAGCTACTCAATGCCGAACAGTTGGCCCTGCTGCAAGCGGCGGTGCATGACGTGCGGGCAGCCGATGCGGTCGTCGCTTACCTGCTGGACTTGCTGCAAGCCACGCGCAACGGGCAATGGTTCGTGCAGGGTCTGAGCCCTCGGGCCGGGTTGGCCATCTTGCGAGCCGCTAAGGCGCGGGCGCTGATGGAAGGCCGACGCTATGTGGCGCCGGATGACGTTGCTCACATCCTGCCGCAAACGGCGGCGCACCGGCTGGTGGCGGTGGGTTCGGCGGGCCGGGGCTCGCGCGAGCAGGTGCAGGCCATGCTCAACGCCACCCCCCTGCCCTGATACAAGGACTGTGCGCATGATCGTTGCCAGGGCATGGAATCGACTGTGGCGTCAGTGGTGGCTCAAACGCCTGCCCGCTGCACACCAGTCCACCCTGACCCATCGCAACGTGTATATCCTGCCCACCCGGGCCGGATGGATGCTCGCCATCACCCTGCTGCTGTTACTGGTGGGCAGCATCAATTACCAACTCAACCTGGGCTACCTGCTGACCTTCCTGATCGCTGGCTGCGCCCTCATCGGGTTGCACGTCGCACACGGCAATGTGTGCGGTCTGCAGGTGAGCGCCCAGGCGGATGAAGCGGTGTTTGCGGGCCAGCCGGTACGGGTATCGATTCGCCTGCAAAACCCCAGCCGCAAGCACCGGTACGCCATCGGCCTGAACTGGTGGAGCGAACAGGCCCAGCATGGGGATCCGACATGGGCAGACGTCCCCGCCACCGCTGCGCAAGGGGTGGATCTGAGCTGGCCGACCACTCAGCGAGGCCGATGGCCGGTACCGCCCGTCGCCGTAGAAACCCGGTTTCCGCTGGGCACCTTCCGCGTCTGGCACTGGTGGAAGCCTGCGGCCACCTACTGGGTTTACCCCGCGCCGGAAACCTCAGCCCCCGCTTTACCACACTTACCCCATCCGGACGACGGACCCGCACTCGGCGCTCAAACGGGGGCCCGCAGCGACGAGGTGGACGGTCTGCGCCCCTACCGCCGCGGCGATCCGCTCAAGTGGATTGCCTGGAAAAAGGCCGCGCGGCTCGGGGATGACAATCCCGCCCAGTGGGCCAGCCGCGACTTCAGCCGTCCGCCGAGCGCCGAGCTCTGGCTGGACGCCACCTCGTGCGGACTCAGCGATCTGGAAGGTCAACGGTCTCGCCTGTGTGCCTGGGTCTTGCAGGCCGAGGAGCGTGGACTCCACTACGGGCTCAGGCTCCATGATGTCGAAATCGCACCGAACCAGGGCCCCGCCCACCGGCAACGCTGCCTGGAGGCCCTGGCATGTCATTGAGCTGGCCGTCTGACGGGTTGGCTGCGGCAGCCAGCCTGCCCCGCGAATCTCGCGACACGCTGTTCGTGCTGAGCGTGATCGGCTGGATCGTCTTGCTGCAAACCCCGCTCATTCCCATCTGGTGCACCGGCCTAGCGGTGACCGTCCTGCTCTGGCGCGGCTGGCTGGCCATGCGCCACCAAACCCTGCCTGGCTGGCCGATCCGGCTGGCGTTGTTGTTGCTCGCCCTGGGCGGCACGTTTTTCAGCCATCAAACCGTGATCGGTCACGCGGCGGGCGTCACCTTGATCGTGGTGCTGCTGGCCCTGAAAACCCTGGAACTGCGCACCCGTCGCGACGCGTTCGTCGTTTTTTTCCTGGGTTTCTTCACCCTGCTGACCCATTTTTTCCACTCACAGTCGCTGCTCACCGCCATGGGCATCCTGATCGCGCTGCTGGGACTGCTGACCGGGCTGGTGCTGGCTCACATGCCCGTCGGGCACCCCCCCATCGCCCACGCGGCCCGCCGGGCGGCAGGCATGGCCTTGCTGGGGGCCCCCATCATGCTGGTACTGTTCATGCTGTTTCCCCGTTTTGCGCCGCTGTGGGGCATTCCGACCGACAGTTCCCTGGGCCGCAGCGGCCTGTCCGGCCACATGCAGGTTGGCCAGATCGCACGTCTTGCGCTAGACGAGAGCATCGCCTTTCGGGTCGAATTCGCCGGCGGCCAGCGTCCCCCTCAGAACCAGCTTTACTTCCGCGGCCCGGTGTTGAGCGCCTTTGATGGCGTCACCTGGCGCCCCCGCTTCAACCCGGATGCGTCGGTTGCGCTACCCGTACTGAACACCCAGTTGCCCACCGACGTGACTGGCCCAGGCGTCACCTACCGCTTGACCATGGAGCCCAGCAACCGCCCTTGGTTGATGACTCTGGAAGCCACGCCACAACTCGGGTCTGTACTGGGGCAGCAACCGCTGGCCACGCCCGATCTGCAGTGGCTACTGCGACGGCCGATCACCGACGTGATCCGGTTCGATGCCGTGGCCTACCCCGATTTTCGGCACGGCCCTGCGGCGCGAATCCTCGATTTGCAATTCTATCGGGCATTGCCCCCAGGGTTCAATCCGCGCACCTTGCAGTGGGCGCTGGAACTGCAACGACAGCATGGGTTCCCGGAGTCACCCCGTATCTTGATCGACCATGTGCTTCGTGAACTTCAGACAGGCGGCTACACCTACACCCTCGAACCGGGGATTTTCGGGCACCACTCCGCCGACGAATTCTGGTTTGACCGCAAGCAAGGCTTTTGTGAACACATCGCCAGCAGCTTTGTGATCCTGATGCGCGCCCTGGACGTTCCCGCCCGCGTGGTTACGGGGTATCACGGGGGCGAACGCAACCCGGTCGATGGCGTCTGGACGGTGCGCCAGAGCGATGCCCATGCCTGGGCTGAAGTCTGGCTCTCGGACCAGGGCTGGACGCGCATCGACCCCACCGCGTATGTGGCACCCTCGCGCACGACGGATCTATCGCGACTGACCGCCCCCCCAGGCGTCCTGGCCGGTACCCTGATGCAGATCAACCCTTCCGTGCTGCTGCGTGCACGGGCCTTGTGGGAAGCCACCAACAACCGCTGGAACCAGTGGGTACTGAATTACACCCAGAGCCGCCAGCTCGACTTGCTGCGTCGTCTGGGTGTGCAATCCCCAAGTTGGACGGACCTGCTATACGCATTAGCTGGGGTGCTGGTGGTGGCCAGTCTGGCAGGCGCTTTGTGGGCGGGCTGGAGCCGCACCACTCACGACCCCTGGCTGCGGCTGCTGGAAGCAGCGCGTCAACGGTTGCGACGCACCGGACTGCCCATTGCCACCCATGCCACACCGAGGCAGATGGCCGACGTCATTCGCGGATCGCACCTGGCCGAAGAAGAACGAAGCCGCTGGGCACAATGGCTGATGGCACTCGAAACTCAACGCTACGATCCACAAGGTACAGTGCTGCTGTCTGGCTTGAAAAAGCAATTCCGTTCGTTGAACACCCCACGCCGTCACTGATGTCTGAGCCCTTCGCCCATCTGATTCCTGCTTGCCGTTCGATTGATGTCGCCCCGCTTCTTGCAGTCATCGGCAGACCCATGACGCGCTGGCTGATGGGCGCGTTACTGGCTGCGTGCATGATCACCCCCGGCTGGGCGCAAGGCACGCCTTCCAAAGTCCGGGCGACGGAATCGACCGGCGCATTTGCCCAGCACGCACCCGCCCTTGCATTCGCCCGAGCCCTCGACGAGCGAGAAGGCTGGAGCGACGAATGGGCGCAGCGCTGGATGCGAACCGCCGAATTCAACCCGCAGGTGGTCCGGCTGATGACGCCCGCTCCCAGCGGTTCGCCGCGCAACTGGGCCGTTTACCGCGGGCGCTTCATCGAGCCACGACGCATTCAGGCGGGCTTGCAGTTCTGGCGCGACAACGAAGCCTGGCTGCAGCGAGCCGAAACCGCATTCGGCGTGCCTGCGTGGCTGATCGTCGGCATCATCGGCGTTGAAACCTTGTATGGTCAGCACATGGGGTCGTTCCGCGTGCTGGATGCCTTGAGCACCCTGGCCTTTCACTTCCCCCCCGAACACCCGCGTGCCCAAGCTCGTTCGGACTTCTTCACCGGCGAGCTCGAAGCACTGCTACGCAAAAGCCGCGAAGCGGGTGTCCCCCCCACCCAGTGGCGCGGCAGCTTTGCGGGCGCCATCGGACTGCCACAGTTCATGCCCAGCAACTGGTCACTTTACGGGGTGGATTTCGACGGCGATGGCCGGGTGGACCTGAGCCGCAGCGCTGCCGACTCGATCGGCTCGGTGGCCCGCTACATGCAGGCGTTTGGCTGGCAAACCGGCATGCCCACCCACTTCCCAATCCAGATGCAGGCAACCCATGATGCCCTGCAAACCCTGCTTGCCCCCAGCATCCTGCCCACTTTCACGCCAGAGGCCATGAACACCCTGGGAGCCCGGCTGAATGCACAGGGGTTGACGCATCCGGGGCTTCTGGCTCTGGTTGAGCTGCCCAACGGCGACCCCGCCCGTGGCGGCCAGCCCACGGAGTTCGTGGCAGGCACGACCAATTTTTATGCGATCACCCGATACAATCAAAGCAGTTTTTATGCGCTGGCCGTGATTGAATTGGGCCAAGCAGTGGAGGCTGTATGGAAACGGTGAGCCCGATGGATCATCACGCACCGATCGAGGCGCGCATGGACTGGCTGTTCGAACTCGCCGAGCGACACGGCGCTGCGTTCCGGGGGCCGGAAACCTGGCTGGCGCGTCAACGTTACATGGCGGAGCACCCCACCGCCATCGGTGCGCTCATGTGCATGGACGGCCGCGTCAATCTCTCGGTGGCAACCCAGACCCCTGCGGGCATCCTGATGCCGTTTCGCAATCTGGGCGGCATGTTCAACCTGGGCTGGCCGTATCTGGGTGAAATTCTCACGCATTACGTCCAGAGCATGGTGCAAAGCGGCCGACGGGTCCTGCTGCTGATCTCCTATCACTGGTCCAAGGGGGATGTGAAACGCGGTTGCGCCGGTTTCCACTACAACCGACAGGCCAGCATGGAACATGTCAGGGGGATTCGTGACCAGGTGTCCCACCTGTTCGGACAGGCGCACCAGACCGTCTATCCGCTGGTGTGCGGCTTCGAAACCGATCAGGAGTCACTGCTGCTGCATGGCCCTGGCGGGGGCACGCTGGATGTCGCCGAGCTGACCCACCACACGATCGACGAACTCGACCCGCCGCTGTCCGCCCTGCTGCCGGACCTGCCTGCGCCCATGCGCGCCGACCTGATCCCCTTACTCAAAGGCAACTGGGCCCATGTGCAGGCGGTACGGGCACAAACCGCCCAGCGAGAACGTGATCTGGCCATCGAGCACCGTGAGTGGGTGATCTGCCTTGGCAGGGGCTTTGATTTCCTGCACACCCCCAACCTGGCACTCATCGTGGGTCCCTACAGCCCGGACCTGGCCCATCCCATTCGCACGGCCGCCCACATCATCGAAAGCAACATGCGGCACAACCGTATTCCAGACGATGGCTTTCTGTTGCTGGCATCGGTTCCCTACGAATCGATGGGCGTCGAACGCGCTCAGGCAGAATTGAAAGCGCGCTTTCTGGAACGCTTTGCCGCCGATGTCGTTCGCGCTGCCTACCCTGAACTGGCTCAGCGCATGCATTCGAAAGTGGCCGTGCTAGACTGGTCGGCAAGGCGGCTGGAGCTGATCGCGCCCGCCTGACAACCACGGCCCTTGACTCGATGTCACCCGCTCCAGACGCCCCACACACAACAAGCTGGCTCCTCTGGACGGGCTGGCCCCTGCTGGTGTTGCTGGTCGGCCTGTCCGCGACCGGATGGATCGGCTTGCGGTTGTCGGACTACCAAAATCACCGCGCCAATCGCCATTTCGCCGAATCCAGCGACCGGGCTCAGGACGGTGTCGTTGACGCATTGACGCGCAGCGGATTTTTGTTGCGCGGCCTCGCTGGCCTGGCCGTCTCCTCACTTTCGCCCGATGCTTCGGCTTTTGAGCGCTACGTCCGTTCCCGAGACTTGACGCGGGAGTTTCCCGGACTCCGCGGTGTGGCTGTGGCCTGGCGTGGCAAACCCACGAATGAGGGTGAACATGACCCGTTCAACCTCCAATGGCTCGTCCCTGCGTCGGCTGACGATCTCGCGGACTGGCAAGGTGTGAACCTTTGCGGCTCGTCCGTCTGGTGCGAATCGATTCGATGGAGCGCACGGGAACAGTCGTTATCGGCATTGCCCTGGTCAACCCCGTTCAGCGTCGATCCTTCAGCCGCGGGAACCTGGCTGGTCTGGCCGATTTACCGCACCGATCCTACCGCCCTGACGCCAGCGCAGCGCGAGGCAGCCCTGGTCGGGGTGGCAGCCGGACTGGTGCATCTGCCGCAAACGCTGACGCCACATCTGGACCACCTGTTGGGTCAGGAGGTTCACATCGCCTTGCTGGACCCGTCAACCCCGGCGACCCCCGTGTTGTTCAGCAGCTTGCTCCACAGGGACAACGAAAGGCCCGACGCCCGACCCGGTCAACGGCTGACGGAAAGCATGGTCTCCATAGGCGACACGCCCTTGCTGATTCGCGTGCAGTCTTCCCGCATGCTGGACGAATCCGGGAATAAGGCCATCCTTTACGGGTTGATGGTGTCGGGAGTCTTGCTGACCATCATGCTGACCTTGCTCGTCGGCCTGCTGGGTCAGGCTCGGGCAAGGGCACTGCGGCGCGTTGACGCGATGACCCAGGACTTGTCGCGGCTGGCCACTGTGGCGCGGCGTACGGTCAATGCCGTGATCATCACCGATGTGGCGGGGCGGGTGGTCTGGGCCAATGAAGCCACATTCCGCATGACCGGCTACAGCCTGAGCGAGTTGATGGGTCAGCGCCCTGGCACGCTTCTTCAATGCGAACAGACCGATGCGGCCGCCGTGCAACGCATCGGGGCCGCATTAATGCGGCAAGAGCCCATCCGCGAACAATTGCTCAACCGCAGCAAGTCGGGTCGACTCTACTGGCTGGAACTGGACATCCAGCCCCTGCGCGAAGCGTCTGGCGAACTGACGGGCTACATGGCCGTCGAAACCGACATCACCGAAATCAAGCAACTGCTGGCGAACGTTCAGGAGGCTGAAAAAACCCTCCGTGGCGCGCTGGAGGCCTCCACCGACTGGTACTGGGAAACCGACTCGGAACACATTTTCCGGCGCTTCGAAAGTGGCTCCCGGGAACGCTGGCAAGTGCTGCATGCCAGCGCACTGGATCGCAAGCGATGGGAGATTCCCGGTGTGCGCCTGCTCACGGGCAACTGGGCACAGCATCGAGAGCTGCTGGATGCCCACAAACCCTTCCGCGGGCTGGAATACGCGATCGAGCGACCGGGCGAAGCCATGGCCTACTACTCGATCAGCGGCTCCCCCGTGTTCGATGTGTTTGGCCATTTCATCGGTTATCGGGGAACGGGACGCGACATCACCGAACGCAGGCAACGCGAGGCCACGTTGGCGCAACTGGCCTGGGAACGCGGAGAGCGGGTCAAGGAAAACATGTGCCTGAGCCGCATCCTGGAAACCCTGCAGGACGACACCCTGCCTCTGGATGCCCTGGCCCAGCAACTGGCGGACCTGATTCCCCCCGGCTGGATGGTCCCCGACGATACCTGCGTTCAGGTGCAGTTGGCCGGGATCGAGAAGTTCAGCCAAGGCTTTGCCCAAAGTCCGTGGCAACAGGCCGAAACCATCTGGCTGCATGACCAGCCTGTCGGTGAATTGGTGGTGTACCGGCGCATTCACACGCCTCAACTGTATTGCTCCGAGGCATTCCTGCACGAAGAAGCCGATTTGCTCAAACACATCGCCAGCCAGATTGGGCAGGCGCTGGCGCGTCGCCAGACCCTGCGTGAACTCCAAACCGCAAGGCAGGCCGCCGAAGCGGCCAGCTTGGCCAAAAGCCAGTTTGTGGCCAATATGAGCCACGAAATCCGCACACCCATGAATGCGGTCCTGGGTATGCTGCAGCTTCTGGGCCAGGCGCCTCAATCCACCCGACAAAAAGACTACACCCAGAAAGCAGAAAACGCTGCCCGCTCGCTGCTGGGCATCCTGAATGACATCCTGGATTTCTCCAAGGTCGAGGCCGGCAAGATGGAACTGGACCCCCAACCGGTGGACCTCGATGAGTTGCTCCAGGAACTGGGCGTCATCCTTTCAGCCAACCTGCTCGACAAGCCGGTGGAAATCATCTTCCAGATCGACCCTGCGGTTCCAGCCCGCGTGGTCGTGGACCGCCTGCGCCTGTTGCAGATTCTGATCAATCTGGGGGGCAATGCCGTCAAATTCACCGAAGCGGGTCAGGTGGTGCTGGGCATCGCTGCCGCTCGCGCCTTGGACGCGCATGCGCAGCGGGCCTGCCTGCGTTTCAGTGTACGAGACACCGGCATCGGCATGTCGGCCGAGCAACTGAGCAAGATTTTTTCTGGCTTCACCCAGGCCGAAGCGTCAACCACCCGACGCTACGGCGGCACCGGCCTGGGCGTGGTGATCAGCCAGCGTCTGGTGCGCTTGATGGGGAGTGAGCTGCACGTTCACAGCGAACCCGGTGCAGGAACCGAGTTCGCATTTGAGCTGGAACTGCCCCTGGATGGATCGGTGCCAGCACCCCCGCCCGATGAGTCCATGCCTGCGCTCAACGTACTCATCGTGGATGACCACCCCGTGGCACGTGCCACCCTTGTGGCCTATGCACAGCAGCAAGGCTGGCATGTGCTGCAAGCTGATTCCGGCCAGAGCGCCAACGCGCAACTGAGGCAGGCTCAAACGCAGTCGCAACCCTTGCACGCCCTGATTGTGGACTGGCCTTTGCGTGATCTGGATGGCGCGGACGCTCAATCGGCTTGGCAGTCTGCCTGGGAAGGCGAAGCCGCGCCCCCGATCGTGATGATGAGCCATCGCCATGGAGGCGCATCGACTCCGGGATCTGCGCTAGTCAAGCCGGTGACCCCGCAAATGCTGAGACATGCGGTACTTCAAGCCCTGCGGGCACCGGGGACACGACCCACCCCCCTGATGCCACCGAGCGTGCGCGTGCCCCCCCGTCTGGCAGGCGTGAAACTGCTGCTCGTGGAAGACAACCCGATCAATCAGCAAGTGGCTCAGGAATTGCTCGCGGTTGAAGGCGCAGAAATCCACGTCGCTGAAAACGGGGCCCTGGGGGTAGAAACCGTGCTGGCCCACGAATCCACCGCCCGGCCGTTCGATCTGGTGTTGATGGACGTGCAGATGCCCGTGATGGACGGTCATCAAGCCACCCGGACCTTGCGCCAGACCCATGGCCTGAGCACGTTGCCGATCATCGCGATGACGGCCAACGCCATGGCCAGCGATCGACAAAGTGCACTTGACGTCGGCATGGATGACCACATCGGCAAGCCGTTTCAGATCGACCAGTTGGTGGTCCTCATCCAGCAATGGCGACGACCTGCGCCCCACCTCGGGCCGCCCGCGTCGATCGATGCCGAGACAGCGAGCGAGCGACTCGGCGGACATGTGAGTTTGTGGCAGCGCCTGTTCCAGGACGCGTTGGAACCGATCGATGCCGAACTTCAACAGTGGCAGCGGGACGTGCACGTCGGTGACTGGGTGTCGGCACGCCGACGCATGCACAGCCTCAGAGGAGTGGCGGCGACTGTGGGGGCGCTGGCGTTGAGTCAGGCTGCCCAGGCTTTGGAGACCATCGATGGCGCAACACCCGCCGACCAACTTCGGCAGGCTTATGAAGCCTTACAGAAATCTGTCGAGCGTACGCGGCAAGACTGGCGCATCCACCCCCTGCACCCTGCAGACGCCAGCCCCGCGCAGGCCCCTGAGCTGCCGGTGGAGCGCTCCCATTTGTCCGCCACCGAGCTCCGTCTGTTGCGGGACCTGATGGCGGCACTCGACAACGCTGACTTGCAGGCTTTGTCCCTGCTGGATCAATTGATCAACCTGGAGCCGGCCCATGCCCAGCACTGGGAGCCCTTGCGACGCGCCGTCATGAGGATGGACTTTGCAGTGGCCCTGGATCACTGCAGGGCATTGACATCCTCCTGAGATTGTGCCCGGGGCGTGTCAGGCCAGCCGAACCGGTTGCCCGGATGGGTCAAACGGCAAATACCCGCCCAACTGCCCGGCCTGTATGCCTGCCACCATCTGTTCGAGAGCCACGTCGATCTGACTGGCAACCAAGGCCTGGCCCGGGCGAGAACCGAGCGCAGCGACAAACATCAGGTCCCAGGTCTGACCGAGAGCGGCGGCCTCGGCTTGCAGGGCTGTGAAACTGGACAGTTCGTCGGCCTCCTTGTCAACGCAGAAAGCGGGAGCGAGTGCACCACCCACGCCTTGCTCGAAAGTCCGTCGTTGGGCCTCAGTGGCGTCGTCCGGGAGTTCGGCGCGGGCAAATACCACCAGCAAGCGCTGGCGGGTGGGCTGGGCGCGGGCCAGGGTCAGCAGGTCATCAAAGTGTTCAATGTTCATGCGACGGTTTTTCTACAGCTCAGCCGCACACACCCACATGACCGCAGGCGGTGCAGTAATCGCAACCGTCTCTTCGGATCATGGCGTGAGCCCCGCATTCGGGGCACTTTTTGCCAGCGATCACCCCCGCCTCGACAGTGGCACGAATGCCCTGCATGGCAGCCGCATCGGCAGCAAGCTGAGGCTGGCTGGGTGGTTGCTGCCGGTGGGCAATGAGGTTCTGGATAGCATAGGCCACGGCAGCCACTTCGGAGTCATGCCAGAGTGGGATGCGTGCGCCATCGTCACGCCGTTTTTCACCGAAACGCACCGGGCCACGATCCCAAGCCACCTTGCGCATGTCGGCCAAGGCGCGTTCCAGGAACCCGCCACGGGCCGCGAGTGACAGCAGCCGCATGCTGGAGGTGATCCATTGCTGGGACTCACCGCTCTGGCCGACCGGCATGAAAAACTCGATGGCACGCTCCACCGTGCCCTGACCGTCTGCCGTGGGAACAGGCAGGAACGACACAATCAGGTAGAGGGTTTTCGGACCTTCGTGCGTCCAGTATTCGATTTTTTCGGCCACCGCATTCAACGCCCCCCGGGGTCGGCTTTCAATCACCACCCGCATGGGATCGGGCAGCGCGGCGGGGGCTGCGGGCATGGCAGCCACCTCGACCGGCTTGACTTCCAGCACCGCACCCAGGATGCTGTTGGGCCGGTAGGTGGCCAACCCCTTGAGGCAAGCCTTCCAAGCCTGGAGGTACAGCCCCTTGAAGTCGTCGTACGGGTAATCTGCCGACACATTCACCGTTTTGGAAATCGCGGTATCGATGAAGGGTTGCACCGCCTCCATCATGGCGATGTGGTCTGAAGCGGCCATGTCGAGCGCACTCACAAACGCATCCGGCAACGGTGCGTCCGGGCCCTTGAGGGTACGGAATACCCGCCACGCGTGGTCATGCACCTCGTATTCGGTCCGGCTGCCATCGGCCTCGCGCTTCTTGCGCGTGTAGGCCCAAGAAAAAGCCGGCTCGATGCCGTTGGAGGCATTGTCGGCGAAGGCCAAGCTCACGGTTCCGGTCGGGGCAATCGAGAGCAGGTGGCTGTTGCGTATGCCGTGGCAGCGTATGCGCGCCTGCAAGTCCTGTGGCAGGCGGCTGGCAAAGGTGCCTGGCTCGAGGTAATGGACGGCGTCAAAACGAGGGAATGCACCCTTTTCAGCGGCGAGGTCCACGGAGGCGTGATAAGCCGCGTTGCGCATGCTTTCGGCGATCTGGCGCGCCATGGCCCGACCTTCGGCCGCGTCGTAACGCAGACCCAGCATGACCAGCGCATCGCCTAGGCCGGTAAAGCCCACACCGATGCGCCGCTTGGCCTGCGCTTCGGCCTGCTGCTGCGGCAGCGGCCAGTGGGTGATGTCGAGCACATTGTCGAGCGCACGCACCTGAAGCGCTACGCATTCGCAAAAAGCGTCCACATCGAACCGCGCCTGCCCGCCTTCATCAAACGGATGCCGCACGAAGCGCGTGAGGATGATGGGGCCGAGGTCGCAGCAGCCGTAGGGCGGCAGGGGTTGCTCGCCGCAGGGATTCGTCGCCTCGATGGACTCGATGGCACGCAGGTTGTTGTCGCGGTGGATGTTGTCGAGGAACAGGATGCCCGGCTCGGCAAAGTCGTACGCCGAACGCATGATGGTGTCCCACAGTTCGGTCGCGGGCAGGGTCTGGTACACCCACAGACCATCGTCGCGCTGGCGGGCACCGCGACGCAGCAGATCTTCGGCTGGTCGGGCCTTGTGCACCAGTTCCCAACTGGCCTTGTGTCCCACGGCATGCATGAAAGCGTCGGACACAGCCACCGACACATTGAAATTGTTCCATCGCCCAGGGGTGCGTTTGGCGGTGATGAACGCCATCACATCCGGGTGGTCGATGCGCAACACACCCATCTGGGCACCACGTCGTGCGCCGGCACTTTCCACCGTGGCGCATGACTGGTCGAACACATTGATGTAGCTGCACGGCCCGGATGCAGTGGATGCCGTGCCCTTGACCTCCGCCCCTTGGGGACGAATGCGCGAAAAGTCATAACCCACGCCACCGCCACGCCGCATGGTTTCGGCGGCCTCCCGCAGGGCCTCGTAAATGCCAGGGTAGCCATCGTCGTCTTGACCCTGGATGCAATCCCCCACGGGCTGCACAAAACAGTTGATGAGCGTAGCCCGAATGCCGGTGCCCGCAGCACTCATGATGCGTCCGGC
The DNA here is from genome assembly GCA_002291945.1 of Tepidimonas sp. UBA997. Lineage (GTDB taxonomy): Bacteria > Pseudomonadota > Gammaproteobacteria > Burkholderiales > Burkholderiaceae_C > UBA997. The sequence goes on from DBAZ01000005.1 coordinate 41,473, forward strand.
ACCGATCGCACCCTTTTGCAGGTTGGCGCGGAAGCGCTGTTGCCAAGCGTCCCTCAGTTCGGGGCGTTCTGCACTGGCGAGTGCCTGGGCGACACGATCGAAAAGCGCGGACTCGTTGTGCTCGCCGGTTTTCAGATACTTTTCATGCAAGACATCATTGCTGATCGGCTGGCGCGGCAAATCCACCAACGTGGCCAGTCCGACCGGGTTGGCGCGGCGGTTCATACGGCATCCAGTTCCTGCAGCCACAGGGCGCGTGGGTCATGCTCGACGCCGTGGCGCACACCGTGGAGCAGCCAGTTCATGAGGTCGGCCACCGGGCGTATCTGCTGCCCAAAAGGCAAGGGCCCGGCGCCACGGAAAAACAGGCCCCGCTCGGCATCGCCCTGCATGGCGTGACCGAGTTGCTGATCGATGCAGAACTGCCCCATGTCGGGCCTGCCATCGCGCAGGCCACAATGCAACAGGCAGTCAAACGCCATGTTGCAGCGCTTCTTGACGTGGGCCACCGCCTTGAGTTGCGGCTCCACACGCAGGTATTTGTCGAGCCAGTGGTTGCGCACGCCACGCGCCGGCAGACCAGCCACACTGATGAACTCCACCAGATCGCGGGGCCGTGCGTGTGCCAGCATTTGCTTGAACACCAGGTCGGCGTCGCACTCTTCGGTCACGGCAAAGGCGGTGCCCAACTGCACCGCGCTCGCTCCCAAGGCCTGCAGGCGCAAGAGGTCGTCGCGGCCATAGACACCACCCGCAGCAATCAGCGGGATGTGCTTTTCTATGCCTGCCGACCTGAAGAAAGCCAGCACCTCGGGAATCACCACCTCGAAGTCAAAACGCGGATCCCGAAGATCGCTCACCTTCGCAGCCCCTAGGTGGCCACCTGCAAGCCGCGGGTGCTCGATCACGATCGCATCGGGCAGGCGCCCTTTTTTTTCCCATTTGCGCACCAGCAGTTGCACGCCGCGAGCATCCGACAGGATGGGGATGAGGCCCACTTGGGGGTGGTCTTTGGCGAGTTCGGGCAGATCCAGCGGCAGCCCGGCCCCCACCACCAAGGCATCCACCCCACAGGCCAAGGACTGCTGCACATGGGCCCCGTAGGCACTGATCGCCTTCATCACATTGACCGCGATCAGGCCCTTGCCCTGTGCCAGTTGGCGAGCCAGCGCGACTTCGCGGCGCAGGGCTTCCAGGTTGGCGGCATCGATGCGCTCTTTGGCATCCGGCTCGTCGGTCAGGTGCGCCGTGGCGTCCATCAGGTCGGCATGTTTGCGCCGCAAGTCCACGGACGACAACGTACCCACGGCACCCAAGCCCGCCACGGTACCGGCAAGCCGCCCGGCAGAGACCGCTACCCCCATCCCGCCCTGCACCACAGGCAGCAGGGTCTTGCCCAGGAGTTCCAACGGGGTCACATCTTCCGACATTGCAGCACGACCTTTCGACTCAGCCCACATTTCCAACGGCAAGACGTCGAGGCACCACGACCCGCCACAAGATTACACCAGATGCTGGGTTGGCACCGAATCGACGCCACAGCGCATGCCTTGATGGTAACAGCATTGGTCACATCCCTAGCAGATTTTCTCGGGATGGGCCGGGTTGCGCGGCATCCCATGTGTCTCGACACCCGGTGCCTTGTTCGCTCACTGAACCCATGGCGTGTCGGCCCCTTCGAGCGACAGATTCTCCAGCTTCGATTGACCCACCAGCAGCAGCATGTACTGCCGCAAGGCCGTGGCACGCGACTGCATGGCCAACTGGCGCATGATGCGCTCTTGCACCTCTTCAAAAGACTGTTGCCGACCCTTGCGGCGGCCCAGCACTTCAATGATGTGAAAACCGTGTCGGGTGTGGACCAGCCTGGGGTGAACACCCTGTGGGTGCTGTATTTCCTCGTGTTGGCGGTGCTGCATAAAACCGCGTCGGTCTGGTTCGACTGGTCAGGCTGGGACTGGCCGGCCTGGAACGTCATCAGCAGTTTTTGGATGCTGGTCACGGCCTTGATTCTCCTGTGGCTGGCGCTCGTGTGGGGCCTGATCCAGAGCTTGAAAATTCGCCTGCTTGCCATGTTGCATATCGGTTTTCTTTGGCTGGGACTGGGCTTTCTGCTGGATGCGACCGGCCATTTCTGGACTGGCCTGACCGGGGAGGTCGGTTGGTCTCTGGGTGCCATGCACGCCACCACCATGGGGTTCATGGGCTCGCTGCTCCTGGCCATGGTGACCCGGGTCTCATGTGGTCACGGTGGCAGGGCCTTGGTGGCCGACGGCTTCATCTGGTTCGCTTTCCTGGTGCTGCAACTGGCCACGGTTTTCAGGGTGGCCGCAGCCATCTTGCACACCGAATACCACGGATTGCTGACCCTGCTGGCGGCGTTCTGCTGGCTGGCGGCCATGGGGCCTTGGGCGATCCGCCTGGTTCGTTGGTACGGCAAACCACGGATCGACGGGCAACCCGGTTAACCTCCTCGTGCGACCATCATGACGCCTTCGCACCCGCAACCATCCACCCAGGAAGCCTCGGCATGGGCCGAGGCTTTGATCCAGAGTCGGCGCACCACACTTCCCAAGCGACTGGTGGGTCCGGGACCTGACCCCGAGCAACGTCAGAAAATACTGTACGCAGCGGCTGCGGCACCCGATCACGACCAACTGGTGCCTTGGCGCTTCATTGAAGTCGCCACCAGCCAGCGTGACCGCCTCGGTCATGCCTTTGTCCAGGCCCTGCTGCACCGAGACCCCGCAGCCGACGAACAGGCTCAGGCCATGGCCCGAGAAAAGGCGCAGCGTGCACCCTGGCTGCTCCTTGCCGTGGTCTGCAAAGGGAAGGCGGGCGACGACGTTCCGGACAGCGAGCGGCTGCTCTCACTCGGGGCAGCGGTACAAAACATGCTGCTGCAGGCCACCGCCACCGGCCTCGGTTCGAGTCTGACCAGCGGTCAGGCCATGTCATCGACTGCCCTGCGGCAACTGTTTCGTCTTGCCCCGCAAGAGGATGCCGTCTGTTTCATCAATATCGGCCATGTGAGCGAATGGAAGCGCCCAAAGGCCCGACCTGCGGTGGAGCGCTATTTCAGTCGCCTCTGAACCGGCCGCGTATCTGCCTCCACGTGGGTGCGGTTGCCCACCTCCACCAACGCCGAGGGCTCAATGCGTCGGCATCAGGAAGTTCTGGCTGATGCGATGACCCAGCATGTTCACGCGGTCCAGGAACTGGGTCAGGAAGGCGTGCAGGCCGTTGGCCAGGATCTCGTCGATCTTGGCAAACTGGAGTTCGGCGCGCAGCTTGCCCGCGTGGCGCTCGGTTTCAGCCGAGGTTTCGTTGCTGACGGCACGCAGGTTGTTGACCACTTCATGCATGCAAGCCAGCAAGCTGCGGGGCATGTCCGGGCGCAGGATCATCAACTCAGCCACGCGCTCGGGCGTGATAACGGTGCGATACACCTTGCGATAGACCTCAAACGCACTGACGCTGCGCAAAATGGCGCTCCAGTGGTAGAAGTCGAGTTCCTGATTTTCCTGGCTGGCGACGCCGTAAAAGTCGGTCTCCACCGCATGGAACTTCACGTCAATGAGCCGGGCGGTGTTGTCAGCCCGCTCCAGGAAGGTGCCCATGCGGTAAAAGTGGAACGCTTCGTCCTGCAGCATGGTACCGATCGCCACCCCTCTGGAGAGGTGCGAGCGGAACTTGACCCACTCGAAGAATTCCACAGGGTCCTTTGCGATGCTCTTGCCAGTGAGCAGCCGCTGCAACTCCAGCCAGGTCTGGTTCTGCGTCTCCCACAGTTCGGTGGTGAGCACGCCGCGAACTGCGCGGGCGTTTTCGCGAGCCGCACGAAGGCAGCTCACGATGCTGGACGGGTTGCTTGCATCGCGCATCATGAAGTGCAGGACGTCATGGGGCGTGATTTCGCCATACTGGTACTGGTAAGCCGGCATGAGTTCGCTGATGCGCAGCAAACTTTCCCAGCCCACCTGCGCAGCCCCCGCCGACTGCGGGAGCAGCGAGGTCTGATAGTTGACATCCAGAATGCGGGCGGTGTTTTCGGCCCGCTCGGTGTAGCGCGACATCCAGAACAGGTGATCGGCAGTTCTCGACAACATAGGGGTCTCCCTCAATCTTCCAGAATCCAGGTGTCTTTGGTGCCACCGCCTTGCGAGGAATTCACCACGAGCGAACCGGCCTTCAAAGCCACACGCGTCAGGCCGCCCGGCACCATCTGGACTTTCTTGCCGCTCAAGACGAACGGTCGCAGATCGATGTGGCGCGGCGCAATACCGGCATCCACGTAGGTCGGGCAGGTGGACAAGCACAAGGTGGGCTGGGCAATATAGCCATCCGGCTTGGCCTCGACGGCCTTGCGGAAGGCTTCGATTTCGGCCTGGGTCGAGGCAGGGCCCACCAGCATGCCGTACCCCCCCGCGCCATGCACCTCCTTGACCACCAAGTCCTTCAAATGGGCCAGGATGTAGTTCAGGTCATCGGGCTTGCGCCCCATGAAGGTGGGCACATTGTTCAGGATCGGCTTTTCACCGAGGTAAAACTCGATGATCTGGGGCACGTAAGGGTAAATCGACTTGTCGTCGGCCACGCCGGTCCCGATCGCGTTGCACAGGGTCACGTTGCCTTTGCGATAGGCATCGAGCAGCCCGTTGCAACCGAGTGTGGAGTCGGGCCGGAACACCAGCGGATCGAGGAAGTCGTCGTCCACCCGGCGGTAGATCACGTCAATGCGCTTGGGGCCGCGCGTGGTGCGCATATAGACGAAGCCGTCCCTCACAAACAGATCCTGACCTTCGACCAACTCCACGCCCATCTGCTGGGCCAGGAAGGCGTGCTCGAAGTAGGCACTGTTGTACATGCCAGGCGTGAGGACCACCACGGTGGGCTCGGCAGTATGGGCAGGGCTCACGGCCCTCAGCGTATCCAGCAGCAGATCGGGATAGTGGGCCACCGGGGCCACCCGGTTCTGGTTGAACAGTTCCGGGAACAGCCGCATCATCATCTTGCGGTCTTCGAGCATGTAACTCACCCCGCTGGGCACACGCAGGTTGTCTTCCAGAACGTAGTATTGGGCCTCGCCGCTGCCCCCTGAGACGGGGGCCCGCACGATGTCGATCCCCGCAATATGCGAATACACCCCGCCTGGCACATCCACGCCCAGCATCTGAGGGCGAAACTGGGCGTTCAGCTCGATCTGTTCGCGCGGAACCAGGCCAGCTTTCAAGATCTCCTGATCGTGGTAGATGTCGTGGATCAAACGGTTGAGTGCGTTGACCCGCTGGATCAGGCCCTTTTCCAGCATGCGCCATTCGTGCGCGGGAATGATGCGAGGAATCACGTCGAACGGGATCAGTCGCTCGGTACCGGCCCCGTCTTCGTCCTTGTCGCCATAGACGGCAAACGTGATACCCACGCGACGAAAGATGACTTCCGCTTCCTCACGCAGGTCAGCCATCAGTTCGGGGGGTTGCTGAGCCAGCCAACGCGCGTACGTCTGGTAATGAGCTCGAACCTGATCGGGGGTGGCATCCATTTCGTCGAAGGTGAATTGGCTCATGTCGGCGGTTCCGAGGATCGATCTTGATTAGGTTTCAGTTTCTAGCAATAACCAGGCCAGCTTGAGCAGTCTGGCACATGGCAGCCATCAGTGACAGTATCCGATACTTTCAGCGGTGTTCAGCAAAGTGCCAGTAGCGCTGGCGTACGTCACGTTGACAGAAGACGCGATCGGATTGCGTGCTGCGTCCGAATGCGGCACCGCAGCTTGGCGTGTTCACCCAGTGAATATCCCGGGCCTGCAATCGCTGCACCACTTCGGGGGCGGGGTGGCCATAGCGGTTGCGATGCCCCGACTGAACCACCACCACACGGGGCTGCAGCGTGTTCAACCACAACGGGCCGTTCGAGGTTTTGCTGCCGTGATGGCCCGCAAACAGGACCCGGGCACGCAAACCAGGATCACCCAGCACCAGCCGGTTTTCTTCGTCGATGGTGATGTCGCCAGTGAGCAACAGTGCGTTGTCGGGGTGGCCGACCATTAACACGCACGACATGGCGTTGCTGGACAAGCGTGACCCATAATCGTCTGGTCTGGGGTGCAAAAAACGAAACGGTACACCGTCCCATTCCCAGGCATCTCCGGCCACGCACGGCAAGGCAGGGGCCTGCCAGCCACCGGGTGGCACGAATGACAGACGCCAGTCGGCCTCCGGGTAGGCCGCAGCCAGTGCCTCCATCCCGCTGGAATGATCCGCGTCTCGGTGACTGATCACGACCCGATCAGGGGATTCTCCCTGACGACGCAGCAGGGGGATGATCACGCGCTCGGCCGCGTTGTGGCTTGATCCCATCGGCGGGCCGCTGTCATAGACCAGCGTATGGTGGCGCGTGCGGATGATGACTGCCGTCCCCTGACCCACATCGGCCGCCAGCCACTCGTAGTCGCCCTGGGCAGGGCGTGGCGGGGTATAGGCCAGCACAGGCCAGATCAGCAAAATACCCCAGCCACGGTACGCCCAAGGCAAGCGGCTGACCAGCAACAATCCCCCTAACACGCCCACCACAGCCAGGGGCCAAGGGGTGGCAGGCCGATACACGGCTGCCATGGGCCAACCAGCCAGCCATTGCAGCCCAATCAGCATCGCGTCGCTGGCCCAGACCGCGAGCGTCCAGAACCAGGGCAGGCAGGCGCCGGCCAGGGCCAGCGGCGTCAGGACCAGGGTGACCCAGGGAATTGCCAGCAGGTTAGCGATCAGGCCCACCACGGAAAACTGCCCGAACCACATCAACGTCAGTGGTGCCAGAGCCACGGTGACCAGCGCCTGCGTGCGAACCATGCGGTGAAGCGACTCCTTCCATCCTTGCGCCCAGGTGTGCAGGGGGTTACCCACCGCAAACAGCACAGCGACCGCCACGAAGCTCAGCCAGAAGCCGGGGCGCATCATCGCCCAGGGATCGATGAGCACCACGAACGCCATCACACCCAGCCAGATCATCGGCCAAGGCCAGCGGCGGCCCAGCAACTGCAGTACCACTAGAGCCGACAGCATGAACACCGCCCGCTGGGCAGGCACTCCCCAACCCGAGAAAACCGCATAGGCCAGACCCAGCAGCACGCCCCCGCAGCCGGCCGCAACGGGGACGGGGATCGTCAGCAACAGCCCAGGAAAACGCCCACCGGCTTGTCGCCAGACCAGCCCCACCGCCAGCATGGCCAGCCAGGAAAAAAAGGTCACGTGCATCCCGGAGACCACCACCAGATGGATCACCCCCGTCAGACGAAACACCTCCCATTGCGACGCCGGAATAAGGCTCTGATCACCCGTTGACAAGGCGAGCACGATGCCGGTGCCTTCTGCGCCACCGGTGTGGGCCTGCAAGCGACTTCGCATGGCCTCTCGAGCCTGCGAAACGGGGTAGCGCCAGGTCGATTCGAGCAAGCGCGGTTCAGCGACATCTCGGCCGCGTCGAACACTCCCGCTGGCTTGAAAACCCTGCTCCCACATCCACAGCTCGGCATCGAAGCCTCCTGGGTTTGCCAACCCGTGCGGTCGTTCCAGACGCACGGTGAGCCTCCAGTACTGTCCAGGCTTGAGATCGGTAAGTCCATCCCCGCGCCATGACAAGCGGACCCGATGCGGCACGTCAACCGGCTGGCCCGCATGCCAGGCGTGCGCCGTGACCCACTCGAACTGAGTGCCCGATTCGCCTTCGCGGGGCAAACCAGCAACCCAACCTTCGACCAGCAGTTCCCGACCTTCCAGTTCGGCAGACAATGCACCTTGCTGGTACAACGCCGCACGCGCACCGGTCAATCCGAACGCGACAGCGAACACCGCCAACCCGATGACCCACCACGATCGATTACGCACACAGGACGCCACACAGGCCAGCAAACCCAGCCCCAAGCAGATGGCGTACATCCCGATCGGCCAGAGACTCGCCTGCTGAAGCTGAGCCCCGCTGCCCAGCAGAAGCGCCAAAGCGCCGACCCACCCGCGGGTCATGCCATCGGGTGCCGCAGCGTCAAGCGCACGCACGAACCGCCGCGCCGGGTCACAGAATCTGGCCTACCCGTCGCTGGCGATTTTGAAAAATGGTACGCCACACGGCCCTGCATGCTGATGCTCATCCGACACTCCCTGTTTTTTTGGCACAACGGTGCGCACCACCTTCCGGATGCCATGCCCAGGATTGGCCTCCCGGCTGGAAACGATCAATCCAAGCTTTTCGAGGAGTCCAATATTCTTGGTGATGATCGCCTTCCACATGCCCCCAAGACCTCATCATACAAAATACCCCCACCTGATTTCTGCTTAAACTCGTGGCGCTCTTGTTCAATCAGAATTTCTCTGGGCTGTTTTCGCATGTTCAAAGTTGCTCAGGTCGGGTTCATGCTAGCACACCTGAAATGCGGGCAGGCAAGCACAGCGTTGGATGGGTGGCTGGGACGGTGAGGCTCTTACTTGCCAATATAACCCAGTGGGTTAGTGGCCATGAAATGCCCTAGCTGTACCCCCCCGAGACATCCTGAGAACACAAAATCCACGCAAGCCATTGATTTTCAAAGCAAAAAAGCCTCAAGACGTCTCGCCTTGAGGCTTTGTGAATCGATGGATTGGTGGGTCGTAGTGGGATCGAACCACTGGCTTCCACCGTGTGAAGGTGGCACTCTACCGCTGAGTTAACGACCCGATCTGGTGCGGCTGGTGGGTGATACATGGATCGAACATGTGACCCCTGCCGTGTGAAGGCAGTGCTCTACCGCTGAGCTAATCACCCCTAGCCTGCCATTGTACTACGGAATCAGGCGGCCTCACAAACTCACTGCCAAGCTCACAAACCACCCCGGCGCCAGACGGTTTTGCCTTTGCTGGCTTGGTCGAGTTCGGCCAACACGGCTTGGTGCGCCAGCATGTCTTGCTCGCTGGCGGCCAGCACCGGCAGCGCAAACTGCGACAAGTCCAGCGCCTGCAGCGACGACTCGCCGCCGGGCGTTGCAACCATGTCCATGATCAGGGCGTCCTGGCCGCGGGTCAGGTTGATGTACACCTCGGCCAGCAATTCGGCGTCGAGCAAAGCGCCGTGCAGGGTGCGCCCGGAATTGTCCACCCCCAGGCGGTCGCACAAGGCGTCGAGGCCGTTGCGTTTGCCGGGGAACATCTCCTTGGCCATGACCAGGGTGTCGATCACCCCGCTCACCCAGTGGCGCGTGCGGGCGTGCCCGAGGCGGTGCCATTCGGCATCGAGAAAACCGAGGTCGAAGGGCGCGTTGTGGATGATGAGTTCAGCCCCCCGGAGGTAGTCCAGCAAGTCGCTGGCCACGTCGGCGAACTTGGGCTTGTCGGCCAGAAATTCGAGCGTGATGCCGTGTACCCGCAGGGCCTCTTGGTGTATGTCGCGCTCGGGGTTGAGGTAGAAGTGGCGGTTGTTGCCGGTGAGCTTGCGGTTGTGCAGTTCCACACAGCCGATTTCGATGATGCGGTCGCCGTCCTGCGCCGACAGGCCGGTGGTCTCGGTATCGAGTACGATCTGGCGCATGGCCCGCCCTTTTGTTAGTGCTGCTGGCGTTAGTGCTGCTCGCGAGCGTGGTTGATGGTGTAACGCGGGATCTCGATCGTCAGATCGGCCTGCCCGAGTTGCACCTGGCAGCTCAGGCGCGATTGCGGCTCCAGGCCCCAGGCTTTGTCGAGCAGGTCTTCCTCGTCTTCGCTGGCCTGGCCCAAGGTTTCAAAGCCTTTGCGCACCAGCACATGGCAGGTGGTGCAGGCGCAGCTCATGTCGCAGGCGTGTTCGATGTCGAGGTCGTGATCGAGCAATGCTTCGCAGAGCGTGGTGCCACTCAGGGCCTCGATCTGCCTGCCCTCGGGGCAATACTGCGGATGCGGAAGAATGGTGATGATGGGCATGACGGGGGATGGCCGTGGGGTGGCGGGGTTTTTATAAGGCGTCGATATTCTGCCCGGCCAGCGCTTGGGCAATGCTGCGATTCATGCGGCGAGCGGCAAATGCTTCGCACCCTTGGGCCAGCGCCTCGGTGGCGGCCTCGATGGCCGCCGGGTCGGTCAGCGCACGGGCTGCCAGCGCGGCCTGCATCAGTTGCTCGATGGCGGCCTGCTCGGCGGCGCTCAGCATGGCCCGGTCGGCGGCCAGCGCGGATCGGGTGGCGTCGATCATGCGTTGGGCATCCACCCGGGCTTCGACCAGGGCGCGTGCGGCCATGTCTTGCGCAGCGGTGGCAAAACTGTCTTGCAGCATGGCCGCGATCTGCTCGTCGCTCAGGCCGTACGACGGCTTGACATCGATCCGGGCTTGCACGCCGGTGCCCTGCTCCTGGGCGCTGACGGTGAGCAGGCCGTCGGCGTCAACCGTGAAGGTGACACGGATGCGCGCCGCCCCCGCCGCCATGGGGGGGATGCCACGCAGTTCGAAGCGGGCCAGGCTGCGGCAGTCGGCCACCAGGTCGCGTTCGCCCTGCAGCACGTGCAAGGCGAGCGCGGTCTGGCCGTCTTTGAAGGTGGTGAAGTCCTGCGCCATGGCGGTGGGAATGGTGGTGTTGCGCGGCACGATGCGCTCCACCAAGCCGCCCATGGTCTCGATGCCCAGCGACAGCGGGATCACGTCGAGCAGCAGCAACTCGCCCGCGCTGGCGTTGCCCGCCAACTGGTCGGCCTGGATGGCCGCACCCAGCGCCACGACTTCGTCGGGGTTGAGGTTGAGCAAGGGTTGCTGCGCAAAAAAATCGGCCACGGCGCGGCGCACCACCGGCATACGGGTCGAGCCGCCCACCAGCACCACGCCCGCAATTTCTGACCGCGCCAGCCCGGCGTCGCGCAGCACGCGCAAGACGGCAGCGAGGGTGCGCTGCGTGAGACCGTCGGTCGCGGCAGCGAACTGAGCGTGCGTGACCTCGAGCTCGACCGGCTGGCCGTGCACGACAGCGGCAAACCTGACCGCCAGGCCCGACTCCGCCCGGCCAGACAGGGCTTCCTTGACGCGCCGGGCTTGCGCCAGCCAGGCAGCCCGCTCGCCCGGCGGCAAGTCGGCCACCTGCACCGAGCAGCCGCTTTGCGCCAGCACCGCGTCGGCCAGGGCGCGGTCGTAGTCGTCACCGCCCAAGGCGGAGTCGCCGCCGGTGGCCATGACTTCGAACACGCCGTGGGCCAGGCGCAGAATCGACACGTCAAACGTGCCGCCACCGAGGTCATAGACGGCATAAATGCCTTCGGCCGCCTGGTCCAGCCCATAAGCGATGGCGGCGGCGGTCGGCTCGTTGATGAGCCGCAACACCTTGAGGCCCGCCATCTGCGCGGCATCTTTGGTGGCTTGGCGTTGCGCGTCGTCGAAATAGGCCGGCACGGTAATCACCGCGCCGGCCAGATCGGCATTGAAGGTGTCTTCGGCGCGTATGCGCAACGCGGCCAGAATTTCGGCACTCACCTCGACCGGCGACTTGATGCCCGCCACGGTTTGCACGGCGGCCATGCCCTGGCCTTCGAGCACGGTGTAAGGCAGTTTGTCCACCACGCCTTGCGCTGCCAGGTCGTGGCGCTGGCGCCCCATCAGCCGCTTGACGGAACTGATGGTGTTGTGCGGGTCGGCCACTTGGGCGGCCAAGGCATCGAAGCCGATTTGCCGGCCACTGCCGGTGCCGGGTGGCAAGTAGCGCACCACGCTGGGCAGAATCACACGGCCTTGCTCGTCGGGCAGGCATTCGGGCACACCGTGGCGCAGGGCGGCAACCAGCGAATGGGTGGTGCCGAGGTCGATACCGACGGCTATGCGCCGCTGATGGGGGTCGGGCGTGAGCCCGGGCTCGGAAATCTGGAGTAAGGCCATGAATGCTTAAAAACGTTCGAGTCGGTGGCGCACTTCTTGCGCGAAGCGCTCGACAAACATGAGCGCCCGCACACCACCCACCGCTGCGTGCGCCGCCCCCAGCCCATCGATCTGATGCTGCAGATCGGCCAGCAAGCGCTCGCGCACCTGCTGCGTTTCTTGCAGCAAGGCGTGCAGTTCCGGCTCCGACCGGACTTGCTCCAGGCTTTCGCGCCAAGCCATTTGCTGCAGCAGGAATGGGGCTGGCATGGCGGTGTTGTTCTCTGCGTTGACGGGCACACCGGCACGCTCGCACCAGTAGGCGGCCCGCTGGAGCGGATCTTTGAGGCGTTGATAGGCTTCGTTGATGCGAACCGACCACTGCATCGCCACCCGCTGGGCCGCAGCACCCTGGGTGGCGTAGCGGTCCGGGTGGGCCTGGCGTTGCAACTGCTTCCAGCGTTCGTCGAGTTGCTGGCGATCGAGTTGGAAGCCCGGTGCCAGCCCGAACAGCGTGAAGTCGTCGGCCTGCAGACTCAGGGCAGCCAAGGCGTGCTGAGCGGTGGATGCAGCCTCAGACACGGAAAGACTCGCCGCAACCGCAGCGGTCGCGCTCGTTGGGGTTGATGAACTTGAAGCCCTCGTTGAGCCCTTCACGCACGAAATCCAACTGGGTGCCGTCGATGTAGGGCATGCTTTTGGGATCGACCAGTATCTTGATGCCCTGATCTTCGAACACCACGTCTTCGGGCGACACGGCGTCGGCATATTCGATCTTGTACGCCAGACCGGAGCAGCCGGTCGTCTTGACGCCCAGGCGCACCCCCACCCCCTTGCCGCGACGGGCAAGGTACTTCGTGACATGGCGGGCAGCGGCTGCGGTAACGGTCACAGGCATGGGGTGGCTTCCAGCGCTTCAGTGCGTGTGCTTTTTCTTGTAGTCATCGACGGCGGCTTTGATGGCGTCTTCGGCGAGGATGGAGCAGTGGATTTTCACTGGCGGCAGCGCCAGTTCTTCGGCAATCTGGCTGTTTTTGATCTGCGCCGCTTCGTCGAGCGACTTGCCTTTGACCCATTCGGTGACCAGCGAGCTCGACGCAATCGCCGAACCGCAGCCGTAGGTCTTGAAGCGGGCGTCTTCGATCAGGCCGGTGGCCGGGTTGACCTTGATTTGCAGCTTCATCACGTCACCACAGGCGGGGGCACCGACCATGCCGGTACCGATGGTGTCATCGCCTTTTTCGAAGCTGCCGACGTTGCGCGGGTTTTCGTAGTGGTCAATCACTTTGTCGCTGTATGCCATGGCAATCTCCTGGGGGTAGCGGCGGCGCTCAGTGCGCAGCCCATTGAATGGTGGACAGGTCGATGCCGTCCTGGTACATCTCCCACAGCGGGGAGAGTTGGCGCAACTTGGCCACGTTCTCGGCAATGGAGGCCACGGCGTAGTCGATTTCGGCCTCGGTGGTCCAGCGGCCTATGGTCATGCGCAGGCTGCTGTGGGCCAGTTCGTCGCTGCGACCCAAGGCACGCAACACATAGCTGGGCTCCAAGCTGGCCGAGGTACAGGCCGAACCGCTGGAAACCGCCACCCCCTTGATGCCCATGATGAGCGACTCGCCTTCGACGTAGTTGAAGCTCATGTTCAGGTTGTGGGGCACGCGCCGGGTGGTGTGGCCGTTGATGAAGGATGCCTCGATACCCGACAGGCCGTCGAGCAGCCGCTGGTGCAGGGCCTGGATGCGCGGCAACTCGGTGGCCATTTCGGCCTCGGCCAGGGCGTAGGCCTCACCCATGCCCACGATCTGGTGGGTGGGCAGGGTGCCCGAGCGCATACCGCGCTCGTGCCCGCCGCCGTGCATTTGGGCTTCGATGCGCACACGCGGCTTGCGGCGCACATACAGGGCACCAATGCCTTTGGGGCCGTAGGTTTTGTGGCTGGTCAGGCTCATCAGGTCCACCGGCAACGTGGCGAGGTCGATCGCCACACGGCCCGTGGCCTGAGCGGCATCGACATGGAAAATCACCCCTTTTTCGCGGCAGATGGCTGCCAGCGCGGCAATGTCCTGGATCACGCCGATCTCGTTGTTGACGAACATCACGCTGGCCAATATGGTGTCGGGCCGAATGGCGGCGCGGAAGGCGTCCGGGTTGAGCAGACCGTCGGGCTGCACATCGAGGTAGGTGACGGCAAAGCCTTCGCGCTCCAGGTGGCGACAGGTGTCGAGCACGGCCTTGTGCTCGGTCTTGACGGTGATGAGGTGCTTGCCTTTGCCCTGGTAGAAATGCGCTGCCCCTTTGAGGGCGAGGTTGTTGGACTCGGTGGCCCCGCTGGTCCAGACGATTTCGCGCGGATCGGCCCCGATCAGGCTGGCCACCTGCCCACGGGCATGTTCCACGGCTTTTTCGGCCTCCCAGCCCCAGGCGTGACTGCGCGAAGCCGGGTTGCCGAAATGCTCGTACAGCCACGGCACCATTTTATCCACCACCCGAGGGTCGCAGGGGTTGGTGGCGCTGTAGTCCATGTAAATCGGGAAATGCGGGGTGGTGCTCATGAGAAGTCCAAACCGTTGAAAAACTGCCGACCTCGTTACTTGGAGGCCACCGCACCCAGCGCAAACACCGAATTGGGCGCATTGACGCGGATGGGCTTGACGACCGGGGCCGTGGAAATGGCCCGCTTGATGGTCGGCACGCTTTCCACCACCACGCCCTTGGCCAGTTGCTCATCGACCAGTTTTTGCAAGGTGACGGAATCCAGAAAATCGACCATTTTGGCGTTCAGGGAAGCCCACAGATCGTGCGTCATGCAGCGCGCCCCTTCGCCGTGGCAGTTTTCCTTGCCACCGCACTGGGTGGCATCGATCGGCTCATCGACCGAGACGATGATGTCGGCCACCGTGATGTCGGCCGCCTTGCGCCCCAGGGTGTAGCCCCCGCCCGGACCGCGGGTGGACTCGACCAGATCGTGACGGCGCAACTTGCCAAACAGTTGCTCCAGATAGGACAAGGAAATGTGCTGACGCTGACTGATGGCAGCCAAGGTGACTGGCCCGCTGGCTTGACGCAGGGCCAGATCGATCATGGCAGTGACGGCAAACCGTCCTTTGGTTGTGAGGCGCATGTGAAGGTCCTTCCATGAGAGGTCAATACCGATTCCCTACCCACTGGAACGTGACGCGGTGTTTGAGGCAAATGCAGTCAAATTCCGACTGTTTC